>CAMLOR010000167.1 GCA_946481615.1 uncultured Aquimonas sp.
TGAAGGATCCCATCGGCACCAAGGGCGCGCGCCTGACCACGCAGCTCAGCATTCCGTCGCGCTATCTCGTGCTGCTGCCGCACGGCCGCGTGCTGGGCGTGTCGGCGCGCATCGAGGACGAAGCCGAGCGCGCGCGCCTGAAGAACACGCTCGCCGCCATCATCCGCGAGACCCCGGCCGGCTACATCGTGCGCACCAACGCCGAAGGCCAGACCGAGGAGGCCCTGGCCGAGGACGTGGCTTATCTGGGCAAGGCCTGGGAGGCGGTGCGCGCCGCCATTCCGCCGGCACCGCTCGGCTCGTGCATCTACGAGGATCTTTCGCTGCCGCTGCGCGCCCTGCGCGACCTGATGCGGCGCGACGTGGAGAAAGTGCGAGTGGATTCGCGCGAAACCTGGGAGCGGACGCAACGTTTCGCCGCCCAGTTCATGCCGGATTTGGCCGAACGCATCGAACATTACCCGGGCGAGCGCCCGATCTTCGATCTCTACGGGGTGGAGGACGAGATCCAGCGCGCCATGCAGAAGGAGGTGCCGCTCAAGTCCGGCGGCTACCTCATCGTCGACCAGACCGAGGCGATGACGACCATCGACGTCAACACGGGCGCCTTCCTCGGCCATCGCAATCTCGAGGAAACCGTCTACCGCACCAATCTGGAGGCGGCACAGGCGGCCGCGCGCCAACTGCGCCTGCGCAACCTGGGCGGCATCGTCATCATCGACTTCATCGACATGACCGACGCCGAGCACCGCCGCCAGGTGCTGCGCACGCTCGAAAAATCGCTGCTGCGCGATCACGCCAAGACCACCGTCTACGAATTCTCGCCGCTGGGCCTCGTGGAGATGACGCGCAAGCGCACCACCGAGAGCCTGGAACGCCAGCTCTGCGAGCCCTGCCACACCTGCATGGGCCGCGGCAGCCTGAAAACCTCCGAAACGGTCTGCTACGAGATCTTCCGCGAGATCACCCGCGCGGTGCGCCAGTTCGAGGCCGAGAAACTGCTGGTGCTGGCCTCGCCGAAGGTCGTGGCGAAGATCCTCGAGGAAGAATCCGGCGCCGTCGCCGAACTGGAAGAATTCATCGGCAAGACCATCCGCTTCCAGGCCGACGAGCAGTACGCGCAAGAGCAATACGATGTCGTGTTGCTGTAAGCCGCCGCGAGGCCTTTGGTGACCACGCCGTTGCGGCGTCGCGTGCGCCGCGCACGGCGGCTGCTTGTCTATGGGCTGGCCTCGCTGGTGATCCTGCTGGCGTTCGCCGTGGCGATCGCCGATCAGATGTTGCCTGTGCTCGCGCGCCATCCGGAAGACGTGGCGCAGTGGCTGTCCGAGCGCATCGGCCGCCCCGTCGCGCTCGATACCGTGAATGCGCGCTGGAGCCGGCGCGGGCCGCTGCTGGGCGTCACCAATCTGCGCATCGGCCAGGGCGAGGACGTGCTCGAGATCGGCCAGGCGCAGCTGCAGATCAACGCCTACGCCGGTTTCCTGCCGAACGTGCCGCTCACGGTGGTGCGCGTGCGCGGGCCCGAGCTCGTGCTCGAACGCAACGCCGCCGGCGAATGGCGGCTCGAGGGACTGGCCAGGCGGCAGGGCGGGGGCGGATTCGATCTGCGCCAGCTCGACGGCCTGGGCGAATTGCAGATCGAGAACGCGACGCTGCGTTTCACCGACGCGCCCACCGGCGGCGACTGGACCCTCGAGCGCATCGACGCGCGCCTGCGCACCGTGGGCGAGCGCTTCGCCTTCGGCATCGTGGCGCAGGTGGAGGAGGGCGAACCGCTGCGCGTGGTGGCCGACCTCGACCGCGAACTGCAGGACGGCCGCGTCTACATCGGCGGCGAACGCCTCGCGCTCGGCCACTGGATCGGCCGCACGCCGCTGGCCGGCATCGAACTGGTGCAGGGCAGCGGCGATCTCGGGCTCTGGCTCGACATCGTGCAGCGCCGGCTCGCGGGCGCGCGGCTCGAAGCCACGCTCGCGCCGGTGTCGTTGCGCGGCTCCAAGCCCTTGCCTATGAATGCCGACGACGCCGATCCGCAGCCGGTCGAAGTGCGCTATGGCCTCGACCAGCTTGCCGCTTCGCTGCGCTGGCGGCGCGAAGGCGACGACGGCTGGACGCTGGACATCGCGCAACTCGATCTCGATGCCGGCGATGCGCGTACGCAATTGGCGAACGCCAGCATCCGTCGTTCCCGCGGAGGCGGGAACCCAGTGACTTCAGGCGCCGTGCAAAAGTCGCTGGATTCCCGCCTCCGCGGGAATGACGGCGGGGCTCGCGGAGATGACGACGAAGCCCGCGGCGACGATGGAATCGTCCAAGGCGAAGACGCGGCCCCGCGCGGCAGCGACGTCTCGATCCGCGCCACCATGCACGACGTCGAACTCGGCCCGCTGCTGGCGCTCGCCATGCTCAGCGACAAGCCTTCGGACAACCTGCGTCGCTGGCTCTATCTCGCCACGCCGCGCGGCAAGCTCGAATCGCTCGCGCTCGACTGGAGCGACGGCGAGCACCACACGATCGATGCGCGTCTGGCGCAATTCGGATTCCAGCCGGTCGGCAAGGTGCCGGGTGCCGAAGGCATCGCCGGCATGCTGCGCGCCGATGCGGGCGTGATGAATTTCGAACTCGATGCGCGTCCGCTCACGGTGAACGCGCCGATCATGCTGCGTGCGCCGATGGTGCAAAGCGCGCGCGGCAGCATCAACGCGTGGCCGACGCAGCCCGGTTGGCGCATCGAGGCCGCGGGCCTGGAATTGAAAGGCGAGGATTGGGGCGCGAGCGTCGACGGCGGCGTCTGGCTGCAGGGCGATGGCACGCGGCCCTTCCTCGATCTGCGCGCGCAGGTCGCGCCTGGCCCGGTGCCGGCGGCGAAGAAGTTCTGGATCATGAACAAGATGCCGGCCAAGGCGGTGAAGTGGCTCGACGACGCATTGATCGCGGGCCAGATCACCGGCGGCACCGCCATCGTCTACGGAGATGCCGACCATTGGCCTTTCCGCAATCACGAGGGTCGCTTCGAGGCGCGCGCGCAACTGGCCGCAACCACGCTGCGCTTCCGCCACGACTGGCCCGCGGGCGAGAACGTCGCGGGCGAAGCGGTGTTCATCAACGAGAGCATCGGGCTGGATCTGACCGGCGATCTGCTCGGCAACCGCATCGAGCGCGCGCAGGGCGGCATCGAGGCGCTGCGCGATCCGATCCTGGAACTCGACGTCGACGGCGGCGGCCGCGGCGAAACGCTGCTCGCGCTGCTGCGCAGCAGTCCGCTGCAGCGCAAGTACGGCGAGTATCTCGACAGCGTCAGCATCGGTGGCAACGCCGACGTCGGCCTCGAGCTGCACATCCCGCTCAAGGAGCGCCTGGGCGAACTCGCGATCGACGGCCGCGTCGATCTGCAGCAGTCCGACCTGCGCGATGCGCAGTGGGGCCTGGATTTCGACGAAGCCAGCGGCCGCGTGCGCTTCTCCGAGCGCGGCTTTTCCGCCGACGAACTGCGCGTGGGATTCGCGCAGGGCACCGGCGCGCTGAGCATCGCGGTGGGCGCCTACACCTCGGACGAAGCGCGCGTGGCCGAGGCCAGCCTGCGCGGCCGCTTCGCCGGCGACGCGCTGCTGCAGCCCTACGAATCGCTGCGCTGGCTGCAGCCCTATCTCGACGGCAACTCGGAATTCGCGCTGCAGCTCAACGTGCCGGCCGAAGGCGCCGCGCAGAAACTGCAGACGCTGCGCGTGCGTTCCGATCTCTCCGGTACCGCCCTCGCGCTGCCGGCTCCGCTGCGCAAGGAAGCCGCCGCGCGCCTGCCGCTCGATCTCACCGTGCGATTGCCGGTGTCGCAGGGCGCCATCGACCTGCGGTTGGGCGAACTGCTGCGCCTGCACGGCACCTTGCCGGAGGGCGGTTCGTTCACCGGCGTGGCCGCCTTCGGCGATGCGCCGGAAACGCCGATGCCGGCGCAGGGCATCGTGGCGGTCGGACAAATGCCGGTGCTCGATGCCGCGGGCTGGGCCGCCTTCGCGATGTCGGGCGGCGGCGACGGGCCCGGCTTGCAGCACGCCGATCTCTACGCCGGCGAGCTCGATCTGCTCGATCGCGCCTTCGCCGAAACGCGTGTGCGCTACGCGCGTGCCGACGACGGCACGCTCGAGATCGAATTCGAAGGCCAGCCGCTGCAAGGCAAGGTGAGCATTCCCACCGCCGACGTCGGCACGCGCGGCATCGCCGCGAGTTTCGAACGCCTGCACTGGCCTTCGGCCACGCCGCAGGGCGCGAGCGCGTTGTCGACGGCCGATCCCGCGAACATCCCGCCGTTGCATCTGGACATCGCCGATTTCCGCTTCGGCGAAGCCACGCTGGGCAAGACCGAACTCGACACCTATCCCACGCCCGAAGGCCTGCACGTCGAGCGCTTCGACACCACCGCCGAGGGCCTCACGCTGCGCGCGCGCGGCGACTGGGGGCGCATCGGCGGGCAGGAGCGCAGCAACTTCCGCATCGATTTCGATTCCGGCGATCTGGGCGCGATGCTCAAGACGCTGGGCTTTTCCGAACTGATTTCCGGCGGAGAAACCAAGGCGCGCCTCGAAGCGACCTGGCCCGGCGCGCCTTCGGCCTTCGAGCTGGAGAAAGTGCATGGCACGCTCAGCGCGCAGGTCGGTAAGGGGCGCGTGCTGGAAGTGCAGCCCGGCGTGGGGCGCATCTTCGGCCTGCTCAGCCTCACCGAGATCCCGCGCCGCCTGGCGCTGGATTTCAGCGATTTCTTCAAGAGCGGCCTGGCCTTCAACCGCATCACCGGCAGCTTCACGCTCGATGGCGGCAACGCCTGGACGGACGATCTGGAAATCGACGGCCCTGCCGCCGAGATCCGCGTGCGGGGCCGCACCGGCCTCAAGCTCAAGGATTACGACCAGACCATGGAAGTGCTGCCGCGCGCCGGTTCCGTGCTGCCCGCGATCGGCGCGCTCGCCGCCGGCCCGGCCGGCGCCGCCATCGGTGCCGTGGCGCAGGCCGTCTTCCAGCAACCGATCAAACAGATGGCGCGCACCCTCTACCGCGTGCAGGGCAGCTGGGACGAACCGCGCATCGACGTGATCGACCGCGGGCCCGCGCCGGGCGGCGGCGGCCGCGCCGGTCGCCGTGTCGCCGATTGAACCCTCCGCTCCACGACCCCATTCCAACGAGTCTCATGACCACCACGCTCGCACTCGCCGAATCACGCTTGCTCGCTCCGGCAGGCCTGGCCGCCAACGACCTCGACCGCGTCTTCGCGCGCCTGCTGGCGCCGGGCGTGGATTTCGCCGATCTGTATTTCCAGCACTCGCGCCACGAGAGCTGGTCGATGGAGGACGGCATCGTCAAGGACGGCACGCACTCCATCGAACAGGGCGTGGGCGTGCGCGCGGTGAGCGCCGACAAGACCGGCTTCGCTTATTCCGATGAAATTCGCCTGCCGGCGCTGCTCGAGGCCGCGGGCGCGGCACGCGCCATCGCGCGCGGCGGCGGCCAGGGCGCCGGCCGCGCCATCGCGGTGCGCGATTCGCGAGCGTTGTATCCGGCCATCGACCCGATCGAATCGCTCGACAGCGAAGCCAAGGTGCGCGTGTTGCGCGACGTCGACGCCTACCTGCGAGCGAAGGATGCGCGCGTGCGGCAGGTGATGGTGGGCCTCTCGGCTGCAATGGACACCGTGCTGGTCGCGCGCAGCGACGGCACCGTCGCGGGCGACGTGCGGCCGCTGGTGCGCATGAACGTGCAGGTGATCGTCGAACACGACGGCCGCCGCGAACAGGGCTACAACGGCGGCGGCGGGCGCTACGGCTACGAGGAACTGCTGCGTGGCGGACGCGCCTTCGCGCTGGCCGACGAAGCGCTGCGCCAGGCGCTGGTCAATCTCGAAGCGATCGACGCGCCGGCCGGTTCGATGCCCGTGGTCGTCGGCGCGGGCTGGCCCGGTGTGCTGCTGCACGAGGCCGTTGGCCATGGGCTCGAAGGCGACTTCAACCGCAAGGGCACCTCGACGTATTCGGGCCGCGTCGGCGAACAGGTGGCCTCGAAGCTGTGCACCATCGTCGACGACGGCACGCTGCCCGGCCGCCGCGGTTCGCTCAGCGTCGACGACGAAGGCACGCCCACGCAGTGCACCACGCTGATCGAGAACGGCATCCTGCGCGGCTATCTGCAGGACACGCTCAACGCGCGCCTGATGGGCGTGGCGGCCACCGGCAACGGGCGGCGCGAATCCTTCGCGCACCTGCCGATGCCGCGCATGACCAACACCTACATGCTGGCCGGCGAGAGCGATCCCGCCGACATCATCAAGTCCGTGAAGAAGGGCCTGTACGCCGTGAACTTCGGCGGCGGCCAGGTCGACATCACGAGCGGCAAGTTCGTGTTCTCGGCGACCGAGGCCTATCTGATCGAAGACGGCAGGGTGACCGCGCCGGTGAAAGGCGCGACGCTGATCGGAAACGGTCCGGAAGCGATGAACCGCGTCAGCATGGTCGGCAACGATCTGGCGCTGGACGAGGGCGTGGGCATCTGCGGCAAGGACGGGCAGAGCGTGCCCGTCGGCGTGGGCCAGCCGACGCTCAAGATCGACCTGATGACGGTGGGCGGGACGCGGGCGTGAGCGCGCGGGGCGCCGGCGGCAGGGACTGGGGCGTGGGATTCGACAAGCTCACCCCGAACGGATTTCGCGAGTTCGCACTTGCCGTATCCGTTCACGGTGAGCTTGTCGAACCGCCGCCCCAGTCGCGCACCCGCATCGCGACCACCGTTCACGGTGAGCTTGTCGAATCCGCCGCGCCGGTCTCGTCGCCCTCGTCGTCGCCCGCTTCACCCGCCACGATCTGCTTCAACTCGCGGAACAACTCGCGATACGCATGCAGCGGCTTGTTGTGCAGCCGCTCCTCGCGCGCATTGCGCGCCAGCTGGCGCAGATGCTGGCGGTCGGCGTGCGGGTGCTCCTCGATGAATGCCGCCAGCGCCGCATCGCCGCCTTCGATCAGCGATTCGCGCAGCGCCTCGAAGCGGTGCAGTTCGGCGGTTTCGCGCCGCGCGTCGGCGCGGTCGTGCTCCAGCGCGCGCCGGATGGCATCGAGCGTTTCGTCGCTTTCGCGCCGCATGTTCTTGGCGAGGAACTGCAGCTGGCGCTTGTGCGCGCCGGGCGAGGTGAT
>CAMLOR010000168.1 GCA_946481615.1 uncultured Aquimonas sp.
CGGCAATGGTCCCCTGGATTCCCCCTGTTCCAAAAGACCGCCGGGCGCCGACTTCTCCCCCCGGAGCGAATAGGTGCCGGGAGTCGAGTGACTCGCCGCCCGGCGGCTACCCCGCGACGCGCTGGCCGATCCCTGTTCAACCCGGCCTGCACGAACCGGGAACCCGGAGGCGGCGCCACGCCTACACTCCGGATTCCCGCCTGCGCCTGCCGGCGCGGGTGCGGCAGGAGAGTTGCAGGTTTCGTTCCAACGGCCGCGCTCCGTAAACTAGCGACGGCGCGCGTCACTTTTCCGGATGGATCGTCATGTACAGCTACGACGTCATCGTGATCGGCGGCGGCCACGCCGGCACCGAGGCAGCGCTCGCCGCGGCCCGCGCCGGCGCGCGCACGCTGTTGCTTTCGCACAGCATCGAAACCATCGGCCAGATGAGCTGCAACCCCGCCATCGGCGGCATCGGCAAGGGACACCTGGTGAAGGAGATCGATGCGCTCGGCGGCGTCATGGCGCACGCCGCCGACCGCGCCGGCATCCAGTGGCGCACGCTCAATGCCTCCAAAGGCCCGGCCGTGCGCGCCACGCGCTGCCAGGCCGATCGCGTGCGCTACAAAGCCGCGATCCGCCACGCGGTGGAGAACCGGCCGAATCTCTCGCTGTTCCAGCAGGCCGTGGACGACCTGCTGCTCGAAGGCGATCGCGTCACCGGCGTGGTGACGCAGATGGGCCTGAAATTCTTCGCGCCGGCCGTCGTGCTGACCGCCGGCACGTTCCTCGCCGGCAAGATCCACGTGGGCCAGGCCAACTACGCCGGCGGCCGCGCGGGTGACGCACCGGCGCAGACATTGGCCGCAAAGTTGCGCGAACTGCCGCTGCGCGTCGATCGCCTCAAGACCGGCACGCCGCCGCGCATCGACGGCAGGACGATTGTTTACAAAGACCTCGAGGAACAGCCCGGCGACGATCCGCGCCCGGTGTTCTCCTTCGTCGGCAGCGATGCCGATCATCCGCCGCAGGTCAGCTGCTGGATCACGCACACCAGCGAACGCACGCACGAGATCATCCGCGGCGGGCTCGACCGTTCGCCGCTCTATACCGGCGTGATCGAAGGCGTCGGCCCGCGCTATTGCCCGAGCATCGAAGACAAGGTCGTGCGCTTCGCCGACAAGGCCTCGCACCAGATCTTCATCGAGCCCGAAGGCCTCGACACCCACGAGATCTATCCGAACGGCATCAGCACTTCCTTGCCCTTCGACGTGCAGCTGGCCCTGGTGCGCAGCATCGCGGGCTTCGAGCAGGCGGTGATCACGCGGCCGGGCTACGCCATCGAATACGACTATTTCGATCCGCGCGGCCTCAAGGCCTCGCTCGAAGTGCAGGCCGTGCCGGGACTGTTCTTCGCCGGCCAGATCAACGGCACGACCGGCTACGAGGAAGCCGCCGCGCAGGGCCTGATCGCCGGCCTCAACGCCGCGAACGCCGCGCTCGGCCGCGAGGCCTGGACGCCGCGCCGCGACGAGGCCTACATCGGCGTGCTGATCGACGATCTGATCACCAACGGCACCACCGAGCCCTACCGTATGTTCACCTCGCGCGCCGAATACCGGCTGCAGCTGCGCGAGGACAACGCCGACCTGCGCCTCACCGCCAAGGGCCGCGAACTGAGCCTCGTCGATGACGCGCGCTGGGCGGCGTTCTCGCGCAAGCGCGAGGCCATCGAGGCCGAAACCGCCCGCCTCACATCGATCTGGGCCGCGCCGGGCAACGCGCTCGGCGCCGCAGTGGAAGCCGCGCTCGGCGTGCCCGTCTCGCGCGAGACCACCGTGCACGACCTGCTGCGCCGCCCCGAACTCGACTACGCGAAACTGATGACGGTGCCCGCGCTCGGCCCCGGCGTCGACGACGCCAAGGTCGCCGAACAGGTGGAAGTGCAGGCCAAGTACGCAGGCTACGTCGACCGGCAGCTCGACGAGATCGAACGCCAGCGCCGCCACGAAACCACCGTGATTCCCGCGGCCTTCGACTACGCCGCCGTCAACGGGCTCTCGGCCGAAGTCCGCACCAAACTGGATCGTGCGCGCCCGGAAACCATCGGCCAGGCCATGCGCATCAGCGGAGTGACGCCGGCCGCGATCTCGCTGCTGCTGGTGCACCTCAAGCGCCAGGCGGCGCAGAAGGTGGCGTGAGCATCGGTGCGTCCGCGCTGCGCGACCAGCTGCGCGAGGCGTTCGAGGCGCTGCGCGACTGCACGCCACCGCCGGCGTTGATCGGCGGCCTCGCGCTGGCCGCGCACGGTTACGTGCGCACTACGCAGGACGTCGACTTCCTGATCGCCTTCGAAGATGCGGATCGTGCCGAGCGCGCGCTCCTTGCCCTTGGCTACGAACGCATCTTCCGTTCGGAGAATGCCGCGAACTATCGGCGCGGCCCGCAGGGCGTGGACTTCCTGTACGCGTCGCGCCCGATCGCTCGCGCGTTGCTGGCGCAGGCGCGCCCTGCGCCGGGCTCGGTCGTGCCGGTGGTCAGCGTCGAGGGAATGATCGGCTTCAAGCTGCAGGCGCACTTCAATGCGCCCGAGCGGCCCGACGACATCCGGGACATCCGCGAACTGGTTGCGCGCCACCGCGGCGCACTGGACCTCGCCGAGGCCCGGCGCTACTTCGACCTGTTTGCCAGCGAGGCACTCTGGCAGGAGCTGTTCGGTGACGCGTGACTTCCTGACTGCCGAGTTCCGCATGCCCGCACTCGAACCCTTGCGCGGCTCGCTCGAACAACTGTTCGACCTGATGGATGCGCTCGGGGCGACGGATTGCGACCCGCAACAGCCTCGCCCGGTCCGCCCCATCGAGGGCGTCTTCCTGCTCTAGGTACAATGGGCGTCTTATGAAGCCCATCCTCACCCCCGAACTCCCGCCCCCGCCGGGCCCCCTGCGCGAGGCGATCACGGCCGCGTATGCGCGCGACGAGAGCGAGCATCTGGCCGGGTTGCTGGCCACCGCCCGGGTCGACGACGCCACGCAGCAGAAGATCCAGCGCACCGCCGAAGACCTCGTCGAGCGCGTGCGGGTGAAGGCCGAGGATCAGGGTGCGATCGAAGCCTTCATGCGCGAGTACGACCTCTCCTCGGAGGAAGGCGTGCTGCTGATGTGCGTGGCGGAGGCGCTGCTGCGCATTCCCGACCAGGAAACCGCCGACAAGCTGATCCGCGACAAGTTGGGCGATGCCGACTGGAGTTCGCATCGCGGGCAGTCCGAATCGATGCTGGTGAACGCCTCGACCTGGGGCCTGATGCTCACCGGCCGCATGGTGAACCTCAGCGAAGAGACGCGGCGCAATTTCGCCGGTGCGTTCAAGCGGCTGATCGGCCGCGCGGGCGAGCCGGTGATCCGCCTCGCGGTGCGCCAGGCCATGCGCATCATGGGCCACCAGTTCGTCATGGGCCGCACCATCGAGGAAGCGCTCAAGCGTTCGCGCAAGGGCGAGAACGCCGCCTATCGCTACAGCTTCGACATGCTGGGCGAGGCCGCCTTCACGCAGAAGGACGCCGACCGCTATTTCGAGGCCTATCGCAAGGCGATCCTCGCCATCGGCAGCACCGGCCCGCATCCGGACGTGTTCGCCGCGCCCAGCATCTCGATCAAGCTGTCCGCGCTGCATCCACGCTACGAGCTCGCCAAGCGCGCGCGCGTGATGGCGGAACTGACGCCGCGCGTACTGCAGCTCGCGCAGCTGGCGAAGCAGCAGGGCATCGGCTTCACCATCGACGCCGAGGAAGCCGACCGCCTCGAACTTTCGCTCGACGTGATCGCCGGCGCGTACCAGGACAAGAGCCTCGACGGCTGGGAAGGCTACGGCCTCGCCGTGCAGGCCTACCAGAAGCGCGCGCCCTTCGTGCTCGACTGGCTGGCCGACGTCGCGCGCAAGACCGGCCGTCGCATGCCTGTGCGCCTGGTGAAGGGCGCGTACTGGGATTCGGAGGTCAAGCGCGCGCAGATCGACGGCGTGAGCGGCTATCCGGTGTTCACGCGCAAGCCGAACACCGATGTCAGCTACCTCGCCTGCGCGAAGCAGATGCTCGACGCCAGCGACGCCTTCTACCCGATGTTCGCCACGCACAACGCGCAGACCATCGCCGCGGTGCACGCGTACTCGCAAGGCCGCCCGTACGAGAACCAGCGCCTGCACGGCATGGGGAAGGATCTCTACGACGAGGTCATCGGCCCGAACTCGCTGGCGGTGCCCTGCCGCGTCTACGCGCCGGTGGGCAGCCACGAAGACCTGCTGCCGTATCTGGTGCGCCGGCTGCTGGAAAACGGCGCGAATTCGAGCTTCGTCAACCGCATCACCGACGAGAAGATCGCGCCCGCCGAACTGGTCGCCGATCCGGTCGCCACCGTCGCCGGCTTCGATTTCAAGCCGCATCCCAAGATCCCGCAGCCGCGCCACCTCTACGGCGAAGACAGGAAGAATTCCATGGGCGTGAACCTCGCCAACGATGCCGAACTCGCCAAGCTCGCGCAGGGCATCAACGCTGCCGTGAAGCCGTGGACCGCCACGCCGCTGGTGCCGGGCGCCGCCCTCGCGGGGGCGAAGCTCGATGTCACGAACCCGGCCGATCGCCGCGAGAAGGTCGGCGAATGGCTGCCGGCCGATTCGGCCATGGTCGAAATCGCGCTCAAGAACGCCGTAACCGCGCAGCCGGAATGGGACCGCATGCCGGCGGTTTCCCGCGCCAAGATCCTGGAACACGCGGCCGATCAGCTCGAAGCGCGCATGCCGGAATTCATCGCGCTGTGCGTGAAGGAAGCCGGCAAGACGCTTTCCGACGGCGTCGCCGAGGTGCGCGAGGCGGTCGACTTCCTGCGCTACTACGCGAAGGAAGCGCGCCGCCTGTTCGCGCATCCGGAAAAGCTGCCAGGGCCGACCGGCGAATCGAACGAACTGCAGCTGCACGGCCGCGGCGTGTTCGTCGCGATCAGTCCCTGGAACTTCCCGCTCGCGATCTTCATCGGCCAGGTTTCGGCCGCGCTGGTCGCCGGCAACAGCGTCATCGCCAAGCCGGCCGAGCAGACGAATCTCATCGGTTACGCCGCCGTGAAGCTGCTGCACGAAGCCGGCGTGCCGGAAGCCGTGCTGCAGTTCCTGCCGGGCGACGGCGCCACCGTCGGCGCGGCGCTCACGCGCGATCCGCGCGTCGCGGGCGTGGCCTTCACCGGTTCGACCGACACCGCGCGCGCCATCAACCGCGCCATGGCCGCGCGCGACGCCGCCATCGGCGTGCTGATCGCCGAGACCGGCGGCCAGAACGCGCTGATCGCCGATTCCTCCGCGCTGCCCGAGCAGCTGGTGAAGGACGCCATGACCAGCGCCTTCGGCAGCGCCGGCCAGCGCTGCTCGGCCGCGCGCGTGCTGTTCGTGCAGAGCGACATCGCCGACAAGGTGATCGCGATGCTGGCCGGCGCGATGGACGAACTGGCCGTCGGCGATCCCGGCCTGCTGTCGACGGACGTCGGCCCCGTGATCGACGCCGACGCGCTGAAAATGCTCACCGACCACGCCGCGCGCATGGAGAAGGAAGCGAAGCTGATCAAGCGCGCGAAGCTGTCGGAATCCACGCAACACGGCACGTTCTTCGCACCGGTCGCCTTCGAGCTCACGGAACTCTCGCAGCTGCACAAGGAGATCTTCGGACCGGTGCTGCACATCGTGCGCTTCGAGGCCGACCAGCTCGACGCCGTCATCGCCGACGTCAACGCCACCGGCTACGGCCTGACCTGCGGCGTGCATTCGCGCATCGACGAAACCGTCATGAAGATCGCCAAGGGCATCCGCGCCGGCAACTGCTACGTCAACCGCAACCAGATCGGCGCGGTGGTCGGCGTGCAGCCCTTCGGCGGCGAAGGCATGTCCGGCACCGGGCCGAAGGCCGGCGGCCCGCACTACCTGCCGCGCTTCGCGCTGGAACGCACGCTGACGATCAACACCACCGCGGCCGGCGGCAACGCCTCGCTGCTCACGCTGGATTGATCGTGCCAGAATGGGCGGCATGAACGCCGCCCGCCTCGCCCGCTTCGCCTTCGTCGCCGGCCTGCTGCTGCTCGCCGGCTGCGCCACCCAGACCCACACCCGCGATCTGCTCACCGACGCGCTCTACGATTATTCCGGCGCGATCCGCTGGAACCGCCCCGACGTGGCGGCGCGCTGGCTCGACCCGGAAGTGGAATCGATCGCCGTCAAGCCGCTCGACCTGCAGCGTTTCGAGCAGGTGCAGATCACGGGCTACCAGGTGAAGGGCAGCGACTGGCTGGCGGAAGACCGCTACGCGCAGGTCGTCGAACTGCGCCTGATCAACAAGCACACGCAGGCCGAACGCGCGGTGGTCGATCGCCAGGTCTGGCGCTTCGACAGCGAGCACCGGCAGTGGCTGCTGACCACCGGCCTGCCCGACATCACGCAGTCGAACTGAGTCCGCCGCAGGCGCATAGCTTCCCGTGTCGTCGAGTTCCGCCGCGCCCTCGCAGCTGTATCTGCCCAAGCTCGTCACCGTGCTGCGGCAGGGTTACGGCTGGGGCGATCTGCGGGCCGACGCCTTCGCCGGGATCACGGTGGCGATCGTCGCGCTGCCGCTGGCGATGGCCCTGGCGATCGCCTCGGGCACCACGCCGGAAAAAGGCCTGCATACGGCGATCGTCGCCGGATTCCTGATCTCCGCGCTGGGCGGCTCGCGCGTGCAGATCGGCGGGCCGACGGCCGCGTTCATCCCGGTCGTGTTCAACGTGATCGAGCGCTTCGGCTACGAAGGCCTGATCCTGTGCACCCTGCTGGCCGGCCTGATGCTGATCGCGGCGGGCCTGATGCGCCTGGGCACGTTGATGAAGTACATGCCGCAGCCGGTGGTGACGGGGTTCACCGCCGGCATCGCGGTGACGATCTTCACCAGCCAGGTGAAGGATCTGCTCGGCCTGCCGATCGAAAAGCTGCCGGGCGAATTCGTCGCGAAATGGGAGCTTTACTTCGCGCACCTCGGCGACACCAGCCCGGCCAGCCTCGGCCTGGCACTGGGTTGCCTCGCGCTGATCCTGGCGGTCCGCCGCTGGCGGCCGCAGTGGCCGGGCTTCCTGATCGCGGTGGTGGCGGGCTCGCTGG
>CAMLOR010000169.1 GCA_946481615.1 uncultured Aquimonas sp.
TGCGCAAGACGGGCCTGGCCAAGGCCGACAAGAAGGCCAGCCGCGTCGCCGCCGAGGGCCGCATCGCCTCGGCCGCCAACGGTTCGCAGGCCGTGCTGGTCGAGATCAACTCGGAAACCGATTTCGTCGCCAAGGACGAGAACTTCGTCGCCTTCACCGGCGCCGTCGCCAACGCCGCGCTGGCGTCGGGCGCGGCCGACGTGGACGCGCTCAAGGACGTCAGGCTGGCCGACGGCAAGACGGTGGAAGAGGCCCGCGCCGCGCTGATCGCCAAGGTCGGCGAGAACGTGCAGGTGCGTCGCCTGGTGAAGGTCGACGGCAAGGGCAACAACGTCGCCGCCTACATCCACGGCGGCCGCATCGGCGTGCTGGTCGAACTCAAGGGCGGCGACGCCGAACTGGCGCGCGGCCTGGCCATGCACGTGGCGGCGATGAATCCGCCCTACCTCTCGCCGGCGCACGTCCCGGCCGAAATCGCCGCGAAGGAAAAGGAAATCGCCCTCGCGCAGATGACGGACAAGGACAAGGCCAAGCCGGCCGAGATCCAGGAGAAGATGATCTCGGGCAAGGTCAACAAGACCCTGTCGGAAATCTCGCTCACCGGCCAGCCCTACGTGCTGGACACCAACTCGACGGTCGAGAACGTGCTCAAGTCGGCCAAGGCCGAAGTGGTCTCGTACAACCGCCTCGCCGTCGGCGAAGGCATCGAGAAGGTGGTCGAGGACTACGCCGCCGAAGTGATGAAGCAGGCGGGTCTGGCGTAATCCCCCACCCCGCGTTTCGCAGGAAAAGCCCCGGGAAACCGGGGCTTTTTCGTTGCGGGAGCGGGTTCCGGCGGACCGGTGCGAAGACGGGCAGGCCCCGCGTGGCGACGGGCGGTGCGCCGAATCGGTCGGGAATTTCGTCAAGCCCTGGAAAGGAAGCGGAAACCGCGCACGGGCAAGGTCGCCTCCCGCTGGAGTCCACGTCATCGAAGACAGGAAGAATCGCACGCCGATGCGCCGCACCGTGTTCATCCTGGCGCTGCTCGCCAGCGCGCCCGCCATCGCCGGGAACCCGCCGCCGCAGTCCGGACAGTTCCTCGACAAGTCGATCGTCACGCTGCCCGCCTCGACCGGCGACTACCGGCTCGCCGACGTCCGCTACGAACCCGAACAGTGGATGCGCGGCGTCGTCAGTCGCTGGGTGGTCAACGCCGCCCCGCGCGAACTTCGCCTCACGATGTTCGTGCATCCCATGGGCCGCACCGGCGAGGAGCACGCGATCGCGCTGCAGATCGCGGAAATCACGCGCTTCGTGGAAGAAGCCGTCGAGCACGGCCTCTACACCGACCTCGTGGTCGGCGAGCGCGAGCCCTTCGCGGTGGTCGCGCCCGGCCCCTCGCTGCTCGAACCGCACCAACCGTCGGCCGGTGCGATGCCGGAGCCGGAACCATCGATCCCCGCGGGCGCCGATTCCGCGCTCGCCGCGATCCTGCCCTCGCCGAACACCCACGGCCAGCGCCAGGCCTTCGCGTTCACCGAGCAGGGCGTGCCGATGCGTTCGTTCGACTACGTCTTCTATCGCCACCTGTTCGCCTTCAAGGTGCGCGTCGCCACGCCCGTCGACAGCATGGACGAGACCATGTTTGCCGCCCTCGCCGACACGGCCGTGCGCAAGCTCGTGCCGCGCGTCGACGTCAGGAACTACGGACAGTGCGGCAACATCGCACCTTCGGACCCGGGCGACGACGCCGGCGACAGCGCCGATGCGAAGGCGTCGACCCAGCAATCCGGCCTCGCCATGGCCCGCATCCGTGCCGACAACTGCGCGGTGGCCGAAGACGCCAAGCCCACGGACAACCCGGACGGCGAACGGCGCGTCGAGATCGTGTATCCGCCGGACACCTGGCGGTCCGGCGGCTGAAGCAGGCGTGTTCGGGCGAGCTATCTCGTCTGTCGCTGGAACACGATCTCCTCGTACGGCTGCACCACGACCCAGCCTTCGCCCGCGAACTTGAGCTGGATGCTCTCGCCCGAGCCGCGGCCGAAGATCGTGCCGATCGAGATGTCGGTGACGATCTGCGGCGTCAGCGATCCCGACCAGGCGACGGTGGCGTTCGGGTCGGTGAACACCGGGCGCGCGGCCGTGACGCGCAGGGTGACGGGTTCGTAGTGCGAGGTGATGGCGACGATGCCGTGGCCGGAGAGGCGCACGTTGAACAAGCCGCCGGTCAGCATGCCGGCCGCCTTGCGCATCATCGTGATCTGGTTTTCGATGCCGTCCTCGAACGCGAGCACATCGTTGCCGTTGGCGAAGATCGATTCGCCATTGAGGCGCAGCAGCGTGACCTTCTTGCCGGCGTCGGCGAGATAGACGCGGCCGTTGCCTTCCATCTTCATCAGCTGCATGCCCTCGCCGCTGATGGCCTTCTTGAGCAGATTGCCCAGGCCCTGCTCCAGCACGCCCTGGCGGGTGAATTTCACCGCGCCGTGATACGCCACCATCGAGCCGGCCTTGCACCACAGCCTGCCGTCCAGCTTGATCTCGAGCAGATACGGACTCTCCAGCTCGAACTTGTCGGGCGATGCGTCCTTCTGCGCCGATGCGGCCAGGAACTCGTCCAGCGTTTTGATCCCCATTGCTGCTTCTCCCCGTTGTCGACCCGGCTTCGGCTAAACTTCCGTCGTTTTGCTTGCCGACGGAGCGCGCCGCATGAATTCCCCTGCCCTCAAGTACCGCCGCATCCTGCTCAAGCTCAGCGGCGAAGCGTTGATGGGCAAGGAAGACTACGGCATCGACCCCGATGTGATCACGCGCCTGGCGCGCGAGATCATCGAAGCCCAGCAGGCGGGCGCCGAGGTGGGCCTGGTGATCGGCGGCGGCAACATCTTCCGTGGCGCGGGCCTGGCCGAGGGCGGCATGGACCGCGTCACCGGCGACCACATGGGCATGCTGGCCACGGTGATGAACGCGCTTGCGATGCAGGACGCGCTGGAAAAACTCGGCGCCAAGGTGCGCGTGATGAGCGCCATCAAGATCAACGAGGTCTGCGAGGACTACATCCGCCGCCGCGCCATCCGCCACCTGGAAAAGGGCCGCATCGCGATCTTCGCCGCCGGCACCGGCAATCCCTTCTTCACCACCGATTCGGCCGCCGCGCTGCGCGCCGTCGAGATCGGCGCCGAGCTGCTGCTCAAGGCCACCAAGGTGGACGGCGTCTACGACAAGGACCCGAAGAAGTCCAAGAACGCGCAGCGCTTCGAGCACCTCAACTACGACGAGGTGATCGCGCGCGATCTGAAGGTGATGGACACCGCGGCCATCGCGCTGTGCCGCGACTACGACATCCCGCTGCGCATCTACGATATTTCGCGGGAAGGCGATCTGATGCGGATCCTGCGGGGCGAATCGATCGGCACGCTGGTGCACGGGCGGGCCTGAGCCTAGCAATAGTGTCCGGCGCAGCGAGCTGGCAGCCTCGGCGCATGCCCGGCCACTCGCACGACCACCCTCACGATCACGAGCACGAGCATGGCGGGCATGAGCACCACGCCCCCGCCGACCTCGGCCTGCGCGCCTTCGCGCTCGGCACGCTCGTCAACCTGGGCTTCACCGCGGTGGAAGCCGGCTACGGCCTCCTCACGGGCTCGCTGGCGCTGCTTTCCGATGCCCTGCACAACCTGGGCGACGCGCTCGGGCTGGCCCTGGGCTGGGGCGCGGCCGCCCTCGCGCGCCGTCCGGCGAACGCGCGCCGCACCTATGGCTGGCGCCGCGCCACCCTGCTCGCGCCGCTGGCCAATTCGCTGATCCTGGTGGCGGGCGCCGGCGCGCTCGGCTGGGAGGCGCTGCGCCGCCTGGGCGAGCCGCCGGAGGTGCAGGCGCTGCCGGTGATCGTCGTGGCCGCCATCGGCATCGTGGTGAACGCAGGTTCGGCACTGCTGTTCCGGCACGGCCACGCGCACGATCTCAACCAGCGCGGCGCCTATCTGCACCTGATGTCGGATGCGGCGGTGTCGCTGGCCGTGGTGCTGGGCGCGCTGGCGATGTGGAAGCTCGGTTGGCGCTGGCTGGATCCGGCGTTGGCGATCACGGTGACCGTAGTGGTGATCGCCGGCACCTGGCGTTTGCTGCGCGAAAGCCTCGACCAGGTGCTCGACGCCGTGCCGCGCAATCTCGACCCCGACGAAGTGACCGCCTTCCTCGCCGCGCGCGACGGCGTCGTTGCAGTGCACCATCTGCACATCTGGGCGCTGGGCTCGAACGAGGTGGCGCTCACCGCCCATCTCGTGCGCCCGGCCAGCGGCGAGGACGATGACGCCTTCATCGACGCCGTGGCGCACGAACTGCGCCACCGTTTCGGCATCGGGCATGCCACGCTGCAACTGGAACGGCACGGGAACCACGGCGGATGCGCCCTCCCCGGCGCCCCGCCGCGCCGCCTATAATCCGGCGTCTTCGAAGTACAGGTAAGGAAACGGCCATGCTCGCCGAGATCAAGAAAGACGCCCAGACCCGCATGCAGAAAAGTGTCGATGCCCTGCGCAACGACCTGGTGAAGCTGCGCACCGGCCGCGCCTCCACCGCCATCGTCGAGCACCTGAAGGTGAACTACTACGGCTCCGACATGCCGCTTTCGCAGGTGGCGAGCGTGGCCGTGGCCGATGCGCGTTCACTCACCATCACGCCGTGGGAGAAGCAGATGGTCGGCGCGGTGGAGAAGGCGATCCTGGCCTCGGACCTGGGCCTCACGCCCAACACCGCGGGCCAGGTCATCCGCATCAACCTGCCGGCGCTCACCGAGCAGCGCCGCAAGGAACTCTCCAAGCACGTGCACGCCGCCGGCGAAGACGCGAAAGTGGCCGTGCGCAACGTGCGCCGCGACGCCATGCAGCAGGTCAAGGAGCTGCTCAAGGAAAAGCAGATCACCGAAGACGAAGAGCGCCGCGCCGAGGACGACATCCAGAAGCTCACCGACAAGCACGTCAAGGACGTGGACGCGGTGGTGAAGGCCAAGGAAGACGAGTTGATGGCGGTCTGAGTGTCGAACCCGCGCCACATCGCCATCATCATGGATGGCAACGGGCGCTGGGCGCAGGCGCGCAACCGTCCGCGCACCCTCGGCCATCGCGCCGGCGCGCGCGCCGTCAATGCCTGCATCGACACCTGCCTGGCGGACGGCATCGAGGTCCTCACGCTGTTCGCCTTCTCGAGCGAGAACTGGCGGCGGCCCAAGGAGGAGGTCGGCGCGCTGATGCAGCTGTTCCTGCGCGCGCTCGACCGCGAAGTGGACGAGCTGCAGCGGCGCGGCGTGCGCGTGCGCTTCATCGGCGAGCGCGGCGCCTTCGCGCCGGAACTGCAGCAGCGCATGCAGCGCGCCGAGCAGCTCACCGCGGGCAACACGAAGCTGCAGCTGTGCATCGCCGCCAATTACGGCGGTCGCTGGGACATCGTGAACGCCTGCCGCGCCGCCATCGCGCAGGGCCTGCCGGCGGAAGCCATCGACGAGGCCACGCTCGGGCGCTTCATGGCGCTGGGCGATCTGCCGCCGCCGGATCTTTTCATCCGCACCGGCGGCGAGCATCGCATCAGCAACTTCCTGCTCTGGCAGCTGGCCTACACCGAGCTGTATTTCTGCGACACGCTGTGGCCGGATTTCGACGCCGCCGCGCTGCGTGCCGCCCTCGCGGATTTCGCCGGGCGCGAACGCCGCTTCGGCATGACCGGCGCGCAGATCGCCGCCACGGAGGCGATTTCGTGAAGCAACGCATCTTGACCGCGCTGATCCTGGCACCGCTGGCGATCGCCGGCGTGCTCTGGCTGCCGACCTCGATCTTCATGGTGTTCATGGCCGCCGTGATGCTGCTGGGGCTGTGGGAATGGTCGCGGCTGATCGGCTTCGAAAGCCACGCCACGCGCGCCGTCATCCTGCTGGTGAACGCCGCGATGATGGCGCTGCTGGCGTGGAAGGGCTGGCCCGGCGTGTTCCCGTTCGTCGCCCTGGCGGGCGTGGTGTGGTGGGGCCTGGCCTCGCTGTGGCTGATCGACATGAAGTTCGCCGGCCAGCCCACGCGCTTCAACCGCGGTCTCAAGCTCGCCATCGGCACGCTGCTGATCGTGCCGGCCTGGTGCGCCGCCGGCATGCTGCACGGCGATGTGGCGATGGCGCGCAACGCCAGCCACCTGGGCCCGGCCTGGACGCTGTATGCCCTGGCCATCGTGTGGGCGGCCGACACGGGCGCCTATTTCGTCGGTTCGCGCATCGGCGGGCCGAAGATGTCGCCGAGCATCAGCCCCGGCAAGACCTGGTCCGGATTCGCGGGCGGCCTGGCCACGGTCGTCGTGCTTTCCCTGGCCTGCGCGCCGCTGTTCGGGCTGGGCTGGAACCAGGCGCCGCTGCTGTTGCTGGGCTCGCTGCTGGCCGGACTGGCCTCGGTGGTGGGCGATCTGTTCGAGAGCATCATCAAGCGCCATTCGGGCGCCAAGGATTCGGGCTATCTGATCCCGGGCCACGGCGGCGTGCTCGATCGCATCGACAGTGTATTGGCCGCGCTGCCGGTGTTCGCCATCGCCAAGGCCTGGCTCGGCCTGTGAGACGGGTTGCCGTCCTCGGCGCGACGGGCTCGATCGGAGCCAGCGCGCTCGATGTCATCGCGCGCCATCCGCTGCGCTTCCGCGCCTCGGTGCTGAGCGCCAACCAGAAGGTCGATGAACTGCTGGCGCTGTGCCGGCGTTTCCGTCCCGACCATGCGGTGATCTGTCAGGAAGAGCATCACGCCGCCCTGCGCGATGGGCTGGCCGCGGCGGGGCTGTCGACCAGGGCGCATGCGGGCCCGCAAGCCATCGCCGAACTGGCGGCCTCCGACGCCTGCGACACGGTGATCGCCGCGATCGTCGGTGCAGCAGGGCTGGCTTCCACCCTCTCCGCCGCACGCGCCGGCAAGCGCCTGCTGCTGGCCAACAAGGAAGCCATCGTCGTCGCCGGCGCGCTGCTGATGCAGGCGGTCGAGGACGGCGGCGCCGAACTCATCCCGGTCGACAGCGAACACAACGCCATCTTCCAGTGCCTGCCCGCGCCGCCCCTGCACGCGGCCTCGCGGCCGGGCGTGCGGCGCATCCTGCTGACGGCCTCCGGCGGCCCGTTCCGCGGCTGGCCGCGCG
>CAMLOR010000170.1 GCA_946481615.1 uncultured Aquimonas sp.
AGCACGCCGAAGCCGAAGGCGATCGAGGTCATCAGGATCGGCCGCAGGCGGTCGCCGATGGCGGCCAGCGTGCCTTCGATCAGGCCCATGCCGCGTTCGACATTGGCCTTGGCGAACTCGATGATGAGCACCGCGTTCTTGCTCGACAGGCCCACCGTGGTGAGCATGCCGACCTGGAAATAGACGTCGCGCTGCAGGCCCGCGAGCCACGTGAACAGCACCGTGCCGAGGATGCCGAGCGGCACCACCATCAGCACCGAGGTCGGGATGCTCCAGCTCTCGTACAGCGCGGCCAGGCACAGGAACACGATGAGGATCGACAGCGCATAGAGGATCGGCGTCTGCGCGTTCGCCACGCGTTCCTGGTAGGACTGGCCGCTCCACTCGATGCCGAAGCCTTCCGGCAATTCGCCCGCGATGCGCTCCATTTCCTGCATCGCATCGCCGGAGCTCACGCCCGGCGCCGCTGTACCCGTGATGTTCACCGCCGGCACGCCGTTGTAGCGTTCCAGGCGCGGCGAGCCGTAGGTCCAGCGCGAGGAGGCGAAGGCGGAGAAAGGCACCATCTCGCCTTCGGCGTTGCGCACGAACCATTTGTCGAAGTCTTCCGGCACCATGCGGTAGGGCGCGTCGGCCTGCACGTAGACGCGCTTGACGCGGTTGCGGTCGATGAAGTCGTCGATGTACTGCCCGCCCCAGGCGATGGTGAGCGCCGAGTTGATGTCGGCGATCGCCACGCCCAGCGCGCCGGCCTTTTCCGTGTCGATGTCGAGCCGGAACTGCGGCGTGTCTTCCTGGCCGTTGGGACGCACGCCCTGCAGCTGCTTGCTCTGGCCCGCGGCCTGCAGCAGCTGGTTGCGCGCCGCCACCAGCGCGTCGTGGCCCTGGCCGCCGTTGTCCTTGAGATAGAGATTGAAGCCGCCGGTCTGCCCGAGTTCGGTGACGGGCGGGGGAGCGATCGCGAACACCATGGCGTCGCGGATCTGGCTGAAGGCCCCCATGGCACGCTGCGCGATGGCGTTGACGCCCGCTTCTTCGCTGGTGCGCTCTTCCCAGTCCTTGAGCTTCACGAAGGCCATGCCGTTGTTCTGGCCGCCGCCGGCGAAGCTGAAGCCCTGCACCGCGAACACCGATTCGATGTGTTCGGCCTCGTTCTCCATGTACCACTTCTCGACCTGCTCCATCACGCGCTGGGTGCGCTGCTGGGTGGCGCCCACCGGCGTCTGCACGATGGTGAAGAGCACGCCCTGGTCTTCGTCGGGCAGGAAGGAGGAGGGTACGCGCAGATAGAGGAAGGCCATCACCACCGCGAGCGCGGCATAGATCAGAAGGAAGCGGCCGGTGCGGCGCAGCATCTTCCCGACCGTGGACTGGTACTTCGCGTTGCCCGCATCGAACTTGCGGTTGAACCAGCCGAAGAAGCCCTTCTCCGAGAAATGCTCGCCCTTCTTCAGCGGCTTGAGCATGGTGGCGCACAGCGCCGGCGTGAGCACGATGGCGACCAGCACCGACAGCGCCATCGCCGAGACGATGGTGGCGGTGAACTGGCGGTAGATCACGCCGGTGGAGCCTTCCAGGAAGGCCATCGGCACGAACACCGCCGCCAGCACCAGGCCGATGCCGATCAGCGCGCCCGTGATCTGGTCCATCGATTTGCGCGTGGCCTCGAGCGGCGAAAGGCCTTCCTCGCTCATCAGGCGCTCGACGTTCTCCACCACCACGATGGCGTCGTCGACCAGCAGGCCGATCGCCAGCACCATCGCGAACATGGTGAGCATGTTGATGCTGAAACCCAGCGCCAGCAGGATGCCCAGCGTGCCGAGCAGCACCACCGGCACCGCAATCGTCGGAATGAAGGTGGCGCGCAGGTTCTGCAGGAACAGGAAGATGACGAGGAACACGAGCACGATGGCTTCGGACAGCGTCTTCAGCACTTCCTTGATCGACACGCGCACGAAGGGCGTGGTGTCGAACGGCACCATCGCGCGCAGGCCGGGCGGGAACGAAGGCTTGAGCTGCGCCATCAGCTTCGCCACGCCGTCGGCGGTGGACAGCGCGTTGGCGTTGGTGGCGAGCGAAATCGCCACGCCCGAGGCCGGCTGTCCGTTGTAGCGGCTGATGACGCCGTAGTTCTCCGATCCCAGTTCGATGCGCGCCACGTCGCCCAGCGTGAGCGTGGAGCCATCGGGATTGGTGCGCAGCAGGATGGCGCGGAACTGCTCGGGCGTCTGCAGGCGATCCTGCGCGGTGATCGTCGCGTTGATCTCCTGCCCGTCGATCGAGGGCGTGCCGCCGAGCTGGCCGACGGCCACTTGCGCGTTCTGCGCGCGGATCGCGGCCACCACGTCGGCCGGCGCCAGGCGGTAGGTATTGAGCTTGCCCGGGTCGAGCCAGATGCGCATGGCGTACTTGCCGCCGAACACCTGCACGCCGCCCACGCCCGGCACGCGCGAGAGCGGATCGACGATGTTGGCGCTGACGTAGTCGGAGATGTCCTGGCGCGACATGCTGCCGTCCTCGGACACGAAGCCCACGACCTGCAGGAAGCCGGCCGCCGCCTTGTTCACGCGGATGCCCTGCTGCTGCACGATCTGCGGCAGGTTGGCCATGGCGACCTGCAACTTGTTCTGCACCTGCACCTGCGCGATGTCGGGATCGGTGCCGGACTTGAAGGTGATGGTGACGCCCACGCCGCCGTTGGAATCGGAGGTGGACGACATGTAGTCCATGCCGTCCAGGCCCGTCATGGCCTGCTCGATGATCTGCGTCACCGAGTTCTCGACGGCCTGTGCCGAGGCGCCCGGATAGCTGGCGCCGATCGAGACCGTGGGCGGCGCGATGGTGGGATAGCGCGCGATCGGCAGGCGCGTGATGGCGAGCGCGCCGGCCAGCATGATGATGATCGCGATGACCCACGCGAAGATGGGCCGGTCGATGAAGAAACGTGCCATGGCGCGGCCTTACTTCGCGGCGGCCGGCGTCGCGGCGGGCGCGGCGGCGGTTTCGGCGCCGCGCTCGGTCGGCACCACGGCGGCACCGGGCCGGATTTTCTGCAGGCCTTCGACGACGACGCGGTCGCCCGGCGCCAGTCCGCCTTCCACCAGCCACTGGTTGCCGACGGTCTGGCTCACCTGCACGGTGCGCTGCTCGACGGTGTTGTCGGGCTTGACCACCATCGCCACCGCGTCGCCCTTCGGATTGCGCGTGATGCCGGGCTGCGGAACCAGCAGGCCGTCGGCGCGCTGTGCATTGCTCACCAGGGCGCGCACGAACATGCCGGGCAGCAGCAGGTTGTCGGGATTGGGTACCACCACGCGCAGCGCGTAGCTGCCCGTGGTCGGATCGACGGTGACTTCGGAGAACGCGAGCTTGCCCTTGTGCGGATACGCGCTGCCATCCTCGAGCACGATGTCGACGGGCACGTCGCTGGCGGAGGTCACGCTGCCGGCCTCGAGCGCGCGGCGCAGGTCGAGGTATTCGCTGCTCGACTGCGTGAGATCGACGTAGATCGGATCGAGCTGGTTCACCACGGCCAGCGGCGCGTCCTGGTTGGCGGTCACCAGCGCGCCCTGCGTCACCGCCGATTTGCCGATGCGGCCGGCGATGGGCGAGGCGATGCGCGCATAGCCGGCCGTCACGTCGGCGCGCTGCAGCGTGGCGCGCTGCAGTCCGACATCGGCTTCGGCCTGGCGCAACGCGGCCACGGCGTTTTCGTGATCCTGGGTGCTGATGGCTTCGATCTTCACGAGCTCGTCGGCGCGCGCCGCCGCCGCCTGCGCCGACTTGAGCGCGGCCTGCGCACGCGCGAGCTGCGCCTTGGCGCTGTTAACGTCGGCGAGATAGGTGGCGGCGTCCAGTTCGTACAGCACCTGGCCGGCCTCGACGCGCCCGCCCTCGGTGAAGGCCACCTTCTTGACGATGCCGCCGACCTGCGGCCGCACTTCGGCCACTACCAGCGGCGTGACGCGCCCGGGCAGCTCGCGGGTGAGCGCGACGGGAGCGGCCTGCAGCGTGACCACGGTGACCGGCGTCGGCGGCGCGCCGCCGCCCGGCCCGGCACCGGCCGCGGGTTCCTCGCCGCCACAGGCCGCCAGCAGCAGAGCGGAAGCCAGCGCCACCGGCGCCAAACGTGTGAAGTAGTTCATGGAAACCATTGATATCGAAAGGGAGTAGGGGCGAGAACGGCGGCAAGAGTGAACGATCATTCTCTTCCTGTCAAAGGCCGGAAGTCAGGGGTCGCGGCGAGCCGAGGCGGGGGTGCGGCGAGGCGAGGAGCCCGGCACACTCCATGCAACCGCTTCGCCATCGCCCGGAGAACCCCATGCGCCAGCTCAAGATCGCCGTCATCGTCGGCAGCCTCCGCCGCGACTCCTTCAACCGCAAACTGGCCAAAGCGATTCCCGCACTGGCGCCGTCGCATTTCGTCTTCGAACCCCTGGAGATCGGCGACCTGCCGCTCTACAACCAGGACGACGACGCCAACCAGCCGGCCCCGACCCTGCGGCTGAAGCAACAGGTCCGTGCCGCCGACGGCCTGCTGTTCTGCACGCCCGAATACAACCGCGGCATGCCCGGCGTGCTCAAGAACGCGCTGGACCACGCCTCGCGGCCGTACGGCGACAATGCCTGGGCCGGAAAGCCGGCCGGCGTGCTCGGCGTTTCCATCGGCGCGATCGGCACGGCCCTGGCGCAGGCCCAGTTGCGCTGCGCGCTGGCCTACCTCGACGTGGCCGCGATGGCGCAGCCGGAGGCCTATCTCACCGCACGCGACGGTTTCTTCGAAGCCGACGGCAGCATCGGGGCGGGCAGCCGCGGCTTCGTGCAGAAATGGGTGGATGCCTTCGTGCAGCACATCGAGCGTCACGCGGCCTGAACCGCGGCCGGCGCCGCGGCGCGGTTGCGCACGCTTCTTGCTCGATTTCCGGCGTGACCCGGCGTGGTGCCGGGCCCGGGAGCGAGCATGAGCAAGCGCGAAAAGATTTCTCCCAAAGGCGACACCCGCTTCGTGCGGCGCGACAGCCAGGGCCGGTTCTCCGAATCCGACGATGCCGGGCGCAGCCTGGCGCAGGATCGGCGGACCCATGCCAGGACCTCGGTGAAGTCGGGGCAGGGCGATCGCGGCGACCAGAAGCGTTGACGTCGCTCCCGCGAAGGCGGGAGCCCAGTGACGTTGCTCTTCGCAGGGCGAGAGTCGCTGGATTCCCGTCTGCGCGGGATGATGTCGTTCGAGGGCAGGCTTCAGTCGAACAGCGCCTGGCAGTTCTCGCAGAAGAAACAACGCCGGGCGCTCACGCCCGGGTAGGTCTTGCCGACCGACCCGCCGCAATCCTTGCAGGTGTGCTGCTTGTGCACGCGCCAGTGCTTGCGCAGCACGTTGGCCTTCTTCCATTCGAGGAATTCGAAGCTGTAATCGCGCGCCTGCCGGATGATCTGGCCGAGCTTGCGCGAGGGTATCGCCCCGATCGTCGATTCGGGATGCACCCCCACGCGGTGCATCACTTCGTTGCGGATGATGTTGCCGACGCCAGCGAAGATCTGCTGGTCGAGTAGGGCGTCGCAGATCAGCCGATCGGGTGTCTTCATCAGCTTGTTGCGTGCCTTGCGCGGCGACTAGGCGTCGTTGAGCACGTCGCCGGACCAGTCGTAGGTTTCGTCGAGATCGCCTTCGATCCACTTCAGGGACGAGGTGTAGAAGATCAACTCGCCGTTCGCGAAGCCCAGCGCCATGCGCGGCGTCTTGCCCGGCTTGCGCGAATCGATGCAGTAGGTGCCGAACATCAGCAGATGCACGCGCATCGAGAAGCCGGAGAACTCGATCAGGAAGTGCTTGCCCCAGGTGCGCAGCGAGAGCACCTTCCTGCGCCGCATGCGATCGAGTTCCAGCGCACTGTTGCCCTCGACGCGGCGCACGATCCTGCCCGCGAACTTCGCGGCTTCCTCGCGCAGGATGACCAGCGAAGGCCCTTCAGGCATGCGCGCTCTCCCGCCGCACGAAGGCCTGCAGCCGCGCGGCATCTGCTGCCGCGTGGCCCGCGGCGGTGTTGTCGAAGATGCACCAGGTCTTGCGCGACTTGCCGAGGTCCGACGCCAGTCCGGCCAGCCGCCCATCGTCGTACGACGAGTAGTACATGCGCGGCGAGCCGTGCCAGCGGAAGTATCGCCATTGCGAAAGATCGCCGCCCGGTGTTCCGGCGCCGGCGGGTTTGCCCGGATCGGCCGCCACGCGCGACACGCCGTAGCGGATGAAGAAGGCGTCGCGTCCGGCGTCGAGCCATGACGCGTGGCGCGGCTCCAGTGCCACGGGGCCCGCATGCCGGAATCGCAGCAGCGTGAAGAAGGCGTTCGCGCTGCGTCCTTCCCAGGCCAGCGAAGGCGGCAGCTGCACGAGCAGGCCGCCGAGCTTGCGCCCCAGGCCCGCGACTTCGTCGAGGAAACGCTCCAGCGGCTCGCGCGCGCGTCGCAGGCCCAGTTCGTGCGTGATGGTTTGCGGCAGCTTCACCGAGAAGCGGAAACCGGCCGGCACCGACGCGGCCCAGCGTTCGTACGTGGCCGCCTGGTGGCTGCGATAGAACGAGGAGTTGATCTCGACGCAATCGAAGCGGGTGGCGTAGCGCGCCAGCGCGTTGTCGCCTTCGCCCAGCAGATGGCGATGCGCGGAGACGACCGACCAGCCCGCGAGCCCGATGCGCGGACCGCTGCGCGCGGCCGTCATGGGCGGCTGTGCTTGCGCGCGGGGCGACCGGCGGCTGGTGTCGCGCGGGGCTTTGCGGTTTTGCCGACGGCTTCGGGCGCGGGCCGTGCGGCGGCCTTCCTGGCGACTTTCTTCGCAGCCTTGGTCGCCGGCGGCTTCTTCGCGACTGAACCCTTTGCGACCGACTTCCCGGCGGCCGACTTTTTCGCCAGATCGAGCACGATCCACGTCGGCGCATGATCGCTGGCGCCCGGTTGCCCGCGCACCCACGTGTCGACGCCGGCATCGACCAGCTTCGGCGCCAGGTCGGGACTGAGCAGCAGATGATCGATGCGCAGGCCCGCATTGCGCGGCCAATGGTTCCGGAAGTAGTCCCAGAAGGTGAAGATCTTCTCGCCGGGATGCGTCGCGCGCAGCGCATCGGTCCAGCCCTGCGCCAGCAGGCGCGC
>CAMLOR010000171.1 GCA_946481615.1 uncultured Aquimonas sp.
TGCGGCGCGGCGTGAACATGGCCTACATCGTCGAGAACAACGGCGTGTACGGCCTCACCAAGGGCCAGTTCTCCGCCACCGCCGACCAGGGTTCGGTGTCGAAGCGCGGCGTGGTGAATTCCGATCAGCCGATCGATCTCGTGGGCCTGGCGCTGCAACTCGGCGCCACCTACGTCGGACGCGGCTTCTCCGGCGACAAGAAGCAGCTGGTGCCGCTGATCAAGGGCGCGATCGCGCACCGCGGCGCGGCCTTCCTCGACGTGATCAGCCCCTGCGTGGCCTTCAACAACCACGACGGCAGCACCAAGAGCTACGCCTACGTGCGCGAGCACAACGACGCCGTGAATCGCCTCGACGTGATTCCGACGCGCGAGGAGATCGTCGTCGACTACGACCCGGGCACCACCCTCGAAGTGCCGCAGCACGACGGCTCGCGCCTGCGGCTGCACAAACTCGATCCGGACTACGATCCGCGCGACCGCATCGCCGCGATGAACATCGTGCAGGCGCGCCAGGCGCGCGGCGAGGTCGTCACCGGCCTGCTCTACGTCGATCCGGATGCCGGCGACCTGCACGAGCATCTGCGCACCGTGGAGACGCCGCTCAATGCACTGGGGCCCGCGGAGCTGTGTCCGGGGTCCGCCGCGCTGGCGAAGATCAATGCGGCGTTGCGGTGAGGCGTGCCGAAACTGAAGTCTCTCTCCGGTCTGGATGCCGGTTTCCTCTACCTGGAAGCCGCCGGCACGCCGATGCACGTCGGCAGCCTGATGCTCATCGAACCGGCCAAGGGCCGCCGCGATTTCCACCGCGATCTCGTCGCGCTGCTCGCCGAGCGCCTTCCGCGCACGAAAGTATTGCGGCGCGTGCTGCAGGAGGTGCCGCTCGACCTCGGACATCCGATGTGGCGCGAGGTCGAGGCGGTGGATCTCGGCAAGCACGTCGTCAAGCGCCGGCTGCCCGGCAAGGGCACGCCGGCGCAGCTCGACGCACTGGTGGCGAAGCTGCATGCAAGGCCGCTGGATCGCTCGCGGCCGCTGTGGCAGTTCACCGTGATCGAGGGATTGGCTTCGGGCGAGGTGGCGCTGTACTCGAAGATCCATCATGCCGTGCTGGACGGGCAGGGCGGCGTGGCGTTGGCCAAGGTCCTGCTCGACCTCGAACCTACGTTGCCGTCGTCCCCGTCCTTCGACAGGCTCAGGACAGGCCGGCCTGCGGCCGGGCGGGGACCCAGTGACGTGCACGCTCCGCGCAAGTCGCTGGATTCCCGCTTGCGCGGGAATGACGTGGCGGGCGAGTCGCTTCGAGCCAACCTCAAACAACTCGTGCAGGCGCTGCGCGCCGTGCCGCCGACGCTGAAACTGGCGCGTTCCAGCGAAGTCACCTGGCGCCAGCGCTTCGCGCGCCTGCGCGAAAGCCTGTCGTTCGCGCCGCGCACGCCGTTCAACGCGCAGTGCAGCGACGATCGCAGCTTCGCCAGCGCCAGCCTGCCGCTCGAGGCCTTCAGGCGCGTGGCCAAGGGCAGCGGCGCGAGCTTCAACGACGTCGTGCTCGCGGTCTGCGCGAGCGTGCTGCGCGAGCACCTGCGCCGCAGCGACGAGCTGCCTGCCAGGCCCCTGATCGCCGCGATGCCGGTGTCGCTGCGCGCGCCCGGGAACGACGACGTCGACAACCAGGTTTCGATGGTGCAATGCCCGCTGCCCACCGATCTCGACGATCCGCAGGCGCGCCTGCAGGCCATCGTGCAGGCCACGCGCGGCATCAAGCGCAGCGTCGGCGAATTCCGCCACCTGATTCCCACCGATTTCCCCGGCCTGGGCGCGCCGAAGTGGGCGCCGGGTCTTTCTCGGCTGTGGGCGAAGAGCCGCCTCGCCGAGCGCCTGCCGCCGCTCGCCAACGTCATCGTGTCGAACGTGCCGGGGCCGCCGGTGCCGTTGTATCTGGCGGGCGCGGCGGTGCGGCATCTGTATCCAGTTTCGATCGTGACGCACGGACTCGGGCTCAACATCACGGTTCAAACTTACGCGGGCATGCTCGAATTCGGCATCACCGCCTGCCGGCGCGCCTTGCCGAAGCCCCAGGCCCTGGCGCGGGCGCTGCAGCCCGCGCTCGACGAACTTCTGGCACCCTTGGACGCATGAGCAAAGCCAAACTCAAGCCGCCTTCGAGCCTGCTGCTGGCGCTCGAAGGCCGCGCCTGGCTGGAGATGGGCACGCTGGCGCTGTCGTGGCGCTGGCTGCAGAAGGCACCCGCGGGCGACGGGCATCCCGTGCTGGTGCTGCCGGGCCTGATTGCCGGCGACACCAGCACCTGGCCGCTGCGCAAATTCCTCGAGCAGCGCGGCTATGCCACCTATCCCTGGGAACTCGGGCTCAACTACGGCCCGCGCCGCGAGATCGTGCGCGGCCTGGTCGATCGCGTGCGACAGCTGCACCGCGAGCATGGCCGGCCGGTGAGCCTGATCGGCTGGTCGATGGGCGGCGCGCTCGCCTGCGCGCTCGCGGCGCGCATGCCCAAGAAGGTGCGACAGGTGATCACCCTGGGTTCGCCGCTGCAGGCCGAGCCGCGCGCCACCAACGCCTGGCGCGTGTTCGAACTCGTCAGCGGCTGGTCGATCGACGATCCCGCCATCGCACGCATCGCTTCCAAGCCGCTGCGCGTGCCGCACACCGCCATCCTGAGTAAGAGCGACGGCATCGTGAACTGGCGCATGAGCCTCGCCCCCGATGCGCCGCAATCGGAAAGCATCGAGGTGCCCGCCAGCCACTTCGGCCTGGGCGTGAATCCCGCCGTGCTCTGGGCCATCGCCGATCGCCTCGCGCAGCCGGAAGGACAGTGGCGGCCGTTCGCACATTACGGGCCGTGGCGCGGATTGTTCTATCGCGATCCGAAGCGCGTGCGGCTGGCGGACGTGGTTCGCTGATTCAGCTACGGCGATTGAAAGGCGGTTGTCGACGCGGTATCGTGCTTCCCGAGGCGATCGGCAGTCGGACAGAAACACGTTACCCGATGGATCGCCCCATCAACCAAGCCCCCGTCGTGGGGCTTCGTTGTTTCTGGCGCCGTCGCCCTTTGGAATCACCGAAAACAGTTCGGCCCGCGGCTTGCGCGCCGACATCTCGAAGATGGCGAGATCTCGCACGCGGCAGCCGCGGCCATCGTCGCGATCCGTGCAGGCCTGGATGGCCGTCATGCGCGGGCGCAGCAGCGGGATCGAGTCGGCGGCGAGCGCGGCTTCGATCTGTCGCAGCATGTCATCCGGACCGTAGCCCTGCCGCGAACGACTTTCGTAGTGGTGCCGGCCGAGGTACACGATCTCGGGCGATTCGCCGCCCTCCAGCCCGTGTTCGCGGCGGAACGTCAGAATCAGACGATGCTGCGTCTGGGTGAAGTGCCCGATCGATATCAGCGACACGCGGCGCCCCTCGCGGATCGCGCGCAACTGCCGGAGGATTGCTTCCGCAGCATCTTGGTGGAGAGGCATGCGACGCTGCAACGCATCGCGAATGCCAGTTGCACTAGAACGCCAGCGCGAACAGAAAGATTCCGAGCATGATGAAAGCCAGCGTGATCTTCACGATCGCGCCGAAGGCCATGCCGAGCCAGGTGCCCAGGCCCACCTTCATCGACTTCGCCGCTTCGCGTCCGTGCAGCAGTTCGCCGAGCACGGCGCCGATGAAGGGGCCGAGGATCAGCCCGATCAGCCCGAAGAACAGGCCGACCAGCGTGCCGATGGCCGCGCCGAACAAGGCCAGCGTGCTGGCGCCCACGCGCTTTGCGCCGAGCAGGCCGGCGACGAAGTCCAGGCCCATCGCGATCAGGGTGAGCACGGCGAGCACCGCGATCGTCCAGCCCGAGATGAGTTCGAAATCGCCCGTCCACGCGGCGAGCAGCATGCCGGCGAACACGATGGGCAGGCCGGGCAGGGCCGGCAGCACGATGCCGGCCAGGCCGATCAGGATCAGCAGCGCGGCGAGTGCGTAGAGCAGGGTGGCGGCATCCATGCCGCCGAGGTTACAGGAAGCGCAGCCAGGTCTTTTCGGGATGCGCCTGCTTGTAACGCGCGAACCGGCGGCAGGGCCAGTACAGCACGAAGACGATGACGATCCACGCCAGATAGGCGCGCGGCAGGCTCGGCGCGTAATCCGCCGGCACGCCGGCCGGGCCGGCGAAGAAGTTCACGGGCTGGCCGTAGGTCAGCATCGCCCAGGCCACGGCCGAAAGCATGATCACGGGCACGTGCATCAGATAGAAGAACATCGGCACGCGCCCGAACACCTGCAACGGTTTCGCCAGCGGCGTGCGCACCTTTTCGAAGGCCACGAGCAGCAGCAAGGCAGGCCCCAGCGTCATCAGCAGGAACTGCAGCGAGGGCGGATATTTCGTCACGTTCAGCACGCCGAGCCCGGTGAACAGCTCGCCGCGCGGATTCGTCGCCCAGAGCTGCGCGTCGCCATACAGATGGGTGAGCCGCAGGAGGAGGAAAGCGGCGATCATCAGCAGCCCCGCGATCACGAGGTTGCGGTCGCGCCGCAGCGGGCCGGCCACCCACGGCGCCACGCCGTAGCCCAGGGCCATCACGCCGATCCAGGGCAGCAGGGGATACACCGCGACCACGCCGCCGAAGCTCGGCGTGAGGAAACCGCCTTCGTGCAGCACCATCCACAATTTCGACGCACTGCCGAACTGCTCGGGCTTCAGGGGATCGAGCGCGTTGTGCAGCAGTACGATCGCCGCACCCACCGCGAGCGGCAGCCAACGCGGCCCCTGCACCAGCAGGCCGAGCACCAGCATCGACACGCCGATGGCCCAGATCACCTGCAGGAAGAAGAAGTTGAAGGGACTCGCGTCCCAGCTCGGATTCACGATCACGATCTCGAGCAGCACCAGCCACAGGCCGCGCACCGCGAGGAACTTGCCCAGCTCGCGTTTCGAAGACTGCGTGCTCTGCGCATACAGCCAGGCACTGACGCCGGCGAGGAAGACGAAGGTCGGCGCGCAGAAATGCGTGATCCAGCGCGTCAGGAACAGCGCCGGACTGGCCTGCGAGAGATCTTCCGGCGGGAAAGGCGTCGGCGACCAGAAATCGCGCGCGTGGTCGAGCGCCATGATCACGATCACCAGCCCGCGCAGCAGATCGATGCCCTGCAGCCGCGGCCGCGGTGAGATCAGGTTCCCATTCATCGCACCCGTCCCCAAGTTCGATGGGCGAAGTATGCCCGCGCCGGGGTGAGGAACGGTGTTCCGATCGGCGCGCCGTGCCTTCGTTTCAGGGCGAGTCTTCGCGCCAGACGCGGCGGATCAGCTCCTGGAAGTGGTGCAGCGCGTTCTCGCGCTTCGGGTTGATGCGGCCCGGCTGGTAGACACCCGAGGCCAGGCGATGCTGGACGGCGGCGCAGATGTCGCCGTCCTCGTGCTGCACCTCGTCGCTGAAGCGCAGGTCTTCGGCGCGGCGCGCGGCTTCGTCGGGCGCTTCGTTCGGGGGGTAGCAGTAGTCGAATTCCACGCGGCAGCGGTCGGGGCCGAGCGGGATGACGCGGTTGGTCTGCAGGCGCGCGGGCAGGATGTTGAGCATGAAGTTGGGCCAGACGAAGAAGTAGATGGCTTCGCCTTCGCCGTAGAAGTTGCCGGCGTTCTCCATGGGGCTGTACTGGTACGAGTGCCAGTGCTGCGCTTCGGTGACGTAGCTGCGGTAGTCGAGCAGCTTGTTGAGCGTGGGATGGATGTGCGGGACGTGGTAGCCCTCGAGATAGTTGTCGACGTACACCTTCCAGTTGCAGGCCACCTCGTAGCTCACGCGGCGGTCGAACACGTAGTGCGAGAAGTCGCGCTCGCCGAGGCGCTCGCCGATGCCGGTCAACAGCTCGGCCAGCGGCATGACGGGATCGAGCGCCGCGAACACGAGCCCGCGCCAGGTTTCCACGGCGATGGCAGGCAGGCGGATCGCCGTCATGTCGAAGCCGGCGGCCTCCCCCATTTCCGGTGCGCTGCGCAGCTGGCCTTCCAGCGTGTAGGTCCAGCCGTGGTATTTGCATCGCAGCGCCCTGGCGCCGCGTCCATCGCAGGTGGCCAGCGGTCCGGCCCGGTGGCGGCAGACGTTGTGCATGCCGCGCAGTCCGCCGTCCGCATCGCGCACGACGAGGCAGGGCACGCCGGCGAGTTCGAAAACGACGTGGTCGCCGCTGGCGGCAAGCTGCGAGACATGGGCAACGAGTTGCCAATGGCGCGCGAACACGGCGCGCCGTTCGAAAGCGAGCGCATGCGGCTCGGTGTAGAAGCCCGCGGGCAGGGCATGCGCGGTTTCCAGCGGTTGCGCGGCGAATTCGGCGGGATCGAGCGTGCTTGCGTTTTGCATGGGCGGATCGAGGGGGCTGCGCAAGTTGCGGGGCGAAGTGAATGCAAGGCTAATGCAAATGCTTGATCGACGGTGCACCGCCGCATGGCATGCGCCTTGTAATGCCATGGCAAAGGACGGCGAAGGGCCGTTCCACGACCCGGCACGGAGAGCATTGCATGACCCTCATTCCCCAGGATTCGCTCGATTGGCTCGTCGGCCTGCTGCGTGAAGGCCGCGCCTACTACCGTCACGCTGCCGAACACACCAGCGATCCGGAAGTCCGCAACGCCTTCGAACTGGCCGCCGAGCAGCGCGACACGATGCTGGCGGACCTGCGCGCCGCCGGCGTCATCGAGGAATCCCATCATCCTGCCGATGTCGCCAACGCGCTGACCTCGGCGCCGCCGCAGCACCGCTACAACCTGCTGCAGCAGCAGTTCGATCCGGCGCGTCCGGAGCTGCAGGCCGAAGCCCTGGTGTCGCGCGAAGGCGCCGGGCTGCGCCTGGTCGAGTCCGTGTTCCGCTCGCACTCCTCGCTCGCGGTGCGGCGCATCATGAAAGCGCACTACCCGCGCCTGCAGCAATCGGCGCGGATCATGCAGCGCCTCTCGCGCCGCGACCACGCGGCCTGACCGTCGCGCACGCTCCCGCGGACGGAGCCGTGCGTGGCCGGAACGCCGGGCCCTAGGGTCCGGCGTTTTTTCGAGGGCGATGTCCGTTGTCTTGCGTTCTCGCGGGACGCGGGGGCGCTCGGGGGTTCGGGGATGGGTTGCGCCGCCCGCGC
>CAMLOR010000172.1 GCA_946481615.1 uncultured Aquimonas sp.
GCGCAGGCGCTGGCCGCGGTCGCCCGAGAGCAGGATGGAGTTGGTGCGGTCGTCGGCGATCATCTTCTGCGCATTGCCCGGCGCGCCGGGCACGGCGGCGCCGGCCGTGAGCGAGGTCAGCGTGCGCGCCACTTCGGCGGCGCTGGCGTGGCGCAGCGGGATGATCTCGACGTCGGCATCGGAGGCGGTGTCGATGCGGCGGATCAGCGAGACCAGGCGCTCGACGTTGCCGGCGCGGTCGGTGATGACCAGCGTGTTGCTGCCGCCGTGCGCGACGAGGTTCGCCTGCTGCGGCGCCAGCGGACGCAGGAGCTGCGCCATCTCGGCCGCGGAAACATGCGTGAGATCGACGACGCGCGTGACCAGCGCGTCCGGCCCGCCGCCGCCGTTGCCGACGCTGCCGTCCTGGCCGGCGATGGTGTCGGGCACGATCTTGATCATGTCGCCGGAGCTGACCGTGGCGTAGCCGTGCACGCGCAGCACCGACTGGAACGTCTCGTAGATTTCCGCCGCGCTCTGCGGGCGCGAGGAAATCACCGTGACGCGCCCTTCGACGCGCGGATCGACGATGAAGCTCTTGCCGGTGATCTGGCTGACGGTCTCGATCAGCACGCCGATGTCGGCGGCCTTGAGGTTGAGCGTGTGCGTTCCTCCCGGCGAAACGGCGGCCGGCGGCGGATCGCCGGCGGCGCGCGCCATCGCAGCCGGATCGGGCACGCTCACCTGCGGAGCCTGCTGCGCGGCGGCAGGCGCGACGAGTGCGGCGACGAGCAGCATCAGGGTCAATCGGGGCATGGAAGCGGGTCTTTCGTGATGTTGTCGTTGTCTACAGCCCGATCGCGAGCTGCACGTCCTGGCCGTCGCGCCGCACCGTGATCTGCACGCGGCGCGCGTCCTTCAAGGTTGCCATCAGCTCCGCGGAGCGTTGCGGCCCGTCGAGCGGAATGCCGTTGACGGCGGTCACGATATCCGAAGGCCGCAGCCCGGCGCGAGCCAGCAGGTCGGAATCGCGCCCCACCGACAGCCGTACGCCCGCCATGCGGCCGTTCTCGATGACGGGCAGGATCTGCACATCCTTCGCCAGCTGCGCGGGATCGATGCCCAGGTTGTTGCGGAAACTTTCGAGGCTGGGCGCCCCCGGCGCGATCGAGGGCATCACGAACGGCGCCGGCTGCTGCGACCCCGGCAGGCTGGACCGGAGCGAGGCCGCCAGTGCCGGATCCAGCCCGCGCGACTGGGGCTGCGCACCGGGCGAGATCGGCGCCGCGGTGTCGGTGGGAAGACTGAGCGACTCGTTCACCCCCGCGCGGCTGAGCAGCACGCGCCCGGCATAGATGCCCTCGAGCTTCGCATCGCCCGGCAGCACGTCACCGACACGATAGGCGCGATCGGTGCCGGTTTCATCCGCAATGATGGCGATGCCGCCCTCGGGCGCGTTCTCGTTCAGCGTGCCGCGCAGAGTGAGCTTGAGCGGCGTCGCCGGCGCGGCCTGGGCGAGTTGGGCCAGATCGATGGGGGTGCCGGCGCTGCCGAACAGATGCCAGTTGGCAACCGACTGCGCCGGCGCCGGGACATTGGCGGCGGCGTCGAGGACGACCGGCGGTGCGGGATCGATGTCCGACCCGATCGCCACCGTCCCCAGCAAACGCAATGCCGTCACACCCGCCAGCAACACGGCAACGGCGACCGCGATGCGCGCGAGCGGCACGGAGCTTCGGGTGAAGGCGGCGGAATCCAGCGTGGAGAGCATCGCGTCGGCGGATGGAGCAGGCCGGGGCACTGTAGCAAAGGCTACACGCGATAGCCCGAATGCACTGCCACGATTCCGCTGCTCAGGTTCCGGTAATCGCAGCGCGCGAAGCCGGCTTTTTCCATCATCCCGCGCAGTTCGTCCTGGCCCGGGTGTTTGCGGATGGATTCGGCGAGATAGCGGTAGGAGTCCGGGTCGCCGGCGAAGAGGCGACCCAGGCGCGGGAGGATCTGGAAGGAATGGAAGTCGTAGAGCGGCCGCAGCGGCGCGGCCTGCACCTGCGAGAATTCCAGGATCAGGGCACGGCCGCCGATCTTCAGCACGCGGTGCATCTCGTTCAGCGCGGCCTGTTTGTCGGTGACGTTGCGCAGGCCGAAGGCGATGGTGACGAGGTCGAAGCTGCGGTCGGGAAAGGGCAGCACCTCGGCGTTGAGTTGCAGCCAGTCGAGGCCGCGCACGAGGCCGCGGTCGGTGAGGCGGTCGCGGCCGACGCGCAGCATTTCGGCGTTGATGTCGCCCAGCACCACGCTGCCTTCTTCGCCGACGCGTTCGTGGATCAGCGCGGCGATGTCGCCGGTGCCGCCCGCAAGATCCAGCACGCGGTCGCCGCGGCGCACGCCGGCGGTGGCGACGAAGTAGCGTTTCCACAGGCGGTGGATGCCGAACGACATCAGGTCGTTCATCAGGTCGTACTTCTGCGCGACCGACGAGAACACCTTGCCGACGAGTTTCTGTTTTTCCGCGACCGGGACGTCGCGGTAGCCGAAGTGGGTGGTGTCTTTGTCGGTCATGGCGGGATTATCGCAGCAACTGCCTCACCGGTTCGGTCGGATCTGTCGAGTCCCTTGTCTCGAGGGAGGGATTCGACAGGCTCACCCCGAACGGGTGAGGAGGCTGCTGTCGCTAGAATGTCGCGATGGAACCGATCTGGTCGCTCAAACCCTTCGCCGAACTGACTCCGGACGAGGTCTACGACCTCCTGCAGCTGCGCTGCGAGGTGTTCGTGGTGGAACAGAACTGTCCCTACCTCGATCCCGACGGCAAGGACCGCAAGCCCGGTGCGTTCCACCTGCTCGGGCGCGCGCCCGATGGCGACCTCGTGGCTTACCTGCGCCTGCTGCCGGCGGGCGTGAGCTACGAGGGCGCGACGAGTTTCGGGCGCGTGGTGACCTCGCCGCGGCATCGTGGCCGGGGCTTGGGCGATGCGCTGGTGGTCGAGGCATTGCGGCGGATGGACGCGCTATGGCCGGGGCAGGCGATCCGCATCGGCGCGCAGGCGCATCTCACGGGCTACTACGGCAAGCACGGGTTCGTGGTGGATTCGGAGGAGTACGACGAGGACGGGATTCCGCATCGGGAGATGGTGCGCAGGCCCCCATCCCGGCCTTCCCCCGCGGTGCGGGGGAAGAGGCATTCACCATCCGGCGTTGTCGAGTAGTTGCTGCGTGGCCGCGTCGGCGGGCCGCGCGATCAGGCCACCACGCGGCGCGAGCGTGACCTCGTAGCGCGCGCCGTCGAGCATCGGCAGATAGGCCGCGCTGCCGTAATCGGCGTCGACGAAGGGCAGGTACTGCGGGAACTGGCGCTTCAGCGTCCACAGGTCGGGGAAGGCGTCGGCCGCGAGGTCGTACACGGTGCGCTGCGCTTCCATGTCCTGCTTCACGTCGCCGTAGCGGCCGGAGAGGCGTTCGAGGCGGTACAGCGGCGGCGCGCCGGCCAGCAGCGCGGGCAGTTCCCAGCGGATCAGGCGGGCGTCGAGCTGCCACTCGTCGCCGCGCAGCTCGTAACTGCGGTGCTGGCCGTCGGGCGTTTCCAGGCGCGCGCTCCAGCGCTGCGGTTCCACCTGGCGCAGCGTGATCTGCGCCACGCGGGTTTCGCCTTCGAGGAGGAAGTAGTGGTAGAGCGCCGTGGCCAGCGCGCCCAGGCCCAGCGCCGCCAGGAGGAATCCGGACACCAGCAGCACGCGCAGCCCGGCGCCGCCGTAGCGCCGCTGCCTCATGCAACGGCGCAGCCCGCCGAAGAAGATCAGTGCGAACAGGGCGCAGGCGAGCGCGGGAATCAGCAGGAACAGGAACGGCGACATGCGCGGCCTCCAGCGCGAGCGCGGCGATTCTACCCGCGACTATACTGGCGGCATGAGCGCAAAACTCCGTAACGCACTGTGGTTTTCGATCCTCGGGCTGGCGCTGGCGGGCTGCGGGAACAAGGGCGATCTCGTGTTGCCCGATGCGCCCGAGGCCGAGGCGCCCGCCGAAGCATCCGACGGGGCGCCGAAGGCCGCGCCCGTGCCGCGGTGAGCCTGCGTCAATCCGGCGAGAGTAGGAATCCAGGGGTGGAGCACCGCAACGCCTCGCACCTGGGTCCCCGCCTGCGCGGGGACGGCCTGCGCTTTTCCAAGATGCACGGCGCGGGCAACGATTTCGTCATCCTCGACCGCCGCGGATTGCCCGAACTGCCGGCCGAGTTGGCCGCGAAACTCGCCGATCGCCGCTTCGGCATCGGCTGCGACCAGGTCATCACCATCGAAGACCCGCGCGCGCCCGGCGCCCTGGCGCGCTACGGCATCTGGAACACCGACGGCAGCCCCGCGCGCCAGTGCGGCAACGGGGCGCGCTGCGTCGCTGCCTGGCTGAAGCGCGATGGGGTGAGCGAGGAAAGATTCCGCCTGGAAAGTCCGTCGGGCGTGGTCGACGCCGACGTCCACGACGGTCGCGTCGCCATCGGCATGGGCGTGCCGGATTTCACGCCGGATGCCATCGGCCTGCGCCCCGGCACGCCGCAGGCGGATCCCTACTCGCTCGATTTCGCCGGCGAGGAACGCATCTATTTCGGCGCGGTGTCGATGGGCAATCCGCACGCCGTCATCGAAGTGAACGATGTCGATGCCGCCGACGTGGCGCACGTCGGCCCGCGCCTGCAGCAGCATCCGATGTTCGGCGACAGCTGCAACGCCGGCTTCGCGCAGGTGATCGCGCCCGATCGCATCCGCCTGCGCGTGTACGAGCGCGGCGTGGGCGAGACGCTGGCCTGCGGCAGCGGCGCCTGCGCGGCGGTGGCCGTGCTGGCGCGGCGCGGGCGCGTCGGCAGCGAGGTGAGCGTCGAACTGCCCGGCGGCACGCTGCGCATCTCGTGGCCGGGAACGGGCCGGCCGCTATGGATGTCCGGCCCGGCCGAATTCGTTTTCGAAGGAGAGTTCCTCGCATGAGCGATGCCGTGAAAGACGGTCCCAGCGGTCTCGAAGTGGCGAGCTTCCTGCGCCGCAATCCGCGCTTCCTCGACCAGTTCCCCGATCTGGCGCTCACCCTCAACGTGCCGCGCGAGGAAGGCACCGCCACCTCGCTGGCGGGTTACCAGCTGCAGGTGCTGCGCGACAAGAACCGCGAACTCAACAAGCGCCTGCAGGAACTGTTCGCCACCGCCAACGACAACGAGCGCCTCACCGTGCGCATGCACCAGCTCACGCTGGCGCTGCTGCGCGCGCGCGATCCGGCCGAAACGCTGCGCACGCTGGTGGCCGTGCTGACCGAGGACTTCCACAGCGAGCACGTGCGCATCGTGCTGTTCCGCGGCGACGACCGCCTGCCGCTGGAAGACTGGGTGAAGGTGGTTTCGCCCGACGAACCTGCGATGCGCGCGTTCGCGGAGTTCCGCCAGGCCGGCGAACCGCTCTGCGGGCGCCTGCAGCCGGAGAAACTCGACCTGCTGTTCGGCGAACGCGCCGCGCAGGTGCAATCGTCCGCGCTGCTGCCGCTGGAAGGCCGCGGCATGCTGGCCATCGGCAGCACGGACGCGGGGCGGTTTTTCCCGGGCATGGGCACGCTGTTCCTGCGGCTGCTGTCGGAAAGCGTGGTGGCGGCGCTGGCGCGGTTCGACTGAGCGGCGATCGAATGCGGCTCGCAGGCTCACCGCGAACGGGATCGGGGACCCGCATGCTTGCTCTCCTGCGGTCTGCCGCTACCGTTCGCGATGAGCCTGTCGAACCGCCGCCCCGATTCCCATGAACGCGCAAGTCGAAGCCTTCCTCGCTCAGCTCGACGTCGAGCGCCGGCTCTCGAAGCACACCTCGTCCGCCTACCGCCGCGATCTCGCCTTGCTGCTGGGGTTCTGCGAAGAACAAGGCATCGCCGGCTGGAACGCGTTGCACATGGAGCAGATGCGCGCCTTCCTCGCCGCTCAGCACCGCCGCGGCCTCGCACCGCCCAGCCTGCAGCGACTGCTCTCGGCCTGCCGCAGCTTCTTCCGCTGGCAGCTGCGCAACGGCATGCTGAAGGTCGATCCCAGCACCGGCCTGCGCGCGCCCAAGGCCGCGCGCAAGCTGCCGCAGGTGCTGGATGCCGACGAAGTCGCGCAGCTGGTCGAAGTGCAGGTGCAGTCGCCGATCGACGCGCGCGACCGCGCCATGCTGGAGCTCTTCTATTCCTCCGCGCTGCGCCTGTCGGAACTGTGCGCGCTGCGATGGCACGATCTCGACCTGGACGAAGGGCTGGTGCGCGTGCTGGGCAAGGGCGGCAAGACGCGCGTGGTGCCCGTGGGCCGACATGCGCGGCAGGCCCTGGGCGAGTTGCTTGCGGCCACGCATGCGAAGTCCGCGGATCCGGTGTTTCCGGGCCGCGGCGGTGCGCCGATCGGCCCACGCGCGGTGCAGAAGCGCATGAAGCTGCTCGCGATGCGCCAGGGCGTGGACAAGAACGTGCACCCGCACCTGCTGCGCCACTCCTGCGCCAGCCACGTGCTGGAATCCTCGGGCGATCTGCGCGGCGTGCAGGAACTGCTCGGCCATGCCGACATCGCGACCACGCAGATCTACACGCATCTGGATTTCGGGCACCTGACGAAGGTGTACGACGCGGCGCATCCGCGGGCGAAGCGCAAGGCCTGACGTCGTCCCCGCGCAGGTGGGGACGACTTGTGTCCGGCCCAGCCCGCCCCAACACAGTCCACTCCCCTCCCCGGAGCCCGCCATGTCCCTGCCCTCCTTCCACGCCACCACCATCGTCAGCGCGCGGCGCGGCGACCGGGTCGTGATCGGCGGCGACGGCCAGGTCACGCTCGGCAACACGGTGGTGAAGTCGAACGCGCGCAAGGTGCGCCGCCTCGCGGGCGGCCGCGTGCTGGCCGGCTTCGCCGGCGCCACGGCCGATGCCTTCACGCTGTTCGAATTGTTCGAGCAGAAGCTGGAAAAGCACGGCCAGCTGGTGCGCGCCGCCGTCGAGCTGGCCAAGGACTGGCGCACCGACCGCCGGCTCGGCCGCCTCGAGGCCATGCTCGCCGTGGTCGACAAGGAATCCTCGCTGCTCATTTCCGGCAACGGCGACGTGCTCGAACCCGAGCACGGCCTGATCGCCATCGGCTCGG
>CAMLOR010000173.1 GCA_946481615.1 uncultured Aquimonas sp.
GCGTTGTAGATCGAGGCGCGCATGCCGCCGACGGCGCGGTGGCCCTTGAGCGCGAGCAGGCCGGCGGCCTTCGATTCGGCGAGGAAGGCGTCGTCGAGCGCCGCGTCGTGCAGGGTGAAGGGCACGTTCATCCACGACCGCGCGGTCTTGTCGACCGGGTTCCCGTAGTAGCCGTCCGAGCCGTCGATGGCGCCGTAGATCAGCTCGGCCTTGCGGCGGTTGCGCTCGGCGAAGGCCGCCATGCCGCCTTCGCGCTTCATCCACTGGAACACGAGGCCGGCGAGATACCAGGCGAAGGTCGGCGGCGTGTTGAGCAGCGAGTTCTCCTTCGCGTGCGCGGCGTAGGAAAAGATCTTCGCGATCTTGTTCGGCGCGCGCTCCAGCAGATCGTCGCGCACGATCACCACGACGAGGCCCGAAGGCCCGATGTTCTTCTGCGCCCCGGCATAGATCAGGCCGTATTTCGACACTTCGATCGGGCGCGAAAGGATGGTCGACGAAAGGTCCGCCACCAGCGGCACGGTTCCGACGTCGGGCGTGTGGTGGAATTCGACGCCGTGGATGGTTTCGTTCGGCGTGACGTGCACGTAGGCTGCGCCTTCGGTGAGCTTCCACTCGCCGCGCGACGGGATGCCGGTGAAGTTCGACGCTTCGGAGGTCGCCGCGACATTGACTTGGCAGTAGGGCTTGCCTTCGGCGACGGCCTTCTGGCCCCAGGCGCCCGTGACGATGTAGTCGGCCGCCTGGTCGGGGCGCGCCAGGTTCATCGGGATCTGCGCGAAATGCTGCGTTGCGCCACCCTGCAGGAACAGCACGCGGTAGTTCGAAGGGATCGCGAGCAGTTCGCGCAGATCGCTCTCGGCACGCGCGGCCATCGTCTCGAACGACTTCGAGCGGTGGCTGATCTCCATCACCGAAGCCCGCTCGGAGCCCCATTCCAGCAACTCTTCCCGGGCCTGGCGCAGCACCGCTTCGGGCAGCGCCGCAGGGCCGGCGCTGAAATTGTAGGCACGCGACATCTCGAACGACTCCGCGGAGTGTGATCGCGTTCGACACTAGCATGCCGCGGTGCAGCATGAGAAGCGGAAATCCGCGCCGGATTTGGAGCCGATGCTCCACTCCGGCGACCATCGCGCCATGCGCTTCCTCCGCCTCGCCTTCCTCCTGCCCGCTGCGGCCTCGGCAGCCGCTTCCGAACCGCAGCTGCGGCTCGAAGAACTGACGGTGCGCTCGCCGTATCGCATTCCCGCCAGCGCCGGCACGGGCGTGCTGCGCTATCGGTTGCGCATCGACGGCGCGCCCTGGTTTCTGCCGGAAACCGGCGAGCAGCACGTCGAACCCGACGGCGATGGCTGGACGCTGACCATCTGCCACGACTGCGGCCGCGAAGCGCCGCCGGATGTCGCCACCTTGAAACGCCTGCGCCAGCCCAACGCCTGGGTCGAAAGCGGCGACCGCGCGCTGCGCGCGTTCGCGCGCGCGGCCGGCACCGGCACGCTGCACGCGCGCATGGATCGGCTGACGCAGGCGGTGCGCCGCCGGCTGGACGGCCCGGTCGACTACACCAACTACCTCAGCGCCAGCGAGGCCTACGATGCACGCCGCGGCGACTGCACCGAGTACGCCCTGCTGCTGGCCGCGGCCGCGCGCGCGGCGGGGCTGCCGGCGCGCGTCGCGGTGGGCCTGGCCTACGGCAGCCGCTTCGTCGGCGTGGCGCACGCTTTCGGGCCGCACGCCTGGGTGCAGGTATGGGACGGCAAGCGCTGGGTGAGTTTCGACGCGGGGCTGCCCATGTTCGACGCCCGCCATCTGGCGCTGGCGGTAGGCGACGGCTCGCCCGAACGCTTCGGCGACGTGATGGCCCTCATCGGCCGCATCGAGATCGTCGATGCGGCGCGCGTGGAAGCTAGCGAACCGGCTCGCTGACGACGGGGATCTCGGGCAGCTCGGATTCGGCTTCGTCGAGCCACTGCGCGGCGTCCGGTGCCGAGATGCCGCCCATCAGCAGCACCAAATCGTCCAGCGTTTCCTCGCACTCGGGCGGCTCGGCCTGCAGCGGCGCGACCGGTGACACCGGTCCTTCGGCGGCCGCGGCCGAAACGATCGGCGCCTCGCCCGAGCTCCGCGGCAACCCGGGGCTCTCCTGGGCGGCGGCGGGCAGCGCGAGCGACAGGACCAGCGCGGCCGCCATCGGCACGCGGTAGGCCACGCAGAGCGGGCCGGTGGCCTGGTGCAGCAGCGCGCGACGCGCCTCGCCGCCCAGGCCGTCGAGATGGTGCACCGCGTGGTCGCAGTGCGCGCAGTGTCTGCCCACGCCGGCCTGCTCGGCACGCGACAGCGGACAGGGGCGATCGATCTTGGGGAAGCAGGCCATGCGTTTCCTCCGGGGCGTGCCGCGATCCTATCGCATCGTCGCGCGACGGCGGCAACCGGTCGCAAGGCCGGGGCGAGAGCGGCGCGAATTCGCGTGCCGCGGTGCACGCCCCATCGAGGAAATCCCCGTGTTACGACTTTCGTTCTGCCTGATCCTGTGGTTCTGCGCCTTCGCCTTGCCCGCCCGCGCCGACACCGCGCGCGACCTGCAGGAGGCGATGCGGCCGCTCGAGGCCTATCTCGAGGGCCATGCCACCGGTTCGCGCGCGGCCTTCGAACGTGCCTTCGCGCCCGATGCGCAACTGATCGGCTACAAGGACGGCATCCTGGCGCGCCGCAGCGCGCGCGAGTACATCGACGCCACCGTCGGCCCGCGCGATGCGAAGGCCGAACGCGAACGCTCGCGCCGCATCGCCTCGCTGACCGTCACCGGCAAGGTGGCCACGGCGGTCGTGGAAATCGACTACCCGACCATGAAGGCGCTCGACCACATGACGCTACTGGAATTCGAGGGCGGCTGGCGCATCGTGCTCAAGGCCTACGACGCGCACACGCCATGAGAGCGCTCAGCGAAAACCCACCGCACTGGGCAGGGCGGCGTCGGCGCAGAGCAGCACATCGACGGCGTCGGGCGGCAGCGCTCCGGAATACAGATGGCCCTGCGCGGTCTGGCATCCCATGGCATGCAGCAGCAGGGCCTGGCCGTGGCTCTCGACGCCTTCGGCGGTGAGCGCCAGGCCCAGGTCCTCGGCGAAGCCGCTGATGGTGCGCACGATGGCACGGTGGCGCGGATTGGTTTCCATGTCGCGCACGAAACTCTGATCGATCTTGAGCACGTCGAAGGGCGCGCTGGCGAAGGAATCGAGCGAAGAATAGCCGGTGCCGAAATCGTCCACCGCCAGCGCCACGCCGATCGCCTTCAACCCCAGCAGCGTGGGCACGGCCGGGCCGCGGCCGCTGCGGAACACGGTTTCGGTGATCTCCAGCGTGACGCAGTGCGGCGCGATGCCGGTGGCGGCGATCAGCGAGCGCAGCTTGGTCTCGGCGTTGCGCGCGGTGATCTGGCGCTCGTCGATGTTGAGGTTGATGCGCAGACCGGTGCGCTGCGGATAACGCTTCTGCCATTCCACGGTCTGGCGGCAGGCCTGCTCGAACACCCACCAATCTAGCAGCGTGATGAGGCCGGACTCCTCGGCCACGTACAGGAATTCGCCCGGCAGCAGCAGGCCGCGCTGCGGATGCTGCCAGCGCACCAGCGCCTCGAAGCCCTGGATGGTGCCTTCCGGCATCGAGACCACCGGCTGGTAATGCACGCGGAACTCGCCGCGCTCGAAGGCGAGGCGGAAATCGGTCTCGAGCTGGAAGCGCTGGCGCGCCGCGGCGTGCATGGCTTCGTCGAACACGACGTAGCCGGATTTTCCACCGGCCTTGGCGCGGTACATCGCGGTGTCGGCGTCGCGCAGCAGCTGGTCGGGCTTGGTGTAGTCGGGATGGCCGATGACGATGCCCAGGCTGGCGCCGGAAAACGTCTGGTGGCTGTCGATGTCGAAGGGCGCGGCGAACAGTTCCAGGATGCGCTCGGCCAGCGCCACCGCGCGCGCCTCGTCGCATTCGCCATGGGGCAGGATGGTGAATTCGTCGCCGCCGTAGCGCGCGACCAGCGCTTCCTCGTTGAGCGTGCGCGTGAGAAGTTCGGCGATCACCACCAGCAGGCGGTCGCCGGCCGCGTGGCCGAGCGAATCGTTGACGAGCTTGAAGCCGTCCAGATCGAGGAACAGCACGGCGTAGTCGTAGGTTTCCTCCAGCCGCGACTGCCGCAGCGTTTCATCCAGCCGCTGCTGGAACAGCAGCCGGTTCGGCAGCCCGGTGAGCGGATCGTGCGTGGCGTGGAAGCGCAGGCGCTGCTCGGCCTCGCGATGGCGCGTGATGTCGCGCACGGTGCCCGTCATGTGCGGCTCGCCGTCCATGTCCATCGGACCGATGCTGACGGTGACGTAGACGCGGCTGCCGTCCTTGCACAGGAAGCAGCTTTCGAAATCCGGCGGCAGCACCTCGCCTTCGCGCACGCGGCGCTCGCGTTCGGCGGTGGCGGGCAGGTATTCGGGCGCCACGAGGTCGCGCGGGCCGAGCGTGAGCAGTTCAGCCTCCGAATAGCCCAGCATCTCGCACAGGCGCTGGTTGACGTAGACGTAGCGATCGGTGCGCGAGATGAACACGCCGACCTGGCTGTGTTCGACCAGCGTGCGGTATTTACCCTCCGAACGCTGCAGCGCTTCCTCGATGTGGCGGCGGGCGGTGAGGTCGAGCACGGAACCGGCGAACTGCGGATCGCCGCCCTCTTCCGGATGCAGCAGGCGCACGCTGGTCGAGACCCAGATGCGCTGGCCGTCGCGGCCGACGATGCGGGTTTCGTAATCGTCGAAGCCGCCGTCCACGAGGATGCGCTGCACGAGGCGCTCGCGTTCCTGCGGATCGAGGTAGACATCGAGCATGGTGCGGCGCTGCTTGAGCTCCTCGGGGCTGTCGTAGCCCAGCAGGCGCGCCAGTTGCGGGTTCACCTCGAGGATGCGGCCATCGAGGTGGGTGCGGAACAGCCCGGCGGGCGAGCGCTCGAAGATTTCGCGATAGCGGCGCTCGGCGTCTTCGAGCGCGAGCTGGTGGCTGCGCTCCTCGGTCACGTCGCGCAGCACGCCGGTGCTGGCGATGTCGCCCTTGTACTGCACCGCGTCGGCGTGCACCGCCACGGTGACGCGGCGGCCGTCCTTGCGCAGCATCTGGATCTCGTAGCGCTGCACTTCCTGCGAACCGGCTTCGCGCGCACTGCGGCGCGCCATCTGCGCTTCGCGGAATTCGGGCGCCACCAGTTCCATGTAGGGAAAGCCGGTGAGTTCCTCCACCGTGTAGCCGAGGATGCCGGCCAGCGCGCGGTTGCAGAACACCACGCGGCCGCGCTGGATCAGGAACACGCCGTCGCGGCAGTTGTCGACCAGCACCTTGTAGAGCGCTTCGGATTCCTGCAGCGCGGCCTCGGCCGCGAGGCGTTCGGTGATGTCGACCACGGTGCCTTCGACGAACACCAGATGGCCCGAATCGTCGCGTACCGCGCGCGCGTTCTCGGAGATCCAGATGACGCTGCCGTCGCGGCGGCGCACCTGGCTGCGCACCTGGTGGATGCGGCCGGCCTGTTCGAGTTGCTCGGCGACCCATCGGCCGTGCGCGGCGTCGACGTAAAGCACCGAAGCGCGCGCGCGCGGATCGGTGAGCATGGCGGCCGGCGATTCGTAGCCGAACATCGCGGCCATCGCCGGATTCACGTCGATGAAGCCGCCGTGCGGCAAGCTGCGGTACACGCCTTCGGCGGCCGCCAGGAACAGCGCGCGATAGCTCTCGCGCGTTTCCTGAGGCAGCGGCAATTCGGAATCGTCCTGGCGGATGCCGCGCAGCAGGCAGAACACCGCGGCGCCGGGATCGTGGTCGATCAGCTCGCAGTCCAGTTCGCCGTGATGCAGCGTGCCGTCGCGGCTGCGGAAACGCACGGTCAGGTTGCGCACCGCATTCTTCGAGCGCAGCTGGGCCCAGATCGTGGCGCGGATCTCGAAGTCCGGCCACAGTTCGATCTCGATCGGGCGCCGGCCCAGCACCTCGGCGCGCGACCAGCCGAGCACGGTTTCGAAGGTGGGGTTCACATCCACGAAGCTGCCGTCGTCGGCGCTCAGCAGCGCGACGATGCTGTCGGTGTGGCGGAATGCCCCCGCGAGTTGCATGCTCCCCCTGGCGCCCCCGCCTCACGCATTCATCGGGGGCAATGCAGTATAGCCATCGAGGCGCGGGCGGGAAGTGAGCATCCGTCCGCCCGCTGGCCGCCTCTTGCACGGTCCCCGAATGGAGCCCCGACCATGGCCCGCTTCCGCTATCCCATCCCGCCCGCTTCGGAAATCACCCCGCCGCAGGTCTACGCGCAGCGGCGTTCCTTCGTCGGCCTGCTGGCGGGCGCGCCGTTGCTGGCCCTGGGCGGTTGCGCGCGCGCCGACGAGGAGGCGGCCGCACCTTCCGCCGTGCCTTCGATGCCCGCGGCCGCGCCCGGCGCGCCCGATCCGTTCCGCACCGCCGAGGAGCAGACCCGCTTCGAGGACGCCACCTCGTACAACAATTTTTACGAGTTCGGCACCGGCAAGGCCGACCCGGCCAAGCATGCCCACCGCCTGCGCCCGCGGCCGTGGTCGGTCGAGGTGGCCGGACATGCCGAGAGCACCGGCCGCTTCACGCTGGAAGACATCCTCAAGCCGCACACCGCGCAGGAACGCATCTATCGCCTGCGCTGCGTCGAAGGCTGGTCGATGGTGATCCCGTGGATGGGCTTCCCGCTCTCGGAACTGCTGCAGCGCTTCAAGCCGACGGCGCAAGCGAAATACGTGGCCTTCACCACGCTGGCCGATCCCGCGCAGATGCCCGGCATCCGCTATCCGGTGCTCGACTGGCCGTACGTGGAGGGCCTGCGCATCGACGAGGCCATGCATCCGCTGGCGATCATCGCGGTGGGCATGTACGGACGCGCGCTGCCGAACCAGAACGGCGCGCCGCTGCGCCTGGTCGTGCCGTGGAAGTACGGCTTCAAGAGCATCAAGTCGATCGTGAAGATCGAATTCA
>CAMLOR010000174.1 GCA_946481615.1 uncultured Aquimonas sp.
AGCTGCGCGAGATCGGCGCGCAGATCATCCTGGGCAACACCTTCCATCTGTACCTGCGACCCGGACTCGAAGTGATCGAGGCGCACGGCGGCCTGCACGGCTTCGCGCGCTGGGACGGCCCCATCCTCACCGATTCCGGCGGTTTCCAGGTGTTCTCGCTGGCGCACCGGCGCAAGATCAGCGAGCAGGGCGTGACCTTCGCTTCGCCCGTGGACGGCTCGAAAGTGTTCCTCGGGCCGGAAGAGTCGATGCGCATCCAGAAGGTGCTCGATTCGGACATCGTGATGATCTTCGACGAGTGCACGCCGTACCCGGCCGACGAGAAGACCGCGCGCGATTCGATGCAGCTCTCGCTGCGCTGGGCCGAGCGCAGCCGGCGCGCGCACGAAGGCAACGACGCCGCGCTGTTCGGCATCGTGCAGGGCGGCACGCACGCCAACCTGCGCACCGATTCGGTGCGCGGACTCGTGAACATCGGTTTCGACGGCTACGCGGTGGGCGGCCTGGCCGTCGGCGAGCCCGAGGAAGAGCGCAACGCCATGCTCGAACACACCTGCCCGCAGCTGCCGGCGGACCGTCCGCGCTACTTGATGGGCGTGGGCCGCCCCGAAGACATCGTCGAGGCGGTGCGGCGCGGCATCGACATGTTCGATTGCGTGATGCCCTCGCGCAACGCGCGCAACGGCCACTACTTCACGCGCACCGGCACGCTGCGCATCCGCAACGCGAAGTTCGAACACGATACCGCACCCATCGACCCGGCCTGCGAGTGCTACACCTGCCGCTCGGGCTTCAGCCGCTCGTATCTGCGGCACCTGGACAAGTGCAACGAGATCCTGGGCTCGGTGCTGGGCACCATCCACAACCTGCATTACTACCAGGATCTGATGCGCGGACTGCGCGCGGCCATCGAGGCGGGCGCGCTCGAAAGTTTCGTGGCGGAGTTCTACGCCGCCCGCGCCTGACGTCGTCCCCGCGAAGGCGGCGACCCAGTGACGTTGCTCTGCGCAGGACGAAAGTCGCGGGATTCCCGCCTGCGCGGGAATGACGGGAGGCGGTCGCACCCGGTCTCCCTCTCCGCTGGAATGAAGGGCCCGGGCTTGATTACCGCCGAGCCCGCCCTCACGCCTTAAGTCCGCCGGGCGGGGGCATGGCATAATCCGCGCCCTTTGCCGCACCTCCCCAATCGAGGCTTCCCGATGCTGGACTTCCTGATCTCCCCCGCCTACGCCCAGGCCGCCGCGGGCCAGCCCTCGCCGTGGTCCCCGCTCATCATGCTGGGCGTGTTCTTCGCGGTGTTCTTCTTCTTCGTGATCCGCCCGCAGATGAAGCGCGCCAAGGACCATCGCACCATGATCGCCTCGATCGGCAAGGGCGACGAGGTGGTCACCAACGGTGGCATCCTGGGCCGTGTCGACGAGATCGGCGATGCCTTCATCGCGCTGGAGATCGCCGACGGGGTGCGCATCAAGGTGCAGAAACACGCCATCGCCGCCGTGCTCCCGAAGGGCACGATGAAGTCGGCCTGAGCCCCTCGCCATGCTTGAGTACGCACGCTGGAAATACATCGTCGCCGCGATCGTCCTGATCGTCGCCACGATCTATTCGCTCCCCAACCTCTTCCCGCAGGACGCCGCCGTCCAGATCACCGCCAATCGCGGCAACACGGTGGATGCCGCCCTGCGCGAACGCGCCCAGGGCGTGCTCGAGAAGAACCAGATCCCGTTCAAGCGCATCGACCTCGAAGAGCGCGACCTGCTGGTGCGCCTGCAGGATGGCAGCCAGCAGCTGCGCGCGGCCGACGCGCTGCGCGGCGAACTGGGCGACGGTTACGTGGTGGCCCTCAATCTCGCCTCGACCGTGCCGCCCTGGCTCGACGCCATCGGCGCCAGGCCCATGCTGCTCGGCCTCGATCTGCAGGGCGGCGTGCACTTCCTGATGGAAGTCGACCAGAAGGCGGCGCTCGAGAAGCGCGAGAACGGTTTCGCCGAAGACATCCGCGTCATCCTGCGCGAGGCCGAAGTGCGCTACACCGCGGTCAACCGCACGGCCAACGGCATCGTGGTGCAGCTGCACGACGGCGCCGAGCGCGATGCCGCGGCCGCGGTGATCGCGCGCGATCTGCCGCAACTGGTGGTGCAAGACGGCGCCGACGGTGCCTCGCTGGTGGCCACCGTGGCGCCCGCCGAACTCAAGACCATCCTCGACAACGCGCTCGAACAGAACATCGGCACGCTGCGCAACCGCATCAACGAGCTCGGCGTGGCCGAGCCCATCGTGCAGCGCCAAGGCGATGCCCGCATCGTGGTGGAACTGCCGGGCGTGCAGGACACCGCGCAGGCCAAGAAGATCCTCGGCGCCACCGCCACGCTGGAATATCGCGCGCAGGTCGACGGCAACCCGCTCGATGCCGCCCAGAGCGGCCGCGTGCCGGCCGACGCACGCCTGTACTACATGCGCGATTCGCGCACGCCCGTGCTGCTGTCCAAGCGCATCCTGGCCTCCGGCGACGAACTCGTCGACGCCCGCGCCGGCTTCGATTCGCAGACCAACTCGCCGATGGTGTCGATCACGCTCAACAACGTGGCCGGCCAGCGCATGCTCGACTTCACCACCGACAACGTCGGCCGCTCGATGGGCGTGGTCTTCATCGAGCGCCTGCCGGAGACCAAGATCGTCGACGGCAAGCAGGTGCAGACGGTGCGCGAGCGCCAGGAAGTCATCAACTACGCGCGCGTCAACGGCGTGTTCGGCAAGAGCTTCCAGACCACGGGCCTGGACAGCGCGCAGGAAGCCTCCGAACTCGCGCTGCTGCTGCGCGCAGGTTCGCTGGCCGCGCCGGTCGACATCATCGAGGAACGCATCATCGGCCCGAGCCTGGGCGCCGACAACATCGAGGCGGGCTGGAAGGCGGTGGCCTTCTCGTTCGGCTTCGTGCTGATCTTCTTCCTCGTGTACTACAAGATGTTCGGCGTGGTGACCAACCTGGCGGTGCTGCTCAACCTGCTGCTGGTCGTGGCCGTGATGTCGCTGCTCGGTGCGCAGCTCTCGCTGCCGGGCCTGGCCGGCATCGCGCTCACCGTGGGCATGTCGGTGGACGCCAACGTGCTGATCAACGAGCGTATCCGCGAGGAACTGCGCGCGGGCACCAAACCGCTGGATGCCATTCGCGAGGGCTTCGAGAAGGCCGGCGGCACCATCCTCGACGCCAACGTCACCGCGCTGCTCGCGGGCATCGCGATGTTCGCCTTCGGCTCCGGCCCGATCCAGGGCTTCGGCGTGTCGCTGTGCGTCGGCATCCTGACCTCGATGTACACCGCGGTCTCCGTGTCGCGCGGCATCGCCACCTTCATCTACGGCCGCCGGCGCAAGCTCGCGGGCCTCTCGATCTGACCCGATGAACATTTTCCCGTACGACAGCAAGATCGACTTCCTGCGCCTGCGCTGGATCGCGCTCGGCGCGACCGTGCTGCTGCTGGTGGCGGCCGCGGCCATCCTCGCCACCAAGGGCCTGAACTACGCGCTCGACTTCACCGGCGGCACCGTGGCCGAGCTGAAGTTCGAGAAACCCGTCGACCTCGACGACGTGCGCCGCAGCCTGGAAGCCGCCGGCTACGACGGCGCGCTGGTGCAGAGCTTCGGCACCGAGAACGACATCGTGGTGCGCCTGCAGCCGCAGGCAGGCCAGGCCAACGCCGAGCAGACCGGCGGCGCGGTGCTTGGCGCCATCGCCACGCCCGACAATCCCGGCCAGGTGGTGAGCAGCGATTTCGTCGGCCCGCAGGTGGGCGACGAACTGGCCTGGAACGGCCTGCTGGCCGTGGTGTTCGTGGCGGTCGGCTTCGTCATCTACATCACCTTCCGCTTCGAATGGAAATTCGCGGTGGCGGCCATCGCCACCACGATGTTCGACGTGATCGTGACGACGGGCTTCTTCGCCTTCACCCAGCGCGAATTCGATCTGCCCGTGCTGGCCGGCATCCTGTCGGTGATGGGCTACTCGATCAACGACAAGATCGTGGTGTTCGACCGCGTCCGTGAGAACTTCCGCGCCCTGCACAAGGTGTCGTCGGGCGAAGTGCTCAACCGCTCGGTCAACCAGACGCTCTCGCGCACCATCATCACCTCGTTCGTGGCCTTCCTGACCGTGCTGGCGCTCTACATCTACGGCGGTTCCTCGCTCGAAGGCATGGCCGCGGCGCAGATGTTCGGCATCGTGCTCGGCACGCTGTCCTCGATCTTCGTTGCCTGCCCGCTGCTCTACTGGCTGGGCGCCAGCAAGCAGGACCTGATGCCGAAGATCCGCGACGACGCGGAGCTGGCGCGGCGGCCGTAAGCCTCATCGCGCGCGGGATGGGCGGCGGGACGCGGTTGCTCGTGGGGTCGGGAATCTGACGTTCCCGCCCTCGCGCTACGCGCGAGGGTTCCCTCCGGTTGCCGGGGGTTTTCGATCGCACATCCATGTGCGAACGAAAACGGCCGGCATCCTGCCGGCCCCGCGCTTCGCGCGGCCTGATCCAGCAACCTCCGGCGGTCCACACAGATTCCCGACCCCACGAGCAACCGCGTCCTCCGATGCTCTCCTGTCGAGTGAGAGGAAAGCATCGATTGGTGCTCTTGCCGGGGTGGGGTGGACGGCCCTGCGCAGGCGGCTGAAGTCGGACGGAAAAGGCCGGCGAAGCCGGGCGCGGACAGGAGGTCCGCGCGTTTTCGCTGAGGCATGGATGCCGAATCGAAAACCCCCGGCCGACTTCAGCTTCCCGCGCGCAGCGCGGGCGCCGTAGCCGGGCCGTCCACCCCACCCCGGCAAGAGCACCTAGCGGTCGCCTCACGCGCACCACCTGCTCTCCGGGTCGTTACCCGAAGGCGCTACAACTCCTTGGTAAGCCTCACGTCGAACTCGGAGGCATAGCCCGAGTTGACGAGCGATTTCTGCACCGCGTCGCTCACCTTGAGGTTGCCGGCCACGACCTGCCCGTTGTTGAAGCAGTCGTTGCCGCCGCGGAAATCGCAGACGCGGCCGCCGGCCTCGCGCACCAGCAGCACGCCGGCGGCGATGTCCCAGGGCTTCACGCCGGCCTCGAAATAGGCATCGGCGCGGCCGCAGGCCACGTAGGCGAGATCGAGCGCGGCCGAACCCGTGCGGCGCACGTCCTCGGCTTCCGCCATCAGCGCTTCCACCGCCTTGAGCTGCGGCGCCAGGCGCTTGCGCTCGCGCGGCGGAAAGCCGGTGATCAGCATGGCGCCGGTGAGCTCGTTGCGGGTGCCCACGCGCACGCGGCGCTCGTTGAGGAAGGCGCCCGAACCGCGCGTTGCGGTGAAGATCTCGTTGCGCAGCGGGTCGTAGACCACGCCGTGCTGCGGCTCGCCGTTCTCCAGCAGCGCGATCGACACGCAGTAGTGCGGGAAGCCGCGCAGGAAATTGCTGGTGCCGTCGAGCGGGTCGATCACGAAGGTGTTGCGCGACTTGCCGAGCTGGCCGCTCTCCTCGCCGAGGAAGGCGTGATCGGGGAAGGCGCGCTTGAGCTCGCGTATGATCTCCGCCTCGGCCAGGCTGTCGACTTCGCTGGCGTAGTCCTGCCGCGATTTCTCGACCACGTTGAGGCCTTCGAGCCTGCCCACGTGGCGCAGGATGATGTTGCCGGCCGCGCGGGCGGCCTTGACCATGACGGTAACGGCGGGCTTTTGCATCCGTGCATTCTAACAGCAGCATGACCCCCGACCTTCGAATCGTGCTCGTGGGCACCTCGCATCCGGGCAACATCGGCGCCGCCGCGCGCGCCATGAAGACGATGGGCCTGTCGCGTCTGGTGCTGGTGGCGCCGGAGGCTTTTCCGCACCGCGAGGCCAGCGCGCTGGCGGCCGGCGCCGACGACGTGCTCGACGCCGCCACCGTCTGCGCCACGCTCGACGAAGCCATCGCCGACTGCCGCGTGGTGATGGGCTGCACCGCCCGCAGCCGCCGCGTGGCCCTCGCCGAACACGCCCCGCGCGAAGCCGCGGCGGCGCTGTTGCAGGCCACGGCCCTGGGCCCGGCCGCGCTGCTGTTCGGCCGCGAACGCACCGGCCTCACCAACGAAGAACTGCAGCGCTGTCACGGCGCCATCCACATCCCGGCCAATCCCGACTACAGCTCGCTCAACATCGCCGCCGCGGTGCAGGTGCTGTGCTACGAACTGCGGCTGGCGATGCTGGCCGGGCCGGCCACGCCGCCGCCCGGCCCCGACGAAATGCCCGCCACCCAGGGCGAACTCGAAGGCTTCTTCGGGCAGCTCGACCAGGCCCTGCACGACATCGACTTCCACAAGGGCCGCGCGCCGGAGATGGTGATGCAGCGCCTGCGCCGCCTGTTCCTGCGCGCCGCGCCCGATGCGCGCGAGGTGCGCATCCTGCGCGGCATCCTGGCCGACGCGCAGCGCATGGCGCGGATCGCGCGCGAAGGCAAATAGGCGCGTCCCGCTCCCCGGGCGGGCAACGGATGGGGTAGTCTCCGCCCAGCCCCGGATGAGTGATTTCCCCCAGCCCGAATGTTCGCCTCCCTGCCGCGTCTCGGCCTGATCGCGCTAGCCCTGATGCTGGCCGCGCCCGCATCGGCGCAGGACGAGGCGCCGGCGGAAGCTCCGTCGCAGGAAGTGCTGGTGCTGGGGCGCATCAGCGACGATCCCAAGCAGCACTACGAGGCCCTGCGCCCGCTGCTCGACTACGTCGTGCCGCGCATGAAGGACGTGGGCATCCGCGAAGGCCGCGTGCTGATGGCGCGCGACGCGCAGCAGATGATCAGCTACCTGCGCCGGCACCGCGTCGACTGGCTGACGGAAACCCCGGCGATGGCGGTGGCCTACCGCGAACGGGCCGGCGCGCAGATCCTGCTGTCGACCGAGCGTGGCGGCGGCGATTCCTATCACACCGTGTTCTTCGTGCGGCGCGACAGCGGCATCCGCACGCTGCAGGATCTCAAGGGCCGCAGCATCGCCTTCCAGAACCTGTATTCCACCAGTTCCTACGTCG
>CAMLOR010000175.1 GCA_946481615.1 uncultured Aquimonas sp.
CGCTTGGAGATCGCCAGGGCCAGTTCGAGCGCGTCGATGGAATCCAGGCCCAGGCCCGAGCCGAACAGCGGCTGTTCCGGATCGATGCTTGCGGGAGCGATGTCTTCGAGGTTCAGCGACTCGACCAGCAGGCTGGCGAGCTCCTGTTCGGCGGGGGTCTGGTTCGACATGGTGACTTGCAGGGGGTGAACGCCGCGAGGTTACCATATCGCCCCGCTACGCGACTTCGTCCGCAATGACCGTTCCATCCCCAGGCGACAGCGATGTGCTCGTGATCGGTGGCGGCCCGGCCGGCAGCACCGCGGCCACGCTGCTCGCACGCCGCGGCTGGAAGGTGACGCTGCTGGAGAAGGAGCGCCATCCGCGCTTCCACATCGGCGAATCGCTGCTGCCGATGAACCTGCCCATCCTCGAGCGCCTGGGCGTGATCGAGGCCGTCGAGCGCATCGGCGTGCGCAAGCTCGCCGCCGACTTTCCGTCCGGCGCCGGCAACTACGGCAGCTTCCGCTTCGCACGCGCGCTCGATGCGCAGCGCGACCATGCCTTCCAGGTGCGGCGTTCCGAATTCGACGAATTGTTGTTCCGCAACGCGGCGGCCAACGGCGCGGCCGCGTTCGAGGAAGCCACCGTGCTCGGCATCGAACGCCAGCCCGACGGCCGCCACGCGGTGCGCGTGAAGCACGCCGGCGAGGAACGCACGCTGATGGCGCGCTACGTGGTCGACGCCAGCGGGCGCGACACGCTGCTCGCCCGCCAGTTCGATCTCAAGCAGGCCAATCCCCGTCATCGTTCCGCCGCGATGTTCGCGCACTACCGCGGCGTGGTGCGGCGGCCGGGCGAGGATGCCGGCAACATCACCATCTACCGGCTGCCGCGCGGCTGGATGTGGATGATCCCGCTGCGCGATGACGTGATGAGCGTGGGCGCGGTCTGCGATCCGGAACATTTCAGGACGCGCCGCGGCGCGCTCGACGACTTCCTGCGCGACACCTTGTTCGCGCACGCCGAAGCGCGCGAACGCATGGCCGGCGCCGAACGCGTGTCCGAAGTGGAAGCCACCGGCAACTACTCCTACGCCTGCCGCGCCATCGCCGGCCCCGGCTGGGTGATGGCCGGCGATGCCTATGCCTTCGTCGATCCGATCTTTTCCTCCGGCGTGTTCCTCGCCATGCACGGCGCCGAACGCGCCGCGGACCTCGTGCACGAAACGCTCACCGCACCAACGCGCGAAGCCGCGCTGCAACGCGACTACCATGCGCGCACCGACGCCGGCATCGCGCAGTTCTCGTGGTTCATCGAGCGCTTCACCCTGCCCACCATGGCACATCTGTTCCGCAACCCGCGCAACGTCTGGCAAGTGGAACAGGCGGTGATTTCGTTGCTCGCGGGCGATGTGTTCGACAACCCGCGGGTGAAATCGCGGCTGCGTGTGTTCCGCGCCATCCATGCGCTGACCTGGCTCGGACAATGGCTGCGCGGCGATCTGAAACGCGCCCGGGCGGCCATGCAGCGCGACGAGGCCCTGGCTTGATCGCGCCCGACACGCCGGCGCCGCGCGCCGACCTGCATCCCGCCTACGCGTTCGCCGACGATCCGCGCACCCTGCTCGGTCCGCACGTGCTCGCCGTGTTCGGCTTCGGCGCCGCGGCGCCGCGCACGCTCGACGATCCGCGCTATCTGCACATCGGCCTGGAACCGGCCGTTTCCCCGGCGCCGTTCGAAGTCTGGCGCACGCCGCGCATGGCAACGCCGTGGCGCGACGGCGAAGGGCACGGCGCGAGCGACGGCGCCCTCTCGTTCGGTTGCATCGAGATCGCCGAAGAGGACGGCGGCATCGCGGGCGCGGCCGAAAGCGCCTACGGCCTGCTCGTGCAGCACCTTCAGCGCAGCGAGTATCCGCACCTGCTGCGCGTCTGGAACTACCTCGACGCCATCACCGAAGGCGAAGGCGACGCCGAGCGCTATCGCCAGTTCTGCGTCGGCCGCGTCGCCGGCCTGCGCGACTATTCCGGCCAGTTCCCCGCCGCCACCGCCATCGGACGCCGCGACGGCCGCCGTGTGCTGCAGGTGTACTGGATCGCCGCGCGCCAGCCCGGCCTGGCGATCGAGAATCCGCGCCAGGTGGCGGCCTATCGCTATCCGAGGCAATACGGCCCGCAACCGCCGAGCTTCGCGCGCGCCATGCTCGCGCCGCCGTCGCTGCACCTGCCACTGATGCTGTCGGGCACCGCCGCGGTGGTGGGCCACGCCTCGCAGCACCACGACGATCTGCCGGCGCAGCTGCAGGAGTCGTTCCGCAACTTCGACGCGCTGATCGGACAGGCGCGCGGCAACGCGCCACGGCTGCCGATGCAGTTCGGCGAGGACACGCTGCTCAAGGTCTACGTGCGCGACGCCTGCGAACTGGCGCGGGCACGCGAGCGGCTCGATGCGATGCTCATGCCCGGCGTCGCGCGGCTGGTGCTGCACGCGGAGATCTGCCGGCGCGAACTGCTGATCGAGATCGACGGCTTCCACGGCGCCAGTTAGGGGTGGCGCACGGCGCGAGCGTCTGAGCCGCATGACCTTCGCTCCGAAAGACAGACTCGTCCATTGCCTCGCGCTGTTCGTCCTGTGCGGCACTGCGCAGGCCGCCGACGGTTTCAGTGCGCGCATCGAGGCGGACCAGCCCTACACCCTGCGCGCCAGCGACGCGCAGCCGCACCCCGGCGGCAGGCTGCGGGTGATCCTGCAGTCGCGCGAGCCGGCGCCGCACCCATGGCAGGCGGTGTTCGACGAAGCCGGGACGATGCTCGCCCGGGCGCCCATCAAGGCTTTTCCGACGCGCCACCACGGCGGCCAATCGACCCAGTTCGCGCACCATGGCGGCGGGCTCGAGATCGCGGTGCCGCTGCATGCGTATTCGTGCACGCGCGAACGCGGCTGGCTCGAACCAGGCAGCGACCTGCGCCGCTTCGATTCGTCGGTTTCGCCGATGTTCGATTTCTTCGGCACGCGCATCGGCGGGCTCGATGCCGGTGGCGGCCATTTCGGAAGCTATTTCGTCGACGACGATATCGACGATGCCTTCGTCGCCCGCTTCGCCCGCGACTGCTCACGCACCGTCGTGCTGCAGGGTGGCATCGCTCAATTGCAGAACGTGCCCAACGCGCAGGCCGCCTACGGCTTTCGCGATGGCGAGCTGGTCCGCATCGAGATTGGCGGCGAGGCCTGGTCGCGCCCGATGGCGGCTCCCGAGGGATTGACGCGCCTGCTCGCGGGCGTGACCGTCGACGGCCTCGCGATCGTGCAGTTCCACGATGCCTCCCAGGCGGCGAAGCTGGCGGTGGCGATCGACGCGGCCGGCAACGAGCGCTGGCGTCTGGCCCTGGACATCGAGGGCGAATTGCAGGTCGCCTCCGATCCCGGCGTCACCTATCTGTGGACCACGCGGTTTCCCTATCAGGCGCCGGGGCTCGAGCAGCACGTGCTGCGTGCCATCGCGCACGACGGCACGCTGCGTTGGCAGCACGGGCTCGGGATCGCGCCGTTGCGCGAGCTGCCGCGTCTTGGAGGCGACCTGCCGACGACGTGGTCGCTGCAACAGGCGGCTCCGGACGACACGATGCACGAAGTGCTCGAAGCCCGCACCGACGGCGCGCAGACCCTGCTGCTCACCGCGCATCGGCCGGTGGCGCGCTGGGCTTCCGGCAACCTGGCCGCGCTGGGGCCGTGGGAAGAAATCGGCGCGAAGGATCTTCGCGTGATCGCCTTGCCTGGCGGCGACGAGCGCGTGATCCCGTTCGTCGCGCCAGGCCGCATCACGCTGGATGCGCTGGCGGCGGACGAAATCGGCACCATCGTCGCCACTCATCGCTCGAACCTGCAGGCGACGCTCACGCACTACGACGTCGGCGGCGGAAAACGCTGGCAGATCGACCTGCCACCTTTGCCCGAGGCCTTCCCGCCCGAGCTCGCGCAGGAGGGCCCGATCATGCGCATGGACGCCACGCGCGCCTGCCTGCTGTGGATCAGCCAGGTCGCCTGCGTGCGTCGCGGCGATGGCACGCTCGCGCACGACTGGACCCTGCTGCCCGGCGAGGTGCGCGGAACCGCCCTGCTCGCCCTGCGCGACGGCCGGACCGACGCCATCGGAATCGCCTGCGACCGGCAGCCCGAGGACTATTGCCTCTATCGCACCGCGCTCGTGACCATCGAAGCCGACGGCCACGCGCAGCCGCCGCTGGATCTGGGCCCGCGCACCGATGGCTCGCGCGTGGCGGAAGGGCCCGACGGCGATTTCGGCTTCGTGGCGTGGGAGGGTTTGCAGCCGCGGATCACCGTTCGCGACGCCATGCGCCAGCAGCGCTGGACCCAGGACGCGGCCGAAGACGACGCGCTCGTGGCGCTGGGCGCGGGCGGCACGGCCTATGTCGCGAACGTCCGCGACCTGCGCAAGCACGCCCCGGACGGCAGCGTGGCATGGACGCTGCCGTGGCCGGAGGGGATCGACGAGCACGCGACCTCCGCCTTCGAACTGCCGGACGGCGATCTGATCGTCTCGACCGGCGTGCCGCATCACCGGTTCCGGCTTCGCGGCCGCGATGGCAGTGTGGTGTGGCACCACGTCGGCGATGCCAATGGCTGGTACAACCTCGACGGGTTCCGCTGGGTGCTTTCGCGCGACGGAAAACGTGTCTTCCGTCTGCCCGGAGCGCCTTACGCCGAACTCTCCGCCTGGGAAAGCGGATTGCGGGTGGTCGCGATCGACGTCGCGACGGGTGAACTGCTCGCGGCGCAGGCCCTGCCGGAAACGCCGGCCTGGTCGAGCACGCGGCAGCTGCGGGCCGCGGTGACGAGCGACGGCCGCCTGTTGCGCGCCGTGGAGGACAAGGCCGGCGGCGTGATCGTGCGCGGATCGGTCGACGACCTGGCCGCTCCCGCCTCGCTCCCGGTCGACGCTTCGCTGCTGGGTGCCTGGCGATCGCGCGACACCGGCGGACAGGGCCTGTTCCTCGACGCCGACGCTGGCCGCGCCTACGGCGCATGGTTCACCTACAGCGAGGAAGGCGGGCACGTGGCGGAGGCGCTGCGCTGGTACACGCTCGTGCAATCGGGCCCGATCGACGACGGCGCCGCGCGATTCACCGTGCATGCCAATCTCGACGGTGCGTTCGCGGCGCCGCCGGTTTCGCGTTCGGCGGTCGTGGGACAGGCAACGCTGCGCCGCGTGCATTGCGATCGCGCGATGCTGGTGTATCGCCTCGACGACGGCGCCGAAGGCGTGGTGCCGCTCGAGCGCGCTCGTGAGAGCTCACGCCTGTGCGGCACCGGCGAAGTGCCCGTCGGCGCACTGGGCTTCGACGCCCGCAGTTCGGGCGCATGGCACGATCCGGCGCTGCCGGGCCAAGGGCTGGCCTTCGATCTGGGACCGCCCGCCGGCGGCAGCGGATTCTTCGCCGGCGCCTGGTTCACTTTCGCGCCTGCCGGCGGTACGCAGCACTGGTTCACGCTGGCGGGCACCTTCGAGCCTGCGCCGGATGGCCGTTTCGAGGTGCCGATCTTCCGCACGATGGGTGGACGATTCGATGCGATGCCGACCAGCAACACCGAACGCGTCGGCACCGCACGGTTGCGCTTCTCGGCTTGCGAGAGGCTGACGCTCGACTACGCCTTCGACGACACCGACGTGGCACAGGCGTTCCGCGGCCGGCAAGGCAGGCTCGAGCTGCAGCGCATCACGGCCTGCGTGGACTGAGTCATCCGCCGCTGCAGGCGGGCGAGATTTCGAGCGTCGCCGCGAAGCGCGGCCGCTCACCCGCCGGTTGGCGGTCCTCGTCCAGATACATCCGCACCCGCCGCTGCCCGTCCTGTTCGATCGGCGCCAGCGCCCCCGGGTGGCGCCACAGGCTGATGCTGGCCACGCAATCGGCGCGGTCCGCACGCGGCACGCGCAGCACGTCGTTGAGGATCCAGCCCTCGCCGACCGGCGCTGCGCCGCCGACGCGGGCATCGAAGCGCGCGCGCGGCGTGCAGCCGCGCTGGGCTTGCAGCGTCACGGCGTAGGGGACGGCCGGGGCGGCGCCGAACTGCCCTTCCAGCCGCACGCAGGCCTCGGGCACGTTGCGCAGGGTGTGGGCCACGCCGACGGCCTGCGCCTTGGCCGGTCCGCGCGCGATTTCGGGCGTGGCGGCCGTGGCCGCGCCGGCCGCCAGGAGCAACCCAAGGGCTTGCTTCATCGAGGTCTTCCGCCAGGGATTTGGGCCAGCCTGCCACCGCCGCGCTTAACCCGGCTTGGCCGCTTGGCCCGGCGCAACCCCTTTGCCATACTCGGCCCCGGCCTGCCGGCGGGGTGTCCCCGCGATGCCCCCGGACGCAGCCGTCTCGTTCGCAAATCTTGGGGATATTCATGCTTGAGCAGTACGGCTTGATGCTGGCGCTCGTCTGTGCGGGGCTGGCAATCGTGTATGGGGTGGTGACGGCGCGCTGGATCCTGGCGCAGCCTGCGGGCAACGAACGTATGCAGCAGATCGCTGCGGCCGTGCAGGAGGGGGCGGGGGCCTACCTGCGGCGGCAGTACACGACGATCGCCATCGTCGGCGTGATCCTGTTCGTGGTCATCGGTTTCGCGCTGGAATCCTGGCCCACGGCCATCGGCTTCCTGATCGGCGCGATCCTCTCGGGCGTGGCGGGCTTCATCGGCATGTTCGTCTCGGTGCGCGCCAACGTGCGCACGGCGCAGGCGGCCACGCTGGGCCTCAACCCGGCGCTCAACGTCTCGTTCAAGGGCGGCGCGATCACCGGCATGCTGGTGGTGGGCCTGGGCCTGCTGGGCGTCGCCGGCTTCTTCTGGTTCCTCAGCCGCGGCATGGAGGCCAACGAAGACACGCTGCGCAGCGTGCTGCAGCCGATGATCGGCCTGGCCTTCGGCTCCTCGCTGATCTCGATCTTCGCGCGCCTGGGCGGCGGCATCTTCACCAAGGGCGCCGACGTCGGCGCCGATCTCGTCGGCAAGG
>CAMLOR010000176.1 GCA_946481615.1 uncultured Aquimonas sp.
AGCTGTGGTGCAAGGTGCGCGAGGACTGGTCGGACGACGAGAACTCGCTGCGGAAGTTCGGCTACACCGATTAGCCCGTGCAGCGCATCGAGGGTCAGCCCGCGTTCGTCCTGCACGCGCAGCCCTATCGCGAAACCAGCCTGCTGGTCGAGGCCTTCACCCGCGACCACGGCCGCACGGGCCTCGTGGCGCGCGGTGTACGCGGTGCGCGGGGACAGCCTCTGCGTGCGGTGCTGCAGCCCTTGCAGCCGCTGCTGCTGGACTGGGCCGGTACCGGCGAACTGATGCGCCTGGCGGCGGCGGAGGCCGCCGGGGCCGCCTTCGTACCGCAGGGCGACGCGCTGCTCGCGGCCTTCTACGTCAACGAACTGATGTTGCGCCTGCTGCCGCGCGGCGAGGCGCTGCCTGCGCTGTTCTGGCGCTACACGCAGACGCTGGGTGCGCTCTCGGCTGGCGGCGGGGATTGGGTCTGGCAACTGCGGCGATTCGAACGCGACCTGCTTGCCGATCTCGGCTACGCATTGCAGCTGGATGCCGAACTCGAGCCCGACGCGCACTACCGTTACGATCCCGAGAACGGTCCGCTGCGCCTCCTGCGCGCCGAGAATGCGAGCATCACCGGCGCGGCGTTGATGGCGCTGGCCGGCGACCGGATGCCGGCGCCGGAGCAGTTGCGCGAAATGCGCGGGCTGATGCGGCGCGTGCTGCTGCATCAGCTCGGCGGGCGTGAACTGAAATCGTGGCGGGTATTGGCGGATCTGGCCGGCAGCCGCTGATCGGTCGTTTCGTCGCAGCGAGAGTACGGGCGATCCGGATGGCTTCGTTGCTCCGTTAGCACTGTGGATTCAAGGGATCGCCAGGTCGCGACGTTCTGCACCTGGGTTCCCGCCCGCGCGGGAACGACGGGAAGGCGCGTTATTCTTGCCGCATGCGCGTCTTCGTCCTCGCCTTGCTGCTGTCGGCCGTCGCCTGCGCCCACGCGCGCACGGCGACGCTCGCGATCGAGCGCGTCACGTTGCCGCTTGGCCGGTTCGACAGCGTGGAGCTCTCGCTCGGCGACCAGGGCGGGCTTGCGCTCACCGCGAAGACGCTCGACGCCTCTAGCCTGGGTTACCGCTTCCGCGATCTGCGCTGGCGCTGCGAGCTGGTGCGCGAGCCAAGTGGCGCGATGCATTGCCGCGGCCCGTTGCGCGCGCGCGACGCCGGATCGGCCACGCTCGCGGCCACGTGGAAGGCCGGCGAGCTCGACTTGGCTTTGTCGAAGGGCGACGGGGAACTCGGCCTCGCTTTCGCCGAGCCGATGACGCTGCGTGGCATCGACGTTCCTGCCGCATGGCTGCAGCCTCTGCTCGCGGCACGCTGGCCCGAGGCGAAGTTGACCGCGGGCACCGTCGACACCGAGCTCGTCTTCGGCACGACGCCCGCCGACGGAGTCGCGATGGGTGGACCGCTGTCCTTCGAGCAAGCCGGCCTCGATACGCAGCACGGCCGCATCGCGGCCGCCACGCTCGATGCGAAGGGACGCGTCGATCTCGCCTTCGACGAGGCGGCGACCAGCGTGAAGCTGGCGATGCAGGTGCACGGTGGCGAGGTGCTGGCCGGGCCGCTCTACGCTGCGCTGCCCGAATCCGCGATCGACGTCGGACTGGCGATGCGAAGCGGTGCGGATGACACGTGGTCGCTGGAACGTTTCGCGTGGAGCGATCCTGGCGTGCTCGAGATGGAAGCCGCCGGCACGCTCGATTTCGCCGCGGATTCGCCGCTGGCGACGCTGCAGGCAACCGCGAAGGTGCCTGCGCTCGCCTCGGCCACCCCGCGCTATTTCGATTCGCTGCTCGGCACGTTCGGTCTCGAGGACATCACGTTGGACGGTGCCGCCACCGTGTCGATGCAGCGCACGGACGATGCCTGGCAGCGCATCGATGCCGAACTGCAATCGGTGGCGCTGCGTGAGTCGCGCTTCGCCATGGAAGGCCTCGCCGGCCGCTTCGCCTGGAGCGCTGCCGAGGCGGCAGAGAGTTCGCTGCGCTGGCAATCGGCGCGGCTCTATGAGGTGACGCTCGGCGCTGCGGCGCTGCCGCTGCGCAGCGAGCAGGGCGGCGTCGCGCTGTCGCAGCCGCTCGCGCTCGATCTGCTCGGCGGGCAGCTCGCGATCCCGCGCTTCGCGTGGCGGCCCGGTGCGCTCGACGCAGGATTCGCCCTGCGCGGTCTGGACCTGCGCGAGGCCAGCCGCGCGCTGGGCTGGCCCGACTTCACCGGCACGCTCTCTGGCGAGCTGCCTGCGCTGCGCTACGCGGACGAGGTGTTGAGTTTCGACGGTGGCCTGCGGCTGGACGTGTTCGATGGGCGCGTCGAACTCGCGGAGCTGACGCTGGAGCGCCCACTCGGCGTCGCGCCGACGCTCAGTGCGCGCATCGCCATCGACGATCTCGATCTGAAACCGTTGACCGGTGTCTTCGGTTTCGGCGAGATCACGGGCCGTCTCGACGGCCGCATCGACGGGCTGCGGCTGGTCGATTGGCAGCCGGTCGCGTTCGACGCGGACCTGCACACCGATAGCAAGGCCGGCGACGCGCGCCGCATCAGCCAGCGCGCCGTGCAGGATCTGTCGTCCGTGGGCGGTGCGGGTGTGGTGGCAGGGTTGCAGGCGCAGGTGCTGAAGCTGTTCGAAACCTTCCCGTATTCGCGCATCGGGCTGAAGTGCCGGCTGGCGAACAATGTCTGCGAAATGGCCGGGCTCGATTCATCGAAGGGCGGGTATACCATCGTCGAAGGCTCGGGGTTGCCGCGCATCACCGTGGTGGGGCATCAGCGCCAAGTCGACTGGCCGGTGCTCGTGGCGCGGTTGAAGGCGGCGACGCAGGGCCATACTCCCATCGTCGATTGATCACGGAGATTCCGATGCGCGCCCTGCGTTTGCCTTCCGTCGCCGCTTCGCTGTTGTTCCTCACCGCCTGCGTCACGATCAATGTGTATTTCCCCGCTGCCGAGGCGCAGGAGGCCGCGCGCGAGTTCGTCGAGAAGGTGATCGGCGAGGACGAGGCGCCGGCGCCCGCGCCCGCGCCGCAGGAGGAGGGCGGCATGGCGGTCAATTTCGACTGGACCACCTTGCTGATCAGCAGCGCGTATGCCCAGTCAGCCGACATCACGATCAAGACGCCCGCGATCCAGGCCATCCAGGGCCGCATGGCGCAGCGTTTCCAGTCGCAGCTTGCCGCGGGTTTCGACTCGGGCGCGCTCGGCTTCGGCCGCGACGGCCTGCTCGTGGTGCGCGACGCGGCGGCCGTGCCGCTCAAGGATCGCGCCGGTCTGCAGCAGGCCGTTGCCGACGACAACCGCGACCGCAACGCCGTCTACCGCGAGATCGCCGTCGCGAACGGGCATCCGGAATGGGAATCGCAGATCCGCGAGACCTTCGCGAAGCAATGGACCCAGAGCGCGCGCGGCGGCTGGTGGTATCAGGATGCTTCGGGGGCCTGGAAGCAGAAGTAACGCCAGGACGCTTGCACGGCGGGACGCGTGGGCGAAGAGCGTTCGGAGTGCTCCTGCCAAGGTGCGCGGGACAGCCAGCTTCCGACGAAGCCGGCGCCGCAGCCGCCCGTCCCACCCCCCCGCCCGACAAGCGCACCCGCCATGCGACAATGCGCGCCCCCTAAGCCGCGCAATCCCACGTGTCCCGCTCCAATCGCAAGCCTTTCATCCCACAGGAACAGGAACTCGACATCGTCGATCTCAGCCATGACGGTCGCGGCGTCGCGAAGGTCGATGGCAAGGCGGTGTTCGTGGTCGGGGCGTTGCCCGGCGAGCGCGTGCGTGCGCGACAGACGGCGCGCAAGAAGTCGTTCGACGAAGCGGTGGCGGTGGGGATCCTGCGCGCTTCGCCCGATCGTGTCGCGCCGCGTTGCGCGCACTTCGGAACCTGCGGCGGCTGCGCGTTGCAGCATCTGGCGCCGGAGAAGCAGGTCGAATACAAGCAGCACATCCTGATGGAAAATTTCGAGCGCATCGGCCATGTGCGGCCCGAGCGCGTGCTCGAACCGTTGCGCGGCGAACCCTGGGGCTATCGCCGCAAGGCGCGCCTCGGTGCCAAATGGGTCAAGAAGAAAGAGAAAGCCCTGGTGGGCTTCCGCGAGATCGATCCGCGCTTCATCGCCGACATCGCGCGCTGCGAAGTGCTGGTGCCGCAGGTGGGCGAGCGCATCGCGGGGCTCGGCGAGTTGCTGCAGTCGCTGGAAGCGCGCGAGCAGATCGCGCAGATCGAACTTTCCGCGGGCGACGATGCGACCGTGCTCGTGTTCCGGAACCTGGTGCCGCTGGGGGAAGCCGATCGCGCGAAACTGCGCGAATTCGGTCGCGCGACCAACCTCGCGATCTACCTGCAGCCCGGCAACAACGACACGGTGCAGCCGCTCGATGGCGAGGCCGCGACGCTGCGCTTCGCATTGCCGGCGTACGACGTCGACTTCGAGTTCCGTCCGCTGGATTTCGTGCAGGTCAACGGCGACATGAACCGCCGCATGGTCGATCACGCGTTGGCGCTGCTCGATCCGCGGCCGGAAGACCGCGTGCTCGATCTGTTCTGCGGCCTCGGCAACTTCACGCTGCCGATCGCGCGCCGCGCGGGCAGCGTGGTGGGCGTCGAAGGCGATCCGGGCCTGGTGCAGCGCGCGCGCGACAACGCGGCGCGGTTGGGTATCCGCAACGCCGAATTCCACGCTGCCGATCTGTCGAAGGATCTGCGCGGCGAACCCTGGGTGAAACAGGGCTTCGACAAGCTCCTTCTCGATCCACCGCGCACCGGTGCCATGGAAGCCATCCCGCAGCTTCCGCTCGAAGGCGTCACGCGCATCGTCTACGTGAGCTGCCATCCGGGCTCGCTGGCGCGCGATGCCGGCATCCTGGTGCGCGAGCACGGCTATGTGCTGAAAGCCGCTGGCGCCATGGACATGTTCCCGCACACGGCGCACGTCGAATCGATCGCGCTGTTCGAGAAAGCGTAGATGGCTTCGGATCATTGCCGACAGCTTCGTTGCACCGAAGCGTGCACGCGCAGCGCAGCGGTCTTCGCAAGCGAGGAGTCGAGGTAGGCATGGGCATCGAGATCGAACGCAAATTCCTCCTGCGCGACGAAACCTGGCGCGGCGCGGTCGAGCGCAGCGTGCGCATGGCGCAGGGTTATCTCAACGATCTGGGCGCGGTCGAGTCCGGCCGGCAGCGCGCGTCGGTGCGGGTGCGTATCGCGGGCGAACAGGCTTTTCTCAACCTGAAATCGCGCGAACTCGGCCATACGCGGCAGGAGTTCGATTACGAAATCCCGGTGGCCGACGCCGAGGCGTTGCTGAAGCTGTGCGCCGGCGGTCTGGTCGACAAGATCCGCCACTACGTCCGGCGCGGCGCGCACCTGTGGGAAATCGACGAATTCCTCGGCGACAATGCCGGCCTGCTGATCGCCGAGATCGAATTGCGATCCGCCGACGAAACCTTCGAACGCCAAAAGTGGCTCGGCGCCGAAGTCACCGACGCGCAACGCTATTACAACCTCGCGCTGGCCGAGCGGCCCTATGCGCGCTGGACCGACGAGGAGAAGAACGCATGCTCGTGATCGGCATCGCCGGCGCCACGCTGGCTGCGCAGGAACACGATTGGCTGCGGCACGAGGCCGTCGGCGGCGTGATCCTGTTCACCCGCAATTTCGTCTCGCGCGAGCAGGTGCAGGCGCTGTGCGAGGAACTGCGCGCCGTGGCCGGCAAGCCGTTGCTGCTGTGCGTCGATCAGGAAGGCGGGCCGGTGCAGCGCTTCCGCGAGGGCTTCTCGCGTCTGCCGGAACTCTCGCGCTTCGGAGCGCAGTACGACGCCGATCCCGATACCGCGCTCGCGGATGCGCAGCAGCATGCCTGGCTGATGGCGGGCGAGATCCGCGGCATCGGCCTCGACCTGAGCTTCGCGCCGGTGGTCGATCTGAAGCGCGGCAATCGCGCCATCGGCGAGCGAGCCTTCCATCTGGAGCCGCGCATCGCGGCGGAACTCGGGCGTGCTTACGTGCGCGGCATGCATGCGGCCGGCATGGCGGCGACGCTCAAGCATTTCCCGGGACACGGTTCGGTGCTGGAAGACACGCATTTCGACGCCGCCGTCGATCCGCGTCCGCTCGAGGTGCTGCGCGCGGAAGACCTCGTGCCGTTCGAAGCGGGCATCGCGGCCGGTGCCGAAGCCGTGATGATGGCGCACGTTTCGTATCCGGCGGTCGACGCCGATCCGGCAGGTTATTCGAAGCGCTGGATCGAACTGCTACGCGACGAACTCGGCTTCCGCGGCGTGATCTTCAGTGACGACATCGGCATGGCCGCGGCCGAGTCCGCCGGCGGCGTCGCGGCGCGCATCCATGCGCACTACGATGCGGGCTGCGATTCGGTGCTCGTATGCGCCCCGAGCCTGGTGCCCGACGCGCTCGCTGCGATGCAGGGCCGTGTGCTGCAACGCGATGCGCTGCACTCGTTGCTCGGACGTCCGGCGGCGGATTGGGATGCGCTGGTGGCCTCGGACCGCTGGCGCGAGGCCCGTGCTACGCTCGGAATCGAAGCCTGAAGCCCGAACCCTCTCCTTCAAGGAGAGGGCAGGGTGAGGATGGTTTTCGTGCTGGCTGCAATGCCGCGCAAGAGCGAACACCATCCTCACCCAACCTTCTCCTTGAAGGAGAGGGAGACGACCATCGAGGAAACCATGTCGGAAAAGCTGCTGCACGATGTCCTGCCCGGCGCCGAACTGATCCACGACCGCGCCACGCTGGAGACCGCCATTCGCCGGATGGCGGCCGACATCCGCCGCGACTATGCCGGCGAGCGTCCGCTGTTCCTGACTGTGATGCACGGCGGCATGATCTTCGCCTCGCTGCTCGCGCTCGAACTCGGCTTCGACGTCGAGTTCGATTACCTGCACGCCACGCGTTATCGCGGCAAGACGCAG
>CAMLOR010000177.1 GCA_946481615.1 uncultured Aquimonas sp.
TCGATCTCGACGAACTGCATGTCCTCGCCGTAGATCTTGTAGTCGATCTCGTCGGCCGAGCGGCGCGTGGGCGGCGGCGGCGCGCTCATCGCCGTGCCGGAGGCGGCGGCCAGTTCGGTGCAGGCGGCGATCGGCATCCATTCCGAAAAGCCCTGGCGCCAGCAATGCCCGTTGGAATTCTGGCGTGCCTGCGCCACGGCGCTGGCGTGATCGAGGGGGCCGATCTGCTGGCCATTGTAGCTGAGGAACCACTGGTGCATGGAGCTGCTCCGTGAGTTGGAATCAGGCCGCGGCGATGCGCGCGTCGAGGTCGGCGCGCACGGCGGGGTCGAGTCGCAGGCCGTGCGCGAGCGCATCGAGCCAGTTGCGTTCGGCTTCGGTGTCCACCGTGATGGCGAGCGCGGCGGCGGCGTAGGTTTCCGTCGCCAGATCGGCACGGGCGTTGGCGATCACCTGGCCCAGCGTCTGCGGTTTCGCGATCTCGGCATCGAGCCAGGCCAGCGTCTCCTCGTTCAGGCCGCCGTCGCGGGCGCGCACGAGGATGGTGTCGCGCTCGGCGGCGTCGATGTGACCGTCCGCGTTGGCGGCGGCGATCATGGTGCGGATCAGCAGCACCACCTGTTGCTGGTGTTCGTCGAGCACGGGCAACGCCCGCGTCTTCACGGCTGCAGGCGGCGGGGGTGGCGGCATTGCCGCCGCAGCCGGAGGCGGCGGGGGCGGGGGCGGGGGCGGCGCTGCGGCTGGCATCGGTGTCGGCGTCATGCCGGCCGGCACGGTGCTCGCACGGTTCTGCTGGCCATAGTGTTCGAAGGCCGCCATCGCGACGCCGAGCAGTCCGAGGCCGAGCTGGGCCTTGCCGCCAAGGCTGACCGAGGAGAACACGGAGCTGCGCTTGCGGCGCCCGCGCTGGCCGCCGAAGGCGTCGCCGAGCGCGCCGCCGAGCATCTGCCCGAGCAGCCTTTCGGGATCGAACATGGGTGGTTCCTTGTGTTTTGACAGGTTTTTGCGGCCTGCCGAGGCAATTTGCGCTTGTTGGCGGGCCGGGCCGTTGGCATGATACGCGGCCACTTTGTCCGGTACACAGGCCCCATCCCATGGCCGATAGCCACGGCAGCATCGCGCCGCGCGGCCCTCTGCGCATGTGGCATGCATTTCGCTGGTCCATGAACGGCCTGGCGAAGTGCTGGCAGCTGGAATCCTCGTTCCGGCTGGAGGTCTATCTCGCCATCCCGCTGTTCCCGCTGGCCCTGTGGCTCGGCCACGGCGGCGTGGAGAAGGCGGTGCTGGCGGGCGTGCTGCTGCTGGTGCTCGCCGCCGAAGTGATGAACTCGGCGATCGAGGCGGTGGTGGATCGCTGGGGCCCGGAATGGCACGAAATGGCCGGCCGCGCCAAGGACATGGGTTCGGCCGCGGTGTTCCTGCTGCTGATGAACGTTGTGATCACCTGGGGCCTGATCCTGGCGCCCCGCTGGCTGGCCTCCTAGGCCGCGACCGAGGTTCTGCGTCTTGGATTGGATTTTCGACACCGAAATCTGGATGGCGTTGATCACGCTCACCACGCTCGAGATCGTGCTGGGCGTGGACAACCTCGTGTTCGTCTCCATCGCCGTCAGCAAGCTGCCGCCCGATCGCCGCCCCTGGGCGCGCAAGTTCGGCCTGGCACTGGCCTGCATCACGCGCATCCTGCTGCTGATCTCGCTCGCCTTCCTGGCGCGCATGCAAGCCGATCTGTTCACGCTGTTCGGCAAGCCGATCTCGATTCGCGATCTGGTGCTGATCGGCGGCGGCCTGTTCCTGCTGGTGAAGGGCACGATGGAGATCCACGATGCGATGGAAGGCCGCAGCGAGGACGAAACCATCGACACCAAGCCTTCGGCGGTGTTCGGTTACGTCATCGCGCAGATCGCCGTCATCGACATCGTGTTCTCGCTCGATTCGGTGATCACCGCGGTGGGCATGGTGAACAATGTGCCGGTGATGATCGCGGCCATCATGATCGCGGTCGGCCTGATGATCTTCGCCTCCAATCCGCTGGGCAATTTCATCGACAGGCATCCGACGGTGAAGATGCTGGCGCTGGCCTTCCTGATCCTGGTTGGCATGGCCCTGGTGGCCGACGGTCTCGATTACCACATCCCGCGCGCCTATCTGTATTTCGCGATGGCCTTCTCGGGCGGCGTGGAAGCGCTCAATCTGGTCGCCCGGCGCCGCCACGAGCGCAAGCGCGGCGCCTAGCGCGGCAGCAGGGGCACCAGTTGCGCCGGCGTTGCGGCCGGCGCGCTGCATTGCATGCCGCGGCACAGGTAGGCGCGTCCGCCCGGCGCATGCGCCTTCTCGCGCAGCGAGGCGGCTTCCGGCGGCAGCACGAAACTCATGGCGCCTTCGCCGCGTGCTTCGGCCAGCGTGTCCTGCCAGGTCGCGGCTTCCGCCGGCGTGGCGCGCAGCACGATCACGGGCGAAGGCCGCAGCCATTCGTGCAGCACGCCGAGCAGGGCGCAGGCGCCGTGCGGCGCGTCGCGAACCTCGGCCAGGCCCGCGCGCAGCGTGCGTTCGGCGGCGTCGAGGAAGCGCGGTTCGCCGACCAGCCAGCCAAGGCGCAGCAGGCCGCGCGCGGCCACCGCGTTGCCTGCGGGCGTGGCTTCGTCGAACCAGGGCTTGGGGCGCTGCGGCAGCGGTTCGTGGCCATGCGGCGTGAACCAGAAGCCGCCGCGTTCCCCGTCCTGGAAATCGGCGAGCAGCGTTTCGGCCAGTTGCAGGGCCCAGGCAAGATCGTGCTCGTCCCAGCGCGCCTGCAGGCGTTCGAGCAGCGCATCGAGCAGGAAGGCGTGATCGTCGAGGTAGCCGCGCAGAGGTTCGTTGCCGGCCACGGCCAGCAGGCGGCCGTCGCGCCAGGCGTGCGTGCGCAGGGCGTCGATCACTTCGTCGGCGAGGCCCAGCCAGTCGGGCCGGCCCAGACGCAGCGACGCGCGGCACAGCGCGCGCACCGTCATCGCGTTCCACGAGGTCAGCTGCTTGTCGTCGCGCGCCGGCGGCACGCGCGCGTCGCGCAGGCGCAGCAGCGCGGCGCGGGCATTCGCGAAGTCGCCGGTTTCCTCGAGCGAACGTTCGCGCAGCAGGTGCCAGGCCTGGCCTTCGAAATTGGGCTTGTCGTGCAGCCCGTAGGCGCGCAGGAAATCGTCGCGCTGCGCATCGTCCTGCAACGCTTCGATCGCCTGCGGCGGCGTCCACAGGTAGTACGCGCCTTCCTCGCCTTCCGAATCGGCATCCATCGCACTGGCGAGCCCGCCGCCGGCCATGCGCATGTCGCGCTGCAACCAGCGCACGATGCCCTCGGCCGCCGCCACGAACTCGACGTCGCCTTCCAGCGCGGCCTCGGCGTAGCAGCCGAGCAGGGCGGCGTTGTCGTAGAGCATCTTCTCGAAATGCGGGATGCCCCAGTGCGCGTCCACGCAATAGCGGAAGAAGCCGCCGAGCAGGTGATCCTGCAGCCCGCGCTCGGCCATCTTGCGCAGCGTGTGCTCGGCCATCGCGGCCGCATCTTCGTCCTCGTCGGCGAAGCGTTGCAGCAGTTCGAGCTCGGTGGAAGGCGGGAATTTCGGCCCGCCGCGGCGGCCGCCGTGCTGCGCGTCGAAGCTCGCATGGATGCGCTGCAGCGCAAGTTGCAGCGGTGCGTCGTCGAGCGTCTCCACGAGGCCTTCGCCGCGGCCGTGATCGGCGAGGAACTCGCCCAGCGCGGCGTTCTGCTGCGTCATCTCGGCCGGATGCGTATCGAACCATTGCCGCACGCCCTGCAGTACTTCGACGAACGAAGGCAGTCCGTGGCGCGCCTGCGGCGGAAAATACGTGCCGGCGTAGAACGGCAGCAGATCGTCCGGCGCCAGGAACATCGTCAGCGGCCAGCCGCCGCTACGGCGCGACAGCGCCTGGTGCGCCAGCTGGTAGATGCGATCCAGATCCGGCCGCTCTTCGCGGTCGACCTTGATGTTGACGTAGAGCGCGTTCATCACGCGCGCCGTGGCTTCGTCCTCGAAGCTCTCGTGCGCCATCACGTGGCACCAGTGGCAGGCCGAATAGCCGATCGACAGCAGGATCGGCTTGCGTTCGCGCCGCGCCTGCGCCAGCGCCGCTTCGCCCCACGGCTGCCATTCCACCGGATTGCCCGCGTGCTGCCGCAGGTAAAGGCTGGCCTCGCTGGCAAGTCGGTTCGCCATGGCGCGCAGTCTATCCCGGGCTTCCCTTAGACTGCGCGGCATGACCGACACCCAGTACCCAGCCCTTCATCTCAAACGCGGAGAAGACCGCCGCCTGCGCGCCGGGCATCTGTGGGTGTTCTCGAACGAGGTCGACGTGCGCAAGTCGCCGCTCGAGCAGTTCGAGCCCGGCACGCCGGCGTGGATCGTCGATGCCTCCGACAAGCCGCTCGGCGTGGGTTACGTGAATCCGTCGACGTTGATCGCGGCGCGCCTCGTCGATCGTCAGGGGCACGAACTGGATCGTTCGCTGTTCGGGCATCGGTTCAACGTCGCGCTGTCGATCCGCGAGAAGATCTACGCGGAGCCGTATTACCGCCTCGTGTTCGGCGAATCCGATGGGCTGCCGGGCCTGGTGCTGGACCGGTTCGGCGACGTGATCGTCGGCCAGATCGGCACCGCCGGGATGGAGCGGCTGCGCGGCGAGATCACCGAAGCCATCGGGAAGGTGCTCAGGCCACGCGCGCTGATCTGGAAGAACGACGGCTCGGTGCGCAAGCTCGAAGCCTTGCCCGAGTACGCCGACATCGGCCTGGGCGAGCACGCCGGGCCCGTGCGCGTGCGCGAGGGCGGGCTCGATTTCGAGGTCGATGCCATCGGCGGGCAGAAGACCGGCTGGTTCTTCGACCAGCATGCGAATCGCGACCGGTTGGCGCCTTATGTGAAGGGCGCGAAGGTACTCGATCTTTTCAGCTATGTCGGCGCCTGGGGCCTGCGTGCGGCGGCCTTCGGTGCGGCGCAGACCACCTGCGTCGATGCCTCGCGCGCCGCGGTGGAAGCGGTGCGCCGCAACGCGGCGCTCAATTCGCTGGACGTCGACGCGGTGGAGGCCGATGCCTTCGACTTCCTCAAGGCAGCGCGCGCCGAGCGCCGCAAGTGGGACGTCATCGTCATCGACCCGCCGGCCTTCGTGAAGCGCAAGAAGGATTTCAAGGAAGGCGCGCTGGCCTACCGCCGCATCAACGAGATGGCGATGCAGGTGCTGGAACGCGACGGCCTGCTCGTCACCTGTTCCTGCAGCCACCACATGGGCCGCGCGGCGCTGCTCGACGCGGTGCAGGCCGGTGCTCGCCATCTCGAACGGCAGGTGCAGGTGCTGGAGCAGCTGCAGCAGGGGCCGGATCATCCGGTGCATGCGGCGATTCCGGAGACGGACTACCTCAAGGGTTTCATCACGCGGATTCTTCCGGCCTGATTTGCGTCAACGTTCGCGACCTCCCGCGGACGCGTGCGGAATCGCGATGTCCGTCAACCGTTCGCGGTGAGCCTGTCGAACCGTTGCCTCGCGGCTCGTGGGCCGGGGCGCGGGGTCGACAGGCTCACTCCGAACGGATGAGGCAGGCATAATTGCGGGGGCCGGCGCCTCCTGCCGGTGCACGGAAGCCTGCGCATGTCCTACCTGCACCAGATCGATCCCATCGCGTTGCAACTGGGGCCGGTCGCGCTGCATTGGTACGGGTTGATGTATCTGTGCGGCTTCGTGGCCGGCTGGTGGCTGGGCCGCCGCCGCGTGCGTGCGGGGCGGCTGCCGGTGACGGAGATCGCCTACTCGGATCTGATCTTCTACGCGATGCTGGGCGTCGTGCTCGGCGGGCGGCTGGGATGGATCCTGTTCTACGGCTTCCAGGCCGTGATCGACGATCCGCTCAGCGCGCTGCGCGTGTGGGAAGGCGGCATGAGCTTCCATGGCGGACTGCTCGGCGTGATGCTCGCGGTGGCGTACTGGTCGCGCAAGCACGGCCTGCAATACTTCGACAGCATGGACTTCATCGCGCCGCTGGTGCCGCCCGGCCTGGGTTTCGGCCGCCTGGGCAACTGGATCGGCGGCGAACTGTGGGGGCGCCATACCGACGGCGCCTTCGCCGTGGTGTTTCCCAAATCGTTGCCCGAGCCGTTCTACAGCATGCCGGCCGACGCCCTGCGCGCCGCGCACGAAAGCGGCGCGCTCGAGCGCTTCGCGCGCCATCCCTCGCAGCTCTACCAGGCCTTCCTCGAAGGCATCGTGATGTGCGGCGTGCTGTGGTGGTATTCGTCGAAGCCGCGCCCGCGTTACGCGGTGTCCGGGATGTTCGCGCTGCTCTACGGCACGTTCCGCTTCGCGATCGAGTTCGTGCGCGAGCCCGACGCGCAACTCGGCTTCCTCGCCTTCGGCTGGCTCACCATGGGCCAGCTGCTCAGCCTTCCGCTGATCGCCGCCGGCCTGTTCCTGATCTGGCTGTCGCGCCGTTCGCCCACGCTGGTGCCCGCCACATGAAAGCCTACCTGGACCTGCTGCGGCATCTCGTCGACCACGGCACCGAGAAATCCGACCGCACCGGCACCGGCACGCGCGCGGTGTTCGGCTGGCAGCTGCGTTTCGACCTGCGCGAAGGTTTCCCGCTGGTCACGACCAAGAAGCTGCATCTGCGCTCGATCGTGCACGAGCTGCTCTGGTTCCTGCGCGGCGACACCAACGTCGCTTACCTTCGCGACAACAAGGTCACGATCTGGGACGAATGGGCCGATGCCGACGGCAACCTCGGCCCGGTCTACGGCAAGCAATGGCGCGACTGGGAAACCGCCGACGGCAGGCACGTCGACCAGATGCGCTGGGTGGTGGAAGAGATCAAGCGCAATCCCGATTCGCGCCGCCTCATCGTGAGCGCCTGGAACGTGGGCGATCTGCCGCGCATGGCGCTGATGCCCTGCCAC
>CAMLOR010000178.1 GCA_946481615.1 uncultured Aquimonas sp.
GCGCGCAGCGCGGGCGGCGCAACCCATCCCCGAACCCCCGAGCGCCCCCGCGTCCTGCCTCAACCTCGCACACCGCGCCGCGTCCGCCGCATACGCACACACGGCACGCCGCGGTCAGCGCAACGTCACCCGCGCGGCGGCTTCCTGCGAGTCGGCGGTCCTTCGCCGCGCGGGGCACGCGGCGGCCGGTCGCTGAAGTCGCGCACCGGGCGCGGGCCGCCGCGTTTGATGCGTGCGGCTTCGGGCACGTCGCCGGCGTGGCGTTTGATGCGCAGGCGCTGGCCGGCCACCCAGACGTTCTGCAGGTGGGTGAGGATGTCGTCGGGCATGCCGCGCGGCAGGTCGATGTAGGTGTGGTCGTCGCGGATGTCGATGCGGCCGATGTGGCGCGATTCGAGGCCGGCTTCGTTGGCGATGGCGCCGACGATGTTGCCGGGTTTCACGCGGTGCACGTGGCCCACTTCCAGGCGGAAGGTTTCGAGACTCTCGTCGTGGATCTGCGCGCGCGGGCGTGGCGTGCGTTCTCCGCGTTCCGGGCGCTCGCCGCGTTCGGATGCCTCGCCACGCTCGAAACGGGGAGCGCGTTCCGGCCGTTCGCTGCGCTCGCGCGGCGCGCGCGAGGGCGGATCGGGCTGCAACAATAGCGGCGTGTCGCCCTGCAGCAGGCGGGCGAGCGCCGCGGCGATCTCCACCGCGGGGACATTGCGCTCCTGCTCCACCTGCTCGACCAGCTCGCGGAACGGCGCGAGCTGTTCCTGCGCCAGGCTGTCGACGATGCGCTGCTTGAACTTCGCCACCCGCTGATCGTTCACCGCCTCCACGCTGGGCAGTTCCATCGGCGTGATGGGCTGGCGCGTGGCGCGCTCGATGGCGCGCAACATGCCGCGTTCGCGCGGCGCCACGAACAGGATGGCGTCGCCCGTGCGCCCGGCGCGGCCGGTGCGGCCGATGCGGTGCACGTAGCTCTCGGTGTCGTACGGAATGTCGTAATTGACGACATGGCTGATGCGGTCGACATCGAGCCCGCGTGCCGCCACGTCGGTGGCGACGAGGATGTCGAGCTGCCCGTCCTTCAGCTTCGCCACCGCCTTCTCGCGCAGCGGCTGCGCGATGTCGCCGTTGATGGCGGCGGCCGCGAAGCCGCGCGCGGCGAGCTTCTCGGCCAGTTCCTCGGTGGCTTGCTTGGTGCGCGCGAAGATGATCATGCCGTCGAAGGTTTCGGCTTCGAGGATGCGGGTGAGCGCGTCGAGCTTGTGGACGCCGCTCACCAGCCAGTAGCGCTGGCGGATGTTGTCGGCGGTGCGGGTCTTGGCCTGGATCGTGATCTCGGCCGGATCGCGCAGGTAGGTCTGCGCGATGCGCCGCACCGGCGCCGGCATGGTGGCGGAGAACAGCGCGGTCTGGCGCGAGGCCGGCGTCTTCTGCAGGATCTTCTCGACGTCGTCGATGAAACCCATGCGCAGCATCTCGTCGGCCTCGTCCAGCACCAGATGCTTCAGCTTCGAAAGATCGAGCGAGCCGCGCTCGAGGTGATCGATGATGCGGCCCGGCGTGCCGACGATGACGTGCACGCCGCGCTTGAGCCCATGCAGCTGGGTGCCGTAGCCCTGTCCGCCGTAGATCGGCAGCACGTGGAACCCGGGCATGTGCACCGCGTACTTCTGGAAGGCCTCGGCCACCTGGATGGCGAGCTCGCGGGTGGGCGTGAGCACCAGCGCCTGCGGCACGCCCTGGTCCATGTCGAGCCGGGCCAGGATCGGCAGCGCGAAGGCGGCCGTCTTGCCGGTGCCGGTCTGGGCCTGGCCCACCATGTCGCGGCCGGCCAGCAGCGGCGGGATGGTGGCGCCCTGGATGGGCGAGGGCGATTCGTAGCCGACGTCGGCGAGCGCTCGCACCAACGGTTCGGGGAGTTGGAGGGCGCGGAACTCCGCGGCGGGGTCGGTAGTTCGATCGTCGGACATGGGCCGATTATATCCCGCCCTTCCGACCGTCCTCGCGTGACTTGCGAGAGTTCGACGGGCTCTACCGTCGCAAGGGGTGCCATGCACCTCGACCGGGCGTTTCCTCGAAGAGTCGACCAACGAGGAAACCGCATGCGCCATCTGACCCGCGCCTTCATGGCCGCAAGCTTGGCAATGGCCGGCGTCGCCGATGGCGCCGATGACTCTTTCCGGATCATCGGCCAGCCGCGCGCCAACGAACCCGTCATCGCCGAGGTCGATTACGGCGATTGTGAGCAATTGAAGTCGATCCGATTCGAAGGCGGCATATTCGGTATCGTCGTCGGCGGGACGCTATGTTCCATCCCTCAGGAGATCGTCAAGTCGCAGCGGATGACGATTGGTCAGCTGCCAGCCGGCCACTACCGCGCCCAATTGCTCGAACAGACGCCTTCCGGACTGCGCCCGCGATCAGAGCCGGTCGGCTTCGACGTGGCCCCGATCGACGAACCCGGCGAATACGATGACTTCAACGGTTTGTACGACGAGGGCGGCATCTGGTGGAACGGCGATGCGCTCAAGGGAGAATCCATCGTCATCGAGCACGCCACCGGGGACGATCGCCTATACGCCGTGTGGAACACCTATTTGCCGGATGGCCGCCGGGACTGGCGCGTGATGCTCTGCGAGCCGCCACGCTATGGTGTTCGCAATTGCACCTTGTACCAATCCACTCCTGCCAGCCTTGCGCTGATCGGCACCGCGAAACTGGAATCCCGCTCGTTCTGGAACCACGACGATCGGCTCGTCCTGATGTTGCAGATGGGGGATCACACACGCTCTCTGGAGCTGTTCCGCTACGACGTCGATCGCCTGGATGGTCAACGCGAGTAACTCCACGATTGCATGCGCCCGTCGCGATACGGCATCACGCCGTGGAACGGCCGTGGGTCGTCGTCGAACACCAGCGGTAGGAAGTGGCGGTCGCCTTCCCACAGCGGCAGCTCGAGGATGCGATCGATCTCGACCCATTCGAGCGCGCCTTCGGCATTCGAGGCCGGTGGCGTGCCCGTGAATTCGGTGACGACGAACAGGAAGCCGAGCCAGTCCTCGCCGTGCTTGCCGAAGCCGGGCCAGCTCAGGGTGCCGCGCAGCGTCATCGAAACGACCTCGATGCCGGCTTCCTCGTGCAGCTCGCGCCGCATGCAGGCGGCGATGTCTTCCTCGCGCTCCATCTTGCCGCCGAGGCCATTGTATTTGCCCAGGTGATGGTCGCCGGGCCGCGCATTGCGATGCACCAGCAACACGCGGCGTCGGTCGGGCGAGAGGACGTAACCCAGGGTGGCGCAGATCGGGGTGTAGGGCATGCGCGAAGCGTAGCAGCGCCCCAGGCTTGCCTCGCCGTCCGCCCGCGGGCCTAATGCGCGCGCATGGATTCCGACTTGCTGCAACCCTCGATCGGCGCCGCGGCGCCGGCGCACCCGATCTACTCGCAGACCGCGCTGTTCGTGCCGGCCTTCTTCGGCGGGCCGGTGGCGGCTGCTGTCGTTTTCGGCATCAACGCCGCGCGGCTGCGCCGGCTGCCGCAGGACGCGGGCTGGATCGCCGCCGGCGTATTGCTGGTGCTGCTGGTGCCATGGTTGGCGCTGCGATGGGACGCGCAGCCCTACCTGCGCTATCTGGTTCGCGGTGCCGGCGTGCTGGCCGCCTTGGCCTATGCGTGGCGGCATCGCCCGCACTATCGCGCGCAGGAACTGTTCGGTGTGAACTCGCCGTCGGGCTGGGGCGTGGGCTTCGCGGCCCTGCTCGCCGGCATGGCCGCCAGCGTGGCGGCCGCTTTCGTCCTGCTGCCCCGCTGAAGGAGTCGACGCATGGAGACCGCGAGCGAGGCCTGGTCGGCCGCCGCCAACTGGCTCGAACGCAATCGTTTCGACCAGGCCGAGAACGCCATCGCGCGCGGCCTGCAGCTCGAGCCGGGACACTCCGGGTTGCGCTACCTGCATGCGCTGCTGCTTTACCGGCGCGACGACAACGAAGCCGCGCTGGAGGCCGTCGAAGACCTGTTGCAGGACGCGCCCGAGCATCACGCCGGGCGTCTGTTGCGTGCCCGCCTGCTGCGCGACGAAGGCCGCCTGGCCGATTCCGAGCGCGAGCTGCTCGACCTGCTGCGCGAGGCGCCGGACGATGAAGAGCTGCTGGCGCACTACGCCATGACGCTGGTGCGCGCCGGCCAGTTCGACAAGGCCGAGGCCGTGGTGCGCGAGGCCGTGCGCCACGCGCCCGACGACACCTTCGTGCTGTTCGTGGCGGCGCTCTGCGATCTGGCGCAGGGCCGCACGGTGAAGGACAGCCGTGCGCTCGACGAGATGATGCGCCAGCAACCCGACGCCGAGGCGACGCTGCGCACGCTGGCCTGGGCGCTTTATCGCGAGCATCGCCTCGATGCGGCCCGGCAGATCGTCGAAACCCTGGTGCGCCAATCGCCGAACGATCGCACCGTGGTGAACCTCGCGGCCCACATCCGCTACGAGAACCACTGGAGCATGCGGCCGCTGTATCCGCTGCTGCGCTGGGGCTGGAACGCCAGCGTCGTGCTCTGGGTCGGCATCATCGTGCTGCTGCAGTTCGGGCGCGCCGTGATTCCCGGCCCGCTGATGTTCGCCATATCGCTGCTCTGGATCGGCTACGCGATCTACAGCTGGGTCTGGCCGCCGCTGCTCAAACGCCTGTTCTTCCGGGAGTTGCTCTGATGCAGAGACAGGACTACGAAGCGACGCTGCTGCGCGATCCCTTCGACACGGGTTTGCGGTTGCGCTACGCCCACCTGTTGATGGAAACGGGTGAGGCCGAGGCTGCGCTGACACAGTTTCAGCTGTGCGCGAAGGGCGATGCCGGCGCCGCACCGCTGCTGGGCGAGGCGCACGTGCTGGCCGCGCTCGGCCGTGGCGAAGAAGCCCAGGCGGCCTACGAGAGTGCGCGCGACCGCGAAGGGTTCGCGCCCCTCGACGCCTTCGAACGTGAAACGCTCGCGGCCGCAGCCCAGCGTGCGCGCCCCACGGGCCCGCCGCGGCTCGCGGTGGTGGCGGCCGACGGCGAGCTGCGCGCGCCGATGCTGCCGCCGGCCGCGCGGCCGCGCATCACCTTCGCCGACGTCGGCGGGCTCGAGGAACTCAAACGCACGCTGCGCCTGCAGATCATCGAACCCTTCCTCAAGCCGGGCCTGTTCGCGCGCTTCCGCAAATCGGCCGGCGGTGGCGTGCTGCTCTACGGCCCGCCCGGCTGCGGCAAGACCATGATCGCGCGCGCCGTGGCCGGGGAGATCCGCGGCGAATTCATCAGCGTGGGCGTGAGCGACGTCGTCAGCATGTGGTTCGGCGAAAGCGAAAGCCTGCTCGCGCAGCTGTTCGCGAAGGCGCGCTCCAGCAAGCCCTGCGTACTGTTCTTCGACGAACTCGACGCGCTGGCCTATTCGCGCTCGAAGGCCAGTTCCGAACACAGCCGCCGCATCGTCAACGAATTCCTGGCGCAGCTCGACGGGCTCGCCAGCGAGAACGAGGGCGTGCTGATCCTCGCCGCCACCAACATGCCCTGGGACATCGACCCGGCGATGAAGCGCAGCGGTCGCTTCTCGCGCCTGGTGTTCGTGCCGCCGCCGGATGTCGCGGCGCGCGAGCAACTGTTCCGCATGAAGCTCGCCGACCTGCCCGCCGAAGGCCTGGACATGGCGCGCCTGGCGCGCGAGACGCCGCACTATTCGGGCGCCGACATCGAAGGCCTGGTCGACCTGGCCAAGGAGCGCGTGCTGGGCGATATCGTGGAACGCGGCATTGAACGCGGCCTCACCGCCGCCGATCTCGAAGCCGCACGCGCGCAACTGCTCCCCAGCACGCTCGACTGGCTGCGCACCGCGCGCAACCTGGTGCGCTACGGCGGCGGCGACAGCGGTTACCGCGAGGTGGAGCAATACCTCAAGGCGCACAAGCTCGCGTAGCCGAGCATGGGGGTCGGGCGAGAGGACACTGCCTCAGGCTTTTCCCTGTTCGAGCCTGCGCAGCGCCAGGAACTCGCGCCGCGTGCGCGGGCCGTGGGTGAGGAAACTGGGGTCGGGAGTTTCGAGGTAGGCGGCGCGGGATTTCGACAGCGCGTCGGCCTGCAGTTTCGGGCGCAGCTGGGCGGCGTCGAGGCCGTACACGCGCGCGGCGTTGAGGCCGAAGATCTTCGCCTTCGCCGCTTTGGTCAGCGCCGGGTAGCCGTATTTCTCCTGGAATTCGGGGGAGATCTCGAAAGCGCGGAACGCCTGGATCTGGTCCTGCGGGCTGCCGTACCAGATCGAATCAGTGCCCCACAGGATGCGGTCTTCGCCCAGGTGCTTGAGAAGTTTGCCGATGAGGTGCGCGGCGATGTCCGGATCGCGCATCGCGAAACGCCAGGTGCTGCCGAGTTCCGCGTACACGTTCTTCGGCGAACCGTTCGCTGCAAGCGATGCGATCAGCCCGTTGATACCGTGCGCGTCGTTCGCGCTTTCTTCGCGTTCGCCCTTCGCCGGTTCGAAGCCCGAGTGGTAGACGAGGAAGGTGATGTCGGGATGGGCCTTCGCCACCGGGCCGAGGTCGCGGCAGGTCGAGTATTCGTAGCCTTCGGGCCCGAAGGGGATGCCTTTGTGCACGGCGATGGTCTTCACCCCGAGCTTGCGCGCGCGTTCGATCATCGCGGCACCGTGTTCGCCGTCGAGGAAGTAGCCGCCGCCGGGGCCGAACTGGGTGTAGGTCTTGAACGCCGCCACGGGGAACATCGCGGCCTGTTCGTCCATGCGTTCGAGTTCGCCCTCCACGTTGGGCAGTACGCGTCCGTGCAGCAGCAGTCGCGGGCTGCCGTCGAGCTTGCGCACCAGGTCGCGCGTGGCCACGGCGGCTTCGAAATCCAGCGGGTTGTCCGCCAGTTCGCCCGGCACGTGCGAAAGCACGGCCATCGCGGTGTCGCTGTCGAGGAAGACGT
>CAMLOR010000179.1 GCA_946481615.1 uncultured Aquimonas sp.
CGCAAAGCGAACGCGCCATCCAGCAGGCGCTCGAACGCCTGATGCAGGGCCGCACGACGCTGGTGATCGCGCACCGCCTCGCCACCGTGCGGCGCGCCGACCGCATCGTGGTACTGGATCATGGCCGCATCGTGGCGCAGGGCACGCACGACGAGCTGATGGCGCAGGGCGGACTGTATTCGGAACTGGCGCGGCTACAGTTCTTCGATTCGCTGTGATCGAGACGACGCCGGTCCGCACGCTGGAGGTGTCCGCGGCAAGCGGGCTGGTCCTGCGCGATGGCCGCTTCCACGTGGTCGCAGACGACGAGAACGCGCTGTTCGTGTTCGAACCGGTTGGCAAGAGCCGCCGGATCGCGCTGCTGCACGACGAATTGCCGCAGGACAAGCCCGCGCGCAAGGCGCGCAAGCCCGATTTCGAAATCCTCGTCGATCTTCCCGGCCGCGGACTGCTCGCCATGGGTTCGGGCTCGCGGCCCACGCGCGAGCGTGCGGTGCTGATCGGCGTGCACGAGCAGGCGACCGTCGTCGACACCTCGCCGCTCTGCGCCCGCCTGCGCGAAGTATTTCCCGAACTCAACCTCGAAGGCGCTGCCTGTGTCGCGGGCGGGTTCATGCTGCTGCAACGGGGCAACCGCCAGGACCGGCGCAATGCACTGATCTTCATCGACGTGGACGACCTCGATCGCGCGCTGACGTCGAGGCACTTCGACATCGCGCGCACGCCGCGCATCGTCGACGTCGACCTCGGGACGCAGGAGGGATTGCCCTGGTCCTTCACCGACGTCGCGGTGCTCAGTGGCGGCGACCTGCTCGCCTCCGCCGTGCTGGAAGACACCTGCGACGCCTACGAGGACGGCGCCTGCCTGGGTTCGGCGCTGGCGCGGCTCGCACCGGATGGGCACGTGCGCTGGCTCCAGCGGCTCGATACGCCCGCGAAGATCGAAGGCATCGCCATTGATGGCGACACGGTTTGGCTGGTGACCGATGCGGACGACCGCGCAGTGCCGGCGCAGTTGCTGCGCGCGATCCTGCCCTGAGACTCGCACAGCGCGCAACACTCCAGCCTCAGCGCCCTTCGCACCGGCAACGCGTCGCGACCTGCGCCCTGCAAGCTGCAAGCTGCGACCTGCGAACTGCGAACTGCGAACTGCGAACTGCGACCTGCGACCTGCGAACTGCGACCTGCGACCTGCGAACTGCGAACTGCGAACTGCGAACTGCGAACGTCAACGTTTTTGACGTGCAATCGCGAAGTACGCTTGTGACGTGAAGACGTGTCGCCGACTCTCCGTCCTCCCGGCAGCGCCAGTTACCTTCCCGCGCCGCCGCGGGGCCGCAACGTCGCGGACGGCCGCTTTGCGCGCGTAGCGCCAGCTTCGGTCGACGCACCGCGCAGCAGGCGCCGGAACGTCGGGCATTCCATGTGACTGGGCGCAGGACACGCCGCGGCATGCCGCAGGCCGTCGCGCATCGCGCCGAGCCGGCGGATGGTCGCGTCGAGTTCGTCCGCCTTGGCCGCGAGCAAGGCGCGGTCGACATGCAAGCCCTCGGGCGCGAGCATCGGCGCGATCTCGTCGAGCGAAAAGCCGGCCGAGCGCCCCAGCGCGATCAGCGCCAGGCGCTCGAGCACCCCGAGGTCGAACACGCGCCGCAGACCGCTGCGGCCGATCGAGGCGATCAAGCCCTTTTCCTCGTAGTAGCGCAGCGTGGACGCGGGCACACCCGAGCACTGCGCGAGCGCCGCGATGTCGATGACCTTCATTCACTTGACCTCAAGCCGGCTTGAAGTGGCACTCTGCCGCCCGTTCCTCCCCGAGGCAAGCCATGAACACCTTTCTCGAATGTGCCACGGGCACACTGCTGATCGGCGCCGGCGCCACCGCGATCACCGATGGCTGGGCGCTGCTGCGCCGCCGGCTCTTCGGCATCGCCCTGCCGGATTTCGGCCTCGTGGGCCGCTGGTTCGGCCACATGCCGCACGGACGATTCCGCCACGAACGCATCGCGGCCGCGCCGCCGGTGCGTGGCGAACGCATCCTCGGCTGGTCCGCGCACTATCTGATCGGCATCGCGTTCGCGGCCCTGCTGATCGGGCTATGGGGACCGGCGTGGCTGCGCGCACCGACCCTCGGACCGGCGCTGATCGTCGGCGTGGGCACCGTGCTGGCGCCCTTCCTGATCCTGCAGCCCGGCATGGGGCTGGGCGTGGCGGCGAGCCGCGCGCCACGGCCGAACCTCGCGCGGCTCCACAGCCTGCTCACGCACGCCGTGTTCGGCCTCGGGCTCTACGCCGCGGCCTTGGCATTGCGCGTTTCGTCCACACAGTGAAGCCTTCGTTCTCGCTCCCCGAGGAATCCATGCGCCTTCCCCGTCGCTATGCGCCGCTCCTGTTCGGCGCGCTGCTTTCCGCCATCATGGTCTGCATCGTGTCGGCCTTCGTCCTGCTGTTGAACCAGGGCCTGCACGCGGGCTTCTTCGCGCAGTGGCTGCGCAGCTGCGCCACCACCTGGCTCATCGCCTTCCCCACGGTCACCTTCCTCGCACCGCGCGTGCGGCGCGTCGTGGAGCGCGTCACGGCCTGAGCGGATCGCGGGCGCGCGTCACGCCGCCCGCTGCGCCTCGAGGAAAGCCAGGTAGGCGGCCAGCACGGCGGCGGGCGCCTCGATCTGCGGGTAGTGGCCGATGCCTTCGAGTACGGTGACATCCGGCTGCGGCACCAATGCCCGGTAGCGCGCGACCATGTGCGCGCCGGAAATCGGATCGGCTGCGCCATCGATGAGCTTGAGCGGCACGGCGGCTCGCTGCAACGCCCTGACCCACCTCGTCCGATGCGCACGGCGTTCGGGCATGTAGCGGATGAGCCGGTGCATCACGGCCTGGCCGTCGTTGGCGGCGATCAGCGACCAGAAGGCGTCGATCAAGGACTCGTCGGGTTGCGATCCGGGCCCGAAGATCCGGCGCATGTTGGCAGCGAGCGTTGCGCGGCTAGTCAACCGCGCCACCAACGGGCCCAGCGGAGACAGCAGCAAGCGCTGGATGAATGCCGGCCGGTGCATTTCAGGAAACAAGCCGCCGTTGAGGAACGCCACGCTGAGAAGACGCGGCCGCTCACCCGGTTCGCCGGCGCGCGCGAGCAGTTCCTGCGCCACGCTGTCGCCGTAGTCGTGGGCCAGCACGTGGTACGAGCGCACGCCTTCCGCGAGCAACCACGACTCGCACAGATCGGCCTGATCGAGGATGGAGTAGTCGTGGTCCTTCGGCTTGGCCGAGAGGCCGAAGCCGATCATGTCCAGGGCGAATACGCGATGGCGTGCCGCCAATGCCGGCCAGAGCGCTTCCCAATCCCACGAAGCGGTCGGAAAGCCGTGGATCAGCAGGACGGCGCTCGCTTCCGGCACCCCGCCGCTGCGCACGAAGATCGAATGGCCGCGATGCTCGAACCGGCGCCCCGAGGCTGCCCATTGCGCGAGCGGCGTGCGCAATGCAGCGGCGCTCAGCGCGCGCAATCCTGCAGGCGCAGGTCGGCGTGCAGCAGTTCCTGCCATTCGGCCTGCCACGCCGCCTGCGATTGCGCCTGCAGCCACAGGCGCACTTCGGTGTCGGCCTTGGCGTCGGCTTCGGCGATGTCGCGCGGATCGAGCGTGGCGCGCGTGGCGGCGATGCTGTCGCGCGCCAATTGGCCGATCGCGTGTTCGCCGTTCAGGCGTTGCAGGATGCCGGCGTAGAACAGGAACAGCTTCGGATTCGGCAGCACCGGCCCATTGCGGTTCCACAGCGCGGGGTCGCCCGGCGCGTGCACGATGGCCAGGCCTTCGAGCGCCAGCGGATCGCGCGCGCGGAAGCCTTCGAGCAGGAAATCGTAGGCGTGGTCGGCGAGGTATTGCGGATAGACGTAACCTTCCGGCGCGGGCGCGCCGGGACGCGCGAGGCGCGCCACGCCGCCATCGGGACGGATCATCGCCAGCAGCACTTTCTGGCGCGGCGTGAGCCAGGGCTCGGCGGGCTGCAGCAGATCCTCGGTGCGCGGCAGCGGATCGTTCTCGATGCCGGCGCAGAAGCCTTCCGGCGGAATGTCGCCCGCGCGCGCTTCGCCTTCGCAGCGTGCGCGCGCGAACGCGAGGCGGCAGGCGGCCACGCCGTCGCCCGCCGCGGCGCGCGGCTGCAACACGGGGCGGGCCTGCGCGAGCGGCGTGGTGGGCGACGGCAGGGCCGGCAACGCCATCAGACGCTTCGCACGCGTGCGCGAGTCGATCGCACCGCGCGGGACGGCAGAGGTCGAGGGCGCCGTGGCTGCAACCGGCATTGCGGGCATGGCGGACGGCAAGTCCGCGTGCATGCGGGGTTCGCGCAGTGCCGGATCGGCCGAGCGCTCGCGCGCCTGCCGTTCCACCGTCGGCGCAGGTTCGGGTCCGTCCTCCTGGCTCAGCCAGAACATCGCGCCGGCCACCACGACGATGGCCAGCGCCAGGCTGGCGGCGCGCAGCAGCGGCGGCGTGTCGTCGTGCGTCGGGCGCAGGCTGTGGGGGCGCCACGGCAGCGCGAATCGTTCGTCGTCGGGCTTCATGCCTCTTCCAGTCGGCGCAGGAAATCGCGCGGCAGGGCGTGCCTTCCGAGCCAGCCCCGCTGCGTTCCGCTCAATACCTTCAGCATCGTACCGCGCCCGCCGGGCAGCCGGCCGAGCGGGCGGAAGCAGGCATCGCGCAGCGCCGCCACGCCGTCGCGCTCGCTCTGGAACACCGGCGTCAGCCAGCGGCTCCAGAACTGGTAGATCGCGGTGTGGGCGCGCCGTTCGCGCTCGTAGGCATGCAGGGCTTCCGGCACGCTGCCGCACTCGCGCAATGCATCGCTCAGCGCCTGCGCATCGAGCAGCGCCATGTTCACGCCCTGCCCCAGCTGCGGACTCATGGCGTGCGCGCTGTCGCCGGCCAGCACGGCGCGGCCGCGATGCCAGCGCGGCAGCACGGCATCGCGGTAGGTGGCGCGCGCCAGTTGCGCGCACTCGTCCACGACGTCGAGCAGCGGCGCGGCCTGCGGCCACAACGCCTCGATCTCGCGCTTCCACGGCGCCAGGCCCTCGTTTTCCCAGCGCGCGAAATCCGCGACCGGCAGGCTCCAGAAGAAGCTCAGGCGCGGCGTGTCGTCACCGGGGCGCGTCCCGACGGGCAGCAAGCCGATCATCTTGCGTGCGGCCGAATAGCGCTGCCGCAATTCGTCCAGATGCGGCCAGTCGCGCGCGGGGATCAGGCACCACAGCGCGCCCCAGGGATAAGGCTGGTCGAGCGCCGCCTTGCCGGCCACGGCGCGCAGCTTCGACGCCGAACCGTCCGCCACGACCACTACGTCGTAAGGCCCGTGCTCGTCGCCCTGCGCATCGCGCAGCAGGCCGCGTTCGGCATCCACTTCGACGATGCGGCGCCCGCAGCGCACCTGCGCGCGATCCGGCCAGGCCTGCGCCAGCCAGGCGAACAGCGCACCGCGCTGCACGCCCACGCCGAACAGCCGTGCGTCGAGTTCGGCATAGCGCATATCCATCACAGCGCGGCCACGCGGGGTCTCGCCGTAAAGGCGCCGCACCTTCAGCCCATGCCGCAGCACCTCGTCGAGCAGACCGAGCCGCCACAGCACCGCCAGGCCCACCGGCTGCAGGAGCAGACCGGCCCCAACCGGCCCCAGCGTCGGCGCCTGTTCGAAGACCTCAAGCGCGTGGCCGTCGCGCGCAAGCAGCGCCGCGCTGGCCTGCCCGGCGGTGCCGTATCCCACGATGGCGATGCGAAGCTTCATGCGAACGAGGGTGCTCCAGCGATCTCGACGATAACGGCATTCTCGCGGGCTGCGACCTCAGCGCGCCATCCTTGTCGGCGGCGACCTGCGCCACCACTCCATTCCTTGCCGTGAATCCCTCCGCCGACCTCGTCCAGCTGCGCCCGGAAGGCCTGTACTGCCCGGCCGGCGATTTCCACATCGATCCATGGCGGCCGGTGCCGCGCGCGGTGATCACCCATGCCCACGGCGACCACGCGCAGGGCGGCAGCGGCCTCTATCACTGCGCGCGCGACGGCGCCGCGCTCCTCGCCTGCCGCCTGGGCGCGGAGGCGCCGCTGGCACCGCATCACTACGCCGAAGCCTTCACGCTCGGCAACGCGCGCGTCTCGATGCATCCGGCCGGCCATATCCTGGGATCGGCGCAGGTGCGCATCGAATGCGGCGGCGAAGTCTGGGTAGTGTCGGGCGACTACAAGCGCGATCCCGATCCGACCTGCGCACCCTTCGAGCCTCTGCGCTGCGACGCCTTCATCACCGAGGCCACGTTCGGCTTCCCCGTCTACCGCTGGCCCGACACCTCGCAAGTGGCGGCCGAAATTCTGGAATGGTGGGACGAATGCCGCGCCGCGAATCGTGCCGCGGTGCTGTACTGCTACGCGCTCGGCAAGGCGCAGCGCCTGCTCGCCGAACTGGCGAAGCTCACCGACCGCCGCGTGCTGTTGCATGGGGCGATGACGCGGATGGTCGAGATCTACCGCGAGGCCGGCATCGTCATGCTGCCCACGCAAACCGTGTCCGAGCAGGGCAAGGCCGCGGAGTTCGCGGGCGAACTGATCCTCGCGCCGCCCTCCGCGGCGGGCTCGCCGTGGATGCGGCGCTTCGGCAACGCCTCCACTGGCTTCGCTTCTGGCTGGATGCAACTGCGCGGCAATCGCCGCCGGCGCGGCTACGACCGCGGCTTCGTGGTCTCCGATCACGCCGACTGGCCGGGCCTGCTGCGCACCGTCGAGGAAACCGGCGCGGCGCGCGTGCTCGCCACGCACGGCAACAGCGAACCGCTGGTGCAGACGCTGCGCGAACGCGGCGTGGCGGCCGAGACGCTGCGCACGGCCTTCGGCGGGGAAGACTGATGCGGCGCTTCGCGCGCCTGTTCCAGCGCCTGGACCG
>CAMLOR010000180.1 GCA_946481615.1 uncultured Aquimonas sp.
CGTCGCGCGCGAACGGGCCCTGCGGGCCGGTTTCCACGGCGCGGATCTTGTCGACCGTCTCCATGCCCTCGACGACCTTGCCGAACACGGCATAGCCCCAGGTGAAGCCGTTCTGCTCGGACACGAAGTCCAGGCGCGGATTGTCGACCACGTTGACGAAGAACTGTGCCGCCGCCGAGTGCGGATCGTTGGTGCGCGCCATCGCCACGGTGCCGCGCAGGTTGGAGAGGCCGTTGTTGGCTTCGTTCTTGATCGGCGCGCGCGTCGGCTTCTGCTGCAGATCGGCCGTGAAGCCGCCGCCCTGCGCCATGAAGTTGTCGATCACGCGGTGGAAGATCGTGCCGTTGTAGTGGCCGTCGCGCACGTACTGCAGGAAGTTCTCGACCGAGTTCGGTGCCTTGGCCGGATCGAGTTCGAGCACGATGTCGCCGAGGCTGGTGTGCAGCGCGACGCGCGGGCCGGCGACGGGCGCGGGCACGGCCGGCGGCACGGCGACCGGGGTTGTGGCGGTCGGGGCAGTGTCCTGCGCCAGGCCCAGGGCCGGCAGCATGAAACCGGCCAGCACGAGGAATCGCTTGAACATCGCGGATCTCCGGGGATGCGGGGGAGGCGACATCTTACGGGTGCGGCGCCCGCTCGTCATTCCCGCGCAGCCGGCAATCCAGTGACTTTCGGCTGCGCCAGAGCAAAGTCGCTGGGTCCCCGCCTGCGCGGGGACGACCTTCGGTTCTGCGCGCGAATCGCGGGCGAAGTAGAATCTCGCCCCCGTTTCGAACGCGTTCATCACATGACCTGCCGTACCCGCTTCGCCCCCAGCCCCACCGGATACCTGCACATCGGTGGCGCGCGCACCGCGCTGTATTGCTGGCTCGAGGCGAAGCGCCGCGGCGGCGAATTCCTGCTGCGCATCGAGGACACCGACCGCGAACGTTCCACCCAGGAAGCCGTCGACGCCATCCTGGAAGGCATGCGCTGGCTCGGCCTCGACTACGACGAAGGCCCGTACTACCAGACCCTGCGCATGCCGCGCTATCGCAACACCGCCGAGGACATGATCAAGGCCGGCAAGGCCTACCGCTGCACCTGCAGCAAGGAACGCCTCGAAGCCCTGCGCGCCGCGGCCATGGAAGCCGGCACCAAGCCGCGCTACGACGGCCATTGCCGCACCAAGAAGGAGCCCCCGGCGCCGGGCGAAGCCTTCGTCATCCGCTTCCGCAACCCGGACACCGGCTCGGTGGTGTTCGAGGACAAGGTGCGCGGCCGCATCGAGTGGAGCAACGAGGAGCTCGACGACCTCGTGATCTGGCGCTCGGACGACTACCCGACCTACAACTTCGCGGTGGTGGTCGACGACATCGACATGAAGATCACCGACGTGATCCGCGGCGACGACCACATCAACAACACGCCGCGCCAGATCAACATCTACCACGCGCTGGGCGCCACGCCGCCGAGCTTCGCGCACCTGCCGATGATCCACGGCTCGGACGGCGCCAAGCTCTCCAAGCGCCACGGCGCGGTGAGCGTGATGCAGTACCGCGACGACGGCTACCTGCCGCACGCGCTGCTCAACTACATCGTGCGGCTGGGCTGGTCGCACGGCGACCAGGAGATCTTCTCGGTGCAGGAGATGATCGACCTGTTCCGCGTCGACGACGTCAACAAGGCCGCCTCGCGCTTCGATTTCGACAAGCTGGCCTGGCTCAACCAGCACTACATGAAGAACGACGATCCGCTCGAGGTGGCCGAGCATTTCGTGTGGCACCTGCGTGCCGCCGGCATCGACCTGGAAACCGGGCCGGAACCGGCCGACGTGGTGGTGGCGCTGCGCGATCGCGTGAAGACGCTGAAGGAAATGGCCGAGCGCGCCAAGGTCTGGTACCTGCCGCTGGAAACCTACGACGAGACCGCGGTGAAGAAGAACCTCGTCGGCAACGCCGAACCGCTGCGCGCCGCGCGCGAAGCGCTGGCGGCGGCACCGGAATGGACGCCGGCCGCGGTCGACGCCGCGCTGCGCGCCGCCGGCGAGAAGCTCGGATTGCCGCTAGGCAAGGTGGCGCAACCGATGCGTACCGCGATCACCGGCACCGCGGTGTCGCCATCGATCGAGCACACCGTGTATTTGGCGGGCCGCGAAGGCGCCCTGCAGCGCATCGACGCGGCGCTCGCGAAGACCTGAAGCCCTCTCCTTCGAGCAGAGGGTTGGGTGAGGATGGTTTTCGCGCTTGCGAAACCTGACGGCACTCCGAACACCGTCCTCGACCCGGCCCTCTCCTTGAAGGAGAGGGGAAAAGCGTCGGGTATCATCGCGCCATGGCCGCCCCCTGCACCCACCCCGACCATGTCCACGACGCCTCCGCGCTCGTCGCCGAGATCGCCAAGGTCTGCGAGGAGCGCGGCCTGCGCCTGACGCCGCTGCGCGAGCGTGTCCTGCGCCTGGTCACGGAGTCCGAGCGCCCGGTGAAGGCCTACGATCTGCTCGACCAGATCCGCGACGACAAGGGTCCGGCCGCGCCGCCCACCGTCTACCGCGCGCTCGATTTCCTGCTCGAACACGGTTTCATCCATCGCCTGGCCTCGGTCAATGCCTTCGTCGGTTGCCACATGCCGCGCGTGCAGCATTCGGTGCCGTTCCTGATCTGCGACCGCTGCCACGCCGCGGTCGAACTGGAGGACGAACGCGTCGCCGCCTTGCTGGTGGAACAGGCCCGCGCGCTGGGCTTCCGCCCGCAGGCGCAGACGCTGGAAGTGCATGGCCTGTGCGCGCGCTGCAGCGATGAGCGCTGAGGGCGCGTCGTCCGCACATCGTCCCGGTTTCGCGCGTGCGCTGCTCGCGCTGGCGCTGCTCGCCGGTGCCGCGCACGCCCAGGATTTCCCGCCCGAACTGCAGCCGCCACCGCCTTCGCCGCCGCCGGTCGTGAAACCGAAGCCGCGCGCCGCGCCGCCGGCCGAAGCCTTCACCGTACTGCCCGAGCCCGCACCGCTTTCGATCCCGCCGTGGCCGGTGGAGAGCGTCGGCCCGCCGGCGCTGATCGCCAGCGCCGATCCCGGCTCGGCGGAATTCATCGGCCCACCGATGGTGCCGCCCTTCGTGATCCTCGAAACCGAAGTCGCGCCCGGCAGCACCGCACGGCTGGACTGGAAAGCGAGCCAGGGCTTTTCCGGCAGCGAGGGCACCAGCCCCGTCACCGTCGTGCACGGCACGCGCCCCGGCCCCGTGCTCTGCCTCACCGCGGCCGTGCATGGCGACGAACTCAATGGCGTTGAGATCGTGCGGCGCGTGGTGAATGGCCTGGATCCGGGCCAACTCGGCGGCACCGTGATCGGCGTGCCCATCGTCAACCTGTTCGGTTTCAGCCGCAATTCGCGCTATCTGCCGGACCGCCGCGATCTCAATCGTTTCTTTCCCGGCTCGCGCTACGGCAGCATCGCCGGCCGCATCGCCTACAGCTTCTTCACCAACGTGGTGAAGCACTGCGACACGCTGGTCGATTTCCACACCGGTTCGTTCGATCGCAGCAACCTGCCGCAGGTGCGCGCCGATCTCACCATCCCCGACGTGCTCGAATTCACCCGCGGCTTCGGCGCCACCACGGTGCTGCACAGCGCGGGCACGCGCGGCATGCTGCGCCTGGCCGCGATCCGCGCCGGCATTCCGGCGGTCACTTTCGAGGTCGGCGGGCCGGGCCAGCTGCAACCCGGCGAGATCGCGCACGGCGTGCAGGCCATCGAAACCCTGCTGCACAAGCTCGGCATGACGCGCGAACTGCCCACTTGGCAAGAACCGCAGCCGTTCTTCTACGACTCGATCTGGGTGCGCGCCAATGCCGGCGGCCTGCTGCTGAGCGACGTGCAACTCGGCCAGCGCGTCGAGCGTGGCCAGCGCCTGGGCGTGGTGATCGACCCGATCAACAACCTGGAGCGCGAGATCGTCTCGCCGGTGTACGGCCGCGTGATCGGCATGGCGCTCAATCAGGTGGTGCTGCCGGGCTTCGCCGCCTACCACCTCGGCGAGGAAACCTCCGAGCAACAGGCGGTGCGCGAGGCTGCGGCCAATCCCGAAGGCAGTCCGGTCGAGGAAGACCCCGACGCCGAGCGTGAACGCGAGGCCGACGACGAGTTCGAGGACGACTGATCCCCGTGACGGCGCGGCAGGCCTGATGTTATATTGTTGCGCATGGCCCCGCTGCCCCCGTCATCCTTGTCCACCGCCGCCCTCGCCGGAGCCGGCGACCGCGTCGGCATGCTGGGCTCGCTGCTGTGTGCGTTGCACTGCGCCCTGTTGCCGCTGTTGATCGCGGGTCTGCCGGCACTGGGGCTGGGCTCGATGCCCTGGATCGACATCGACCAGGCCTTCACCGTGTTCGCCACGCTGCTCGGCATCACCACCCTGGCCTGGGGCTGGCGCCGCCATCGCGCCTACCACGCCTGGATGGTGCTGGTGCCCGGCCTGGCCTTGGTGTGGATCGGATCCTTCACCGGCCTGCACACGCACTCGCTGGGACACACCGTGGTGATGGTGGTCGGCGGTCTGGCCATCGCCGCCGCGCACCTGGTGAACCTGCGGCTCACGCACCAGGCCGCCCGGATGGTAGGCTACGCGCCCTCGCAATTCCGATAAGAGCACCAAGGAGCACGTACATGGGCAAGGGCGACCGCAAAACCGCCAAGGGCAAGCGCTATTCGAGCAGCTACGGCAACGCCCGTCCGCACGGCACCGTCACCAAGACGGCGGCCGTGAAGAAGGCCACTCCGGCCGCCACCAAGGCTCCCGCCAAGAAGGCGGCGCCGGTGAAGAAGAAAGCCTCCTGAGGCTTGCGAAAAAACCCCGCTCCGGCGGGGTTTTTTGTTTGTGGTGGGGTGAGGCACGGGTTCGACAGGCTCACCCCGAACGGATATCGCGATCCGGGCAGCGACACCGTTCGCGGTGAGCCTGTCGAACCGGCGCCTCAGTCCTTCACGCCCGCCCTCCACACCTCGCGTACGAGCTGCCCCCCGAGCCAGTAACACAACTCCGCCGGCTGCCCGATCCGCCAGCGCACGAAATCCGCCCGCATCCCCGGTGCCAGCACGCCGCGATCCCGCAACCCCAGCGCCCGCGCCGCATTCACGGTAGCGCCCCGCAGCGACTCCTCCGGCGTCATCCGGAACAACATGCACGCCAACGCCATCGCCAACCGCAGCGAAAGCAACGGCGACGTGCCCGGATTGCAATCGGTGGCGATCGCCATCGGCACGCCGTGCTCGCGGAACGCCCCGATGGGCGGCAGTTTCGTCTCGCGCAGGCAAAGGAAGGCACCGGGCAGCAGCACGGCCACCGTGCCTTGCGCGGCCATCGCGCGCACGCCCTCAACGCTGCTGAATTCCACGTGGTCGGCGCTCAGCCCACCGAACTCGGCGACGAGCCCGGCGCCACCGAGATCGCTCAACTGATCCGCATGCAGCTTCACGGGCAGCCCGAGCGAGCGAGCGGTTTCGAACACGCGCCGCGTCTGCGCCGGTGAAAATCCGATGCCCTCGCAGAACGCATCCACCGCGTCGGCGAGGTTTTCCTTCGCCACGGCTGGCAGCATCCGCGTGCAGACCGCATCGATGTAGTCCTCCGCGCGCCCCGCGAATTCCGGCGGCAGCGCATGCGCGCCGAGGAAGGTCGTGCGTACGTCGATGCCCGTCTCGCGCTGCAGCCGGCGCGCGACGCGCAGCATCTTCAGCTCGTTGTCGACATCGAGCCCGTAGCCGGACTTGATCTCGACCGTGGTCACGCCATCGGCCTTGAGCGCCAGCGCGCGGGGCAGGGCGGCCGCGAGCAGTGCGTCCTCGCCCGCTTCGCGCGTGGCGCGCACGCTCGAAACGATGCCGCCGCCGGCGCGCGCTATCTGCTCGTAGCTGGCGCCCTGCAGCCGCAGCTCGAACTCGCCCGCGCGCTCGCCGCCGAATACCAGATGCGTGTGGCAGTCGATCAACCCGGGCGTGATCCACTCGCCCTGCGCCGATTCGACGCGATCGCTGAGCACGAAAGGATCGTCCGGCAGCTCGGTGCGCGCCCCGGCGAACACGATGCGCCCGTCGCGCCAGCCCAGCGCGCCGTCGCGGATCGCGCCGTACGGCTCGCCCGTTTCCGCCAGCGTGGCGAGCTGCGCGTCCACGATCAGCCCGTCCCAGCGCGCCTCGCCCATTCCCGCCTCCCGTCCGAAGGCGGTCATTGTAGGCAGGGTCTGCGAGAATGCGGGCATGACCGACCTGATCGCCGAACACGCTTTCCTCGATGGCCGCTGGCAGCGCGACGTGCGCTTCGCCGCCGACGCCCCGTCGCGCGCCACCTGGGTGCTGCCAGGCGTGCCGAACCTGCATTCGCACGCCTTCCAGCGCGCCATGGCCGGCCTCGCCGAACGCCAGACCCATCCGCAGGACAGCTTCTGGACCTGGCGCGAAGTGATGTACGGCTTCGCGGCGAAACTCACGCCGGAAGCGCTGCGCGACATCGCCGCGATGCTCTACGTCGAGATGCTCGAAGCCGGCTACACCTCGGTGTGCGAGTTCCACTACCTGCACCACGCGCCGGACGGCAGGCCTTACGCCGATCCCGCGCAGATGTCGCTGGCGCTGGTCGAGGCTGCACGCGAAACCGGCATCGCCCTCACGCTGCTGCCCACGCTCTACATGACCGGCGGCTTCGACGGACGGCCGCTCAACGAGCGCCAGCGCCGCTTCGGCCACGACGTCGACGGTTATCTCGAATTGCTCGAACGCCTGCGCAGCGAAACCAACGTCGGCCTGTGCTTCCACTCGCTGCGCGCGGTGCCCGAAGACGCGATGCGCTCCGTGCTCGAAGCGCAGCGCGGCATCGAACAACCGATTCACCTGCACATCGCCGAACAGATCGGCGAGGTGCAGGACTCGCTCGCCATCCGCAACGCGCGCCCCGTCGAAT
>CAMLOR010000181.1 GCA_946481615.1 uncultured Aquimonas sp.
TGTCGAAGGCGTTGTACTTGTGCGACGACACCGTCTTGTCGCTCAGGCTCAGGCGTTCGGCGATCTCGAACACGCGATAGCCCTGCATGAGCATCAGCAGCGTCTCGAACTCACGCGAGGTGAGCTGATCGAACGGCGACTGGCCGGCGTTGCCGAGACTGTCGAGCGCCAGATGCTGCGCCACGCTGCCGCCGAGATAGCGCTGCCCCTGCGCCACGCTGCGGATGGCGCGCAGCATCTCGCTGGGCGCGGAACCCTTGCACAGATAACCGTAGGCGCCCGCCTCCATCAGCTTGCGCGGCAGCGGACCCTCGGGCTGCGCCGACAACACGATCACGCGCGTGCCGATGTCGAGCTGCACGACGCGCTCGGTGACCTCGAGCCCGCTGATGCCCGGCAGGTAGAGATCGCACAGCAACACATGCGGCCGCAGCCGGCGTATTTGCGCCAGCGCTTCTTCGCCGTTGCCGCAATCCCCCACCACCTCGATATCCTTCTCGCGCCCGAGGATGAAGCGGAACCCGGTGCGCGTGAGCTCGTGGTCGTCCAGCAGGAACAGATCGATCATGCGTTCTCCCCTTGAGTTATTCTTTCGCCCCCAACGGAGAGATGGCCGAGCGGTTTAAGGCACCGGTCTTGAAAACCGGCGTGGCAGCGATGCCACCGTGGGTTCGAATCCCACTCTCTCCGCCAACTCCAGACGCGTCGCTGCACGGCCCCCGGCCGCCGCCTGCGGCACGAAAGCAAGTCCTTCGCTTCGCGTGGAATCGCATCAGCGATGAACGTTCCCGCGGTGCATTCGCGATTGTCGGCGGCGCGCGTGCTTGCCCGACGCGGCGCGAGGCACGCGCGCATGCGGAGGTTCGACGCGCGCTCAGCGCCCGCGTCGGTCGGGTCGGGATTCGAGGTAGCCGGCGAGATTCGCCAGGCTCGAACGCATGCCGGCGTCGTGGTCCGTTGCAGAGATGGCTGCCGGGACGTTCCGGCAGGTGATCCGCACTCGCGTGCCCTCTGCTTCGGGCAGCAGATCCCACGTCATGTCCATGGGCTCGTCGTAGGCCGGATCGGGCGAGTCGAAGCAGACCTCCTGCACCAGCCGGCGGTCCTGTTCGAGTGCGGTGAAGCGCACGTTGACGACATCCGTTCGCTCGGAGGTCTTGCCGCGCGCGGCCTGCGGATCGGCGTACGTGAGCGTCATCCGATAGCCGCCGCCGACGCGGGCGTCGAAGCCATCGATGCGGGCCGTCATGCCCTCCGGCGGAAGCCAGCGCAACAGGCTCTCGCGATCCAGCAGCGCTTCGTACACGCGCGCGGCAGATGCCTGCACGACGAGCGATGCCGTGTCCACCCGGTTCGGATCACGCCTTGCACCCATGGCCTATCTGCGCTGTCGACTCCGCAAAGGATCGCCCATGATCTCCTCGGCGGCGCCGGAAACCGGCACCGCCGAACATCATGCGCCATCAGCCCTGGAGCGCACCCAGTCGCAAGGCAAGCGCTTCGGCGCGCAGCTTCGCCAGTTCCGCTTCGCGCGCCTTGAACGGTTCGACCACGTCCGCCGGCAGGCGCTCGTGCGGAGCGGCCCAGGCGGCGCGCATCTGCGCGATGCTTTCTTCGTGCTGCTTGCGCTGTTCTTCGGTGAAGCCGGAGATGTCGGCGGCTTCGGCCGCGTCGAGTTGCGGCTTCATCGCCGCGCCCATCTCGACGGCCGACAGCACTTCGTCGATCCCGTCCTTGATCGCGGCGTAACGCGCGGCGTCGAGGCCCGCGGCTTCGGCACCTGCGTCGCGCACTTCGGCGCCGCCCAATGCCGCGAGCGCGGCGATTTCGCCAGCCTCGTCCTTGGCGGCGCGCGCTTTCGCGAGGGCCTCGGCGTGCCCTTTCAGCAATTCGATTTCCCGGCTCACGCCTCTGACGTAGGCGTCGAGATCGCCGACAGCGAGCGGTGCCGCCGGATCGGGACCGGCCGCGGCCGCCGGCACGCCACCGTCGTCGGCAACGGCATCGGCCACGGGATCGGCGGCGGGCGCCTCGGACGCCGTCTCAGCGGGCGTGGCGGTTGGTGTTTCGTCCGCGGCCTGTGCTGCAGGATCGAGGGGAGCTTCCTCGCGCCCGCAGGCAGCGAGCAGCAAGGCAAACGCGACGGCAGCGGTGCGGATCGGGAATTTCACGGTGTCGCTCCTTGAAGTGGGATCGTGCGTGCGCAAGCGGGTGTGCGCCATCTCCTCGGCGCGCTGCGCACAGTTGCCCATGATGCCATCGGCGATACCGAAGGCGCGCCCCCACTAAGGCTGCGCCACGCATTCACCGGTACAGCCCAGGCGCGCCAGTTCTATCTGCGGCGGCAAACGCTCGATCAGGAAATCGATCAACGCGCGCACCGCCGGCAGCACGCCGCGGCGCGAGGGATAGACGAGGTGGCACACGCCCATCGGCAACCGCCAGTCGGGCAGCACGACGTGCAGCGCGCCCTGCTCCACCGCGCGGCCGCACACGATCTCCGGCAGCAGCGCGATGCCCTGCCCGAGGAAGGCCGCGCCCTGCAGCAGCGCGAAGTCGGACGCCATCACCCGCGGCCGGCCCAGCGCGACGCGTTCGACGCGGTTTTCCGGCCCGTGCAGTTCCCACACCTGCCGATTGAGGTCTTCGCTGAAGTTGAGCGTGGCGTGCGCCGCGAGATCCTGCGGCTCGCGCAGCGGCGGCGCATGCGCGAGATAGGCGGGACTGGCCACCAGCAGTTCCTGCACGTCGCCGAGCTTGCGCATCACCAGCGAGCCGTCGTCGTCGAGTTTCGAGCGCACGCGCAGGGCGAGATCGACGCCTTCCTCGATCAGATCGACGCGGCGATTGCCCACCATCACCTGCACCTGCACCAACGGATGTTTCTCGAGGAATTCGGGCAGCAGCGGCGCCATCTGCATCTGCGCGAAGGCCACCGGGCAGGCGAAGCGCACCAGCCCGCGCGGCTGCGCGCTCAGCCGCGCGACGGTTTCGCGCGCGGCGCGCGCCTCGTCGAGCATGGCGCGCGCGTGGCGGTAGACGTCCTGCCCGACGTCGGTCACCGAGAAGTGCCGCGTCGAGCGCTGCAGCAGCCGCACGCCCAGATCGCTCTCCAGCGCCGCGACGCGCCGGCTCAGGCGCGACTTGGGCACCCCCAGCGCGCGTTCGGCGGCGGCGAAACCGCCCTGCTCCACCACGCCGGCGAACAGGGCGAGGTCGTCGAGCTCGGCCATGATTGTTCTCCTGATGCAACGATGAGTCGCATCAGACCCGATTTATCGCACCTCTGCAACACCGGATGATGGCGTCCAACCCAACGGGAGAACGCCATGAAACTGCTGAAGATCGATTCGAGCGCGCTGGGCGGCAACTCGGCCACCCGCGAACTCACCAAGGCCCTGGCCGCGCGCTGGCTGCACGATCGCCCCAATGCGGAACTGGCCGTGCGCGACCTCGACGCCGCCCCGGTGCCTCATCTCACCCACGCCACGATTTCCGGCCAGGACGCCGCCTCGCAGACGCTCGGCTCCGAGGTGATGGAGGAATTCCTGACGGCCGACGTGATCATCCTGGGCGCGCCGATGTACAACTTCGGCATTCCCTCCACGCTGAAGGCCTGGATCGACCGCATCGCGGTAGCCGGCAAGACCTTCCGCTACACCGCCAACGGTCCCGAGGGCCTGGTGAAGGGCAAGAAGATCATCGTGGCGAGCGCGCGCGGCAGCGCTCTTGGCAACGACAGCCCGGCGGACTTCCAGGAAGCCTACCTGCGCCACCTGTTCGGATTCCTCGGCGTCACCGACATCGAATTCGTGCGCGCCGAAGGCGTGGGCCTGTCGCCCGAGCACCGTGCAGCCAGTCTGAAGGCCGCGCTTGCGCAGATCGGCGCGCCGGTGCCGCTCGCCGCGTGACTCCGCTCTTTTCGCGGTGAGTTCGCTCCGACTGGCGACGTGAACCTCAACCGTTCGGGGTGAGTCTGTCGAACCCGTGCCTCGACACATGGGATTCGACAACCTCGCCCGAACGATGGCCGCGAGACCGCAACCTGCGCGACCCCGCGAAATCAGCCGATCCTTTCGGCCCCACCGAAGTACTGCCGTAAAACCTCCGGAATGCCGATCGAGCCATCGGCATTCTGGTAGTTCTCCATTACGGCGATCAGCGCGCGGCCCACGGCCACGCCCGAGCCGTTGAGCGTGTGCACGAGTTCCGGCTTGCCAGTGACCGGGTTGCGCCAGCGCGCCTGCATGCGGCGTGCCTGGAAATCGCCGCAGGTCGAGCACGAGGAGATTTCGCGGTAGGTGTCCTGCGAGGGCAGCCAGACTTCGAGGTCGTAGGTCTTCACCGCGGCGAAGCCCATGTCGCCCGTGCACAGCAGCACGCGGCGGTACGGCAGGCCGAGTTTCTCCAGCACCACCTCGGCGCAGCGCGTCATGCGCTCGTGCTCGTCGAAGCTCGTCTCGGGCGTGGCGATGCTGACCAGTTCCACCTTCTCGAACTGGTGCTGGCGGATCATGCCTTTCACGTCGCGCCCGTGGCTGCCGGCCTCGGCGCGGAAGCACATCGAGTGCGCGGTCAGGCGCATCGGGAGCTGCGCCGCGTCGAGGATCTCGTCGCGCGCCAGGTTGGTGAGCGGCACTTCCGAGGTCGGGATCAGGTAGCGCCTGGTCTCGCCGACGTTCGTGGCGAAGAGGTCTTCCTCGAACTTCGGCAGCTGTGTCGTGCCCGTCATGCTGTCGGCGTTGACGATCAGCGGCACGTTGCATTCGAGGTAGCCGTGCTCGTTCGCATGAAGGTCGAGCATGAACTGCGCGAGCGCGCGGTGCAGCCTGGCAAGGTCGCCGCGCAACACGGTGAAGCGCGCGCCGGAAAGTTTCGCGCCAGCATCGCCATCGAGCCAGCCGTGGCGTGCGCCAAGTTCGACATGATCCTTCACCGCGAAATCGAAGCTGCGCGGCGCGCCCCAGCGGTGGATCACGGCGTTCTGCGTCTCGTCGCTGCCCGCAGGCACGGATTCGTGCGGCAGGTTGGGGATGCGCAGGCTGGCGTCGGCGATCTCGCCCTTGATCTCTTCCAGGCGCGCTTCGCCGGCCTTGAGCTCGTCGGCCAGGCCGGCCACTTCGGCCATCAGTGCGGCCGTGTCCTCGCCCTTGGCCTTGGCCATGCCGATGGCCTTCGAGCGCGTGTTGCGCAGGTTCTGCAGCTCCTGCGTGCGCGTCTGCAACTGCTTGCGCTCGGCTTCCAGGCCTTCGAAGCTCGCCACGTCGAGCTCGAAGCCGCGCGTTTGTTTCAGGCGGTGCGCGGTCTGCGCGAGCTGCGTGCGCAGCAGGGCGGGGTCCAGCATGGGGGCGTGTTCCGGTGCGAAAACGCCGATTATAAAAGACGAAGGCGGCCAGGGGGCCGCCTTCGTGGTTTGCCGCAGCGATGCCGCGTTACATCGCGGGAACGTCACCGAAACGGTTCGGGCCCGGCGTGCCGGCGATGAAGCCGCACATGATCAGCACGATCAGGCCGCCGACGAACGGCACGAGACCGATCAGGATCCACCAGGCCGACTTGTCCTGGTCGTGCCAACGCTTGGCCTGGACCGCGAGCGAAATCCAGATCAACGGCAACATCACGATCCATACCCAGAACGGGAACCCTGCCGCGGCGGCTTCCATCGCCGCCGGATCCTGCGACGACGCGGCCGCCATCATCGGCGCGAACGCGATGCCCCACAGGATCATGTAGACCACGACCACCAGGACGGTGACGATCCAGAATCCTTTGCGGCCGGTGCGGCCGTTGAACGAAAAAAGCAGGTTGCTCCAATTCATCGAACGATCTCCCCAAGAAATGGATGGCATCGCGCGGCGCAACCCGCGCCGCACGATGGTACCCAAACGCAGGGAGCGCGGATATCAGGACGCGGAGCGCAAGACATCCGCGAGGCGCAGGCCAGCCCAGAGCAAGGCGAGGCCGCCGACCAGACTGACGGCCAGATAGATGCCGCCCCAGTGCGGCCCGTTGCCGCGCTGCAACAACCACAGTTCGACCATCAGCGCCGAATAGGTCGTCAATCCGCCGAGGACGCCCACCATCAGGAACGCGCGCCACAGCAAGGCGGAGGCCCCGCGGCCCTCAAGCCATGCCAGCAGGAACCCGGCGAGGAAGCTGCCCAGCAGGTTCACCGTCAGCGTGCCCCACGGAAAGTCGGAGGCTGCATGGCGCGTCATCCAGCCCGAGATGACGAACCGGCCGGCCGCACCGATGGCGCCGCCCGCGGCGACCATACCGAGCTGCTGCCACCAGATCGGTGTCATTCGCCCTCCCCGGCCTGCGCTCGCCGGCGCGCTTCGCGCAGGGCATCGAGCTTTTCCTTGAGCTTCGCTTCGAGGCCGCGCGCGACGGGCTCGTAGTAGACGCGCTCGCCCATCGAATCCGGGAATGCCGTCTGGTCGAGCGCAACACCGCCTTCGACGTCCGGATCGTACTGGTAGCCCTTGCCGTAGCCGATCGACTTCATCAGCTTCGTGGGCGCATTGCGCAGATGCAGCGGCACGTCGGCCGTGCCGTGCGCTTCGACGTCGGCGCGCGCGGCGCCGAACGCCACGTAGCCGGCGTTCGACTTGGCCGTGGCCGCCATGTAGAGCGTGACCTGCGCCAGCGCCAGCTCGCCTTCGGGCGAACCCAGGCGCTCGAAGATGTCCCAGGCTTCCAGCGCCATCTGCTGCGCGCGCGGATCGGCCAGGCCGATGTCCTCGATCGCCATGCGCGTCAACCGGCGCGCGAGATAGATGCGGTCGCAGCCGCCGTCGAGCATGCGCGCCAGCCAGTACAGCGCGGCGTCGGGATTGGAGCTGCGCACGGATTTGTGCAGGGCCGAGATCTGGTCGTAGAACTGCTCGCCCATCTTGTCGAAGCGGCGCGTGC
>CAMLOR010000182.1 GCA_946481615.1 uncultured Aquimonas sp.
CCGTCAGTCCCGGCGTTTCGCCGGCGGTCTTGCTGTTTTGGTTGTGGGCGCGATTCTTTTGACGAGGCAATCGCCGGATGGCTCGCGGCAGGACTGATGTTACTTAAGCGTTATTGCTGATGCAACAGGTTAGGTATTATCGCCTAACCTATTGATTAATCGAGGCGGAGCTGGCCGCGCTTGCAGGCCGTCGGGTCGGCCTTCCCGGCCTCGCCGCAGCCTGCCAGCACCGAGGCCTCCCAGGAGCCGTAGCTCGGGTTGGGCTGCATGAACCAGCGCGTGCCCCAGCGATCGGCGTACTTCGCCACCATGGCGCGCCGCGCCTCCACGCTGGCGGCCACGCCGTCCATGAAATCGCCCAGGTTGTCGCCCAGCATCAGCACCACGCGGTGCGATTTCGCGACCCACTGGCGGCGCTGGCTTTTCTCGCGTCCGCTCCAGCGCGGGTCGCCGCGCAGCAGCACGTTGGAGGCATCCGTCGCGATCGGGAAACCGATCGCGCGCAGGTTGGCGATGGTGCTTTCGGTTTCCTGTGGGGCATCGCGGTTGGTGACGAAGAACACCGGCACGCCTTTCGATGCGGCGTGCTTCGCGAAATCGACCGCGCCCGGCAAAGCCAGCGCGCGGCGCTCGTTCACCCAGGCCAGCCAGTTGTCGTAGACGAAACCGCCGCCATCGCGCACGCCGCGCGCCTGGAACGGCGAGTTGTCGATCATGGTTTCGTCGGCATCGACGATGATCGCCGGCGGCAGCGATTCGAAGCCCATGCCCGCCTCGCCATCCGGCAGCGCGTTCCAGGATGGATCGGCGATGGCGGCATCGAGCTGCGCGCGCGCCGCGGCGTAGGTGCCGCGCACGGCAGCCTCGTATTCGGCGGCGGTCTGCATCCAGACCACGGCGTTGAGGTTGTCGTGCGCCGCCGCGGTGGCTGCGGTGGCGGGCGTGTCGCGCACCGGCGTGGTGTTGCAGGCGGTGAGCGCGAGGACGAGGGCGAGCGGGAGGAAGGTCTTCATGGCCCTAGTTTAACCACGCCGCATGTCGTTCCCGCGAAGGCGGGAACCCGGTGACTTGCTGGCGCCGCGAAAGTCACTGGGCTCCCGTCTTCGCGGGAGCGACGGTGATTCGCAGCCGCGGCGGCAGCTTCGCGGCGCGCGTCAGGTTCGTGGGCCTACGCTCAATCCGCCAGCAACGCCGCGAGGTTCTTGATGGTGGCGCCGGCGCGCTCCTCGGTGCGCGCCGCATCCTGCTCGGCATCGCGGCCGATCCAGTGCAACTCCGCGGCCGGCAGTTCCTCGAGGAAGCGGCTCGGCACGACGCGCTGCAGTTCGCCGTAGCGGCGCGCATGCCGCGAATACGACAGATGCAGCAGCGACTTGGCGCGCGTGATGCCCACGTACATCAGGCGCCGCTCTTCCTCGAGCCGGCCTTCCTCCATGCTGGCCTCGTGCGGCAGCACGCCCTCCTCCACGCCCACCACGAACACGTAGGCGAATTCGAGCCCCTTGGAGCCGTGCAGGCTCATCATGCGCACGGCGTTGCCCGGTTCGTCGCGGTCGGCGTGCGTGAGCAGCGCCAGCTGCGCGATCAGCGTGCCCGGCTCGCCCTTGCCCGCGGCGTCGAACCACTGCGCGAGTTCGTCGAGATTGGCGCGGCGGCGCTGGAATCCCGCGTCGTCGCGGCACTCGGCACGCAGCGCGGCGAGCAAGCCGCTGTCCTCGATCAACCTGCGGCACAGCGCGCCCGGCGTTTCCTGCGCGGCGATCTGGCGCAGCCGCTTGACGATCTGCACGAAACCGTCGACGGCGCTGGCCGCGCGCGCCGGCAACTGCTTCACCACCTCGAGGCGCTCGGCCGTGCGCAACAGGCTGGCGTGCGCCTGTCCCGCGAATTCGCCCAGCTTCGCCAGCGTGGTGGAACCCACGTCGCGCTTGGGCGAGGTGACGGCGCGCAGGAACGCGCTGTCGTCGTCGGGATTGGCGATCAGGCGCAGCCAGGCCAGCGCATCCTTCACTTCCTGCCGATCGAGGAAGGCCGTGCCGCCGCTCAGGTGGTACGGCACGCGCCGCAGCTGAAGCTGCTTCTCCAGCACGCGCGACTGGAAATTGCCGCGGAACAGGATGGCGAAATCGCTCCACGGCGCCTTGTGCTTCTGCGCCAGGAACAGGATCTCGTCCGCGACGCGTTCGGCCTCGTGTTCGGAATCCTTGCACTCGAACACGCGCAGCGGCTCGCCCTCGACGTGCTCGCTCCACAGCTGCTTGGGATGCGTGTGCGGGTTGTTGGCGATCAGTTTGTTGGCGGCGCGCAGGATGCGGCGCGCGCAGCGGTAGTTCTGCTCGAGCTTGACCACGCGCAGACTGGGGAAATCGCGGCCGAGCTGCTCGATGTTCTCGGGATTGGCGCCGCGCCAGGCATAGATCGACTGATCGTCGTCGCCCACGCAGGTGAAGGCGCCGCGCGGGCCGGCCAGCAGCGTGAGCAGGCGCGACTGCGCGTTGTTGGTGTCCTGGTATTCGTCCACCAGCAGGTAGCGCAGCCGTTCGCGCCACGCGGTGCGCAGCGCTTCATCGCTTTCCAGCAGCGCGCCGGGCAGGCGGATCAGATCGTCGAAATCCACCGCGTTGAAGGCGGAAAGACGCTTCTGGTACTGCGCGTAGGTTTCCGCCGCCTCGCGTTCGCGCGCCGATTGCGCGCGTTCCATCGCCGCCTCCGGCGAGAGCCCGTCGTTCTTGGCGCGCGAGATCAGGCCGCGCATCGCGTCGAGCGCGTCGGGCTTGGCACCCTTGGGTAGCAATTCCTTGAGCACGCCGGCGCTGTCGTCGCTGTCGAACACGGAAAAGCCGCGGCGCAGGCCGGCGGCGTCGTGCTCGATCTGCAGGAATTTCAATCCCAGTGCGTGGAAAGTACACACCGTCAGGCCTTCGCCCGCGCTGCCTTTCACCAACTTCGCGGCGCGCTCGCGCATTTCGCGCGCGGCCTTGTTGGTGAAGGTGATGGCGGCGATCTTGCTGCCCGGCAGGTGCTTCTTCGCGATCAGATACGCGATCTTCTCGGTGATGACGCGCGTCTTGCCCGAGCCGGCGCCGGCGAGCACGAGCAGGGGACCGTCGCAGTACTCGACCGCGGCGCGCTGGGGAGGGTTGAGGCCGTGCATGGGCGGAACGCGTGAACTCGGACGGGTCACGCATTGTCGCACTGCTTCGTCAGGCGGTGGCCCCCGGCTTTCCGTGATGGAGTGAACCATGCAGAAAATCTTCGCCGCCCTGCTGCTGGCCGGGCTCGCCGCGCCCGCGCTGGCCGTGGACCAGAAGCAGATGCTGTCGAGCGAGGCGTTCCTCGGCGCGCATCCCGATCTCAACTTCCGCCTGCAGGGCCTGCGGCGCTACGAGGCCGGCGACCACGACCGCGCCTTCGAACTGTTCCGCCGCGCCGCCCGTTATGCCGACAAGCCCTCGCAGGCGATGGTGGCCGAGATGTTGTGGCAGGGCGCGGGCGTGCCGCAGGATCGCGCGCTGGCCTATGCCTGGATGGATCTGGCCGCCGAGCGCAACTACCGCGCGATGGTGCTCAAGCGCGAAACCTACTGGGCCGCGCTCGACGAGACGGAACGCAAGCACGCGCTGGCGGCGGGCGAGGCCGTCTACCGCGACTACGGCGACGCCACGGCGCAACCGCGCCTGGAACGCCGCCTGCGGCTGGCGCGGCAGGACACGACGGGCTCGCGCGTGGGATCGGCGATCGGCCTGAAGATCGTCATCGAAACGCCCTCCGGGCCGCGCACCATCGACGGCAGCCAGTTCTACGCCAAGGAACTGTGGGAGCCGAAGCTCTACTGGCAGTGGCAGGAAAAGACCTGGAACGCGCCCTCCGGCGGCACCGTGGAAGTGGGGCCGCTGGCAAACGATACGCACTGATTTCAACACGGCCCGTCACATTTCCGGCGATCGCCGTGACTTGCAGCCCGTGGCCGGCGCAGCGCCGCCGGCTACGATGCGCCAACAACGATGACAACGACCTTTCGGGGGAAGCTGCAACCATGTCGATCCGTTCGTCCACCCTGGTCCTGGCGATGCTGCTGTCGCCGCTGGCCGCCTCGCCCGCGCTCGCGGCCGAAGATCCCGCGCCCGATGCGCTGGTCATGAGCAGCGATGCCTTCCTCGATGCCCATCCGGACATCAAGTATCGCCAGCAGGGCCTGAAGGCCTGGGAGCAGGGCGATTACGAGGAAGCCTTCAGACTGTTCAAGCGCAGCGCGCGCTTCGCCGACAAGCCTTCGCAGGGCATGGTCGCGGAGATGCTCTGGCGCGGCGAAGGCACGGCGCAGGATCGCGCGCAGGCCTATGCGTGGATGGATCTGGCGGCCGAGCGCCAGTACCGCCCGATGCTGATCCAGCGCGAGATCTACTGGGAACAACTGAGCCAGGAAGAACGCGACGCCGCGCTGGCGTTCGGCAAGGGCCTGTACGAAGAGTACGGCGATGCCGCCGCGCAGCCGCGCCTGGAGATCAAGATGCGCCAGGCGAAGAAGAAATCGGCGGGCAGCCGCACGGGCTTCGTCGCCAACATCACGATCAACATCCCCACGCCGGGCGGCAATTTCACCATCGACGGCTCCAGTTTCTACCATCCCGACTACTGGGAACCGGCGAAATACTGGGCCTGGCAGGAAAAGGGCTGGAAGGATCCGCCCCGGGGCATGGTCGACGTCGGCCCGCTCAGCGCAGCGCCCGCGGAAGCCAAGCCCGCCGAGGGCGAAAAGGAATAACGAATCAAGGCCGGCGCAAGCCGGCCTTTTTCGCAGGCGGCCGCTACAATCGGCCGCATGGCCAAGCTCTACTTCTACTACTCGGCGATGAACGCCGGGAAGACCACGACGCTGCTGCAAAGCGCGCACAACTATCACGAGCGCGGCATGCGCACGCTGATCCTGACGCCGCGGCTGGACGACCGCGCCGGCGTCGGCATGGTGGCCTCGCGCATCGGCCTGCGCGCGCGCGGGCTGATCTTCGAGCGCAGCGACGATCTGCAGGCCATCGCGCTCTCCGACATCGACAGGAACGGCCCGCTGCACTGCGTGCTGGTGGACGAAGCGCAGTTCCTCAGCAAGCAGCAGGTATGGCAACTCACCGAGATCGTCGACCGGCTGAAAGTGCCGGTGCTGGCGTACGGCCTTCGCACCGATTTCCGCGGCGAACTCTTCGAGGGCAGCCAGTACCTGCTGGCCTGGGCCGACAACCTCGCCGAGATCAAGACGATCTGCCACACCGGACGCAAGGCCACGATGGTGGTGCGCGTCGACGAACACGGCCGCGCCGTCACCGACGGCCCGCAGGTGGAGATCGGCGGCAACGAACGTTATGTTTCCGTTTCGCGGCCGGAATTCAAAAAAATCGTGGCGGGCGAAGGCCGCATCGAACTGCAACAGCCGCAACTTCCGCTCGGGCGCGCTCCGGTCGATTAAGCTGCCGCGATGTACCTGGATTTCTACGGCCTGAAGGAACCGCCGTTCGCGATCACGCCCGATCCGCGCTTCGTGTTCCTTTCCGACCGCCACCGCGACGCGCTCGCGCATCTGCTCTACGGCGTGGGCCAGGGCGGCGGCGGCGGCTTCGTGCAGCTCACCGGCGAAGTGGGCACCGGCAAGACCACGCTCTGCCGCCTGCTGCTCGAACAACTGCCCGAGAACGCGCGCGTCGCGCTGGTGCTCAACCCGAAGATCTCGCCGCTGGAACTGCTCGAGACGATCTGCGAGGAACTGCACATCGACATCGGCCAGCGCCGCGGCAGCCTCAAGGCGCTGGTGGACGCGCTCAACGTCTACCTGCTCGAAGCCTATGCGCAGGGCCTGCGCGTGGTGCTCATCATCGACGAGGCGCAGAACCTCTCGACCGAGGCGCTCGAGCAGGTGCGCCTGCTCACCAATCTCGAAACGGCCACGCAGAAGCTGCTGCAGATCATCCTGCTTGGCCAGCCGGAACTGCGCGAAATGCTGGCGCGGCCGGAGCTGCGCCAGCTCGCGCAGCGCATCACCGCGCGCTATCACCTCACGCCGCTCGACGTCGACGAGACCGAAGCCTACCTGCGCCATCGCCTCGCGGTGGCCGGTTCGACGCGCTTCCCCTTCACCAAGCTCGCCGTGCGCAAGATCCACGATCACGCCGGCGGCGTGCCGCGACTGATCAACGTCGTGGCCGATCGCGCGCTGGTGGGCGGCTACGCGCAGGATCTGGCGCAGATCGGCGAGCGCGTCGTCGACCGCGCCGCCGCCGAAGCGCTGGCCTCGCCGATCCGGCGCTGGAAGCTACCGCGCAGCACGGCGGCGCTGGCGGCCGGCGCGGTGATCGCGGCGTTGGCGATCTGGCTCTGGCGTTCGGCGCCCGTACGCGAGAGCGCGCCCGCGCCCACGGCCGCACCGGCGACCGCGAGCGCACCCGCCGCACCCGAGGTCGCGCTGCCGCTGTTCGACGAAGTCGCGCTGTCGCGCGCCATCGGTGCGTCGCCGAATTCGGCCCCGCCGGCATGGAACCGCCTGCTGTCGCTGTGGATGTTGCGCGCCGAGGAAGCCGATGCGCGCAGCGCCGCGCGCTGTCCCTTGCAAGTCGCGCCTGGCGTGTACTGCCTGCGCGGCACCGGCACGCTGTCGAAACTGCACGCGCTGCGGCGGCCCGTGATCGTGCGGCTCACCGAAGGCCCGCGCGAGGCCTGGGGCGTGCTGCTCGGCGTGGATCGGGAGAAGGCGCGCGTGGCGCTCGCCGGCAGCAGCTTCGACGTGGCGCGGGAAGACCTCGAGCGTGCCTGGTCGGGCGAATACTGGGCCGTGTGGCGCGCACCGCCGCTCGCGGGCGGCGCGCTGCGGCGCGGCGATGCCGGCGGCGCGGTCGACTGGGTGCGCGAGCGC
>CAMLOR010000183.1 GCA_946481615.1 uncultured Aquimonas sp.
AGCCGGCGCTGGCGCGCGGCGAGTTGCATTGCATCGGCGCCACCACGCTGGACGAATATCGCAAGTATGTCGAGAAGGATGCCGCGCTGGAGCGGCGTTTCCAGAAGGTGTTCGTGGGCGAGCCCTCGGTGGAGGACACCATCGCGATCCTGCGCGGCCTCAAGGAGCGCTACGCGGTGCATCACGGCGTGGAGATCACCGATCCGGCCATCGTCGCGGCGGCCACGCTGTCGCATCGCTACATCGCCGATCGCCAGTTGCCCGACAAGGCCATCGATCTGATGGACGAGGCGGCCTCGCGTATCCGCATGGAGATCGATTCGAAGCCGGAGGAGCTCGACCGCAAGGAGCGCCGGCTGATCCAGCTCAAGATCCAGCGCGAGGCGCTGAAGAAGGAGAAGGACGCCGAATCGAAGCAGCGCCTGGCCGATCTGGAAAAGGACATCGGCACGCTGGAGCGCGATTATTCCGATCTCGAGGAGATCTGGAAGTCGGAGAAGGCCGCGGTCACGGGCACGACGAAGATCAAGGAGCAGATCGAGCATCTGAAGACGGAGCTCGATGCGGCGCATCGCCAGCAGAATTTCGCGCGTGCTTCGGAAATCCAGTACGGCCAGTTGCCGGAGCTGGAGAAGCAGCTCGCGGCCGCGGCCGAGACCGAGCAGAAGGGCTTCAAGCTGCTGCAGCAGCGCGTGGGCTCCGAGGAAATCGCGCAGGTGGTGTCGCGCTGGACCGGCATTCCGGTGAGCAAGATGCTCGAAGGCGAGCGCGAGAAGCTGCTGCGCATGGAGGACGAACTGCATCGCCGCGTGGTGGGGCAGGACGAGGCCGTGCGTGCGGTGTCGGATGCGATCCGCCGTTCGCGCGCGGGCTTGTCCGATCCGAACCGGCCCAACGGTTCGTTCCTGTTCCTCGGCCCGACGGGCGTGGGCAAGACGGAGTTGTGCAAGGCGCTGGCCTCGTTCCTGTTCGACACCGAAGACGCGATGGTGCGCATCGACATGAGCGAGTTCATGGAGAAGCACAGCGTCGCGCGGTTGATCGGTGCGCCGCCGGGCTATGTCGGCTACGAGGAGGGCGGCTATCTCACGGAAGCCGTGCGTCGCCGGCCTTATTCGGTGATCCTGCTCGACGAGGTGGAGAAGGCGCATCCGGATGTGTTCAACATCCTGCTGCAGGTGCTCGATGACGGCCGCCTGACGGACGGGCAGGGCCGCACCGTCGATTTCCGCAATTGCGTGATCGTGATGACGTCCAATCTCGGCTCGAACCTGATCCAGGAATTGTCGGGCGGCGAGGACGATGCGGCGCAGTACACGCAGATGAAGGCCGCGGTGATGGGCGTGGTGCAGGCGCATTTCCGGCCGGAGTTCATCAACCGGCTCGATGAGATCGTCGTGTTCCATCCGCTGGGCAAGGCGCATATCCGCGAGATCGCGCGGCATCAGACGGCGTATCTGGCGAAGCGGCTTTGGGAGCGGCAGATCCGGTTCGAGATCGGTGAGTCTGCGTTGATGTTGCTCGGGAATGTGGGCTTCGATCCGGTGTATGGCGCGCGGCCGTTGAAGCGGGCGATCCAGCAGCAGATCGAGAATCCGTTGGCGCAGAAGATCCTTGCCGGGGAGTTCGTCGCAGGGGATACGATTCGCGTGGAGGCCGAAGGCGGCGCGCTCGTGTTCCGCAAAGGGTGAGGCACATCGAACACCATCCCCACCCCGGCCCTCCCCTTGAAGGGAAGGGCGAAGAGCCCGCTCCGTTGCAGGATGCGGAGGCGTGAAGCCCTCTCCTTCAAGGAGAGGGTTGGGTGAGGATGGTGTTCGCCCCGCGCAGCCTCTCTTCGAGCGATTGACCGATCTTTCGCAGGTTCCGCCCGAAGTCCGCACCTTCCACCACCGCGCCGGCCGCTTCCACGGCCGCACGGTCGTCACCACCCACCGCTTCGCCGGGTGGTTCGGCTTGCCATCGCGCAGCGGCGAGTTCGATATCGCGGTGGATGTCTGGCGCGATGGCGACGGCGAAATCTGGACGCGACATTTCCCGCCGCAGCCGATGCAATCGCGGCTGCGCGCGCAAGGCGACACGCTGTTCGAGCGGCTCGGCTTCGCCACCTTGCGTTTCCGCATGCGGGCAAGCCGCGAGGCGCTGGAATGGGATTGCATCGGCATCCGCCTGCTCGGCATCCCGCTGCCGCCGCGCTGGTTCCGCGTGATCGCGCGCGAATCGGCCGAGGCCGGGCGCTATCGCTTCACGGCGGGAGCGTCGCTGCCGGGATTCGGCGAACTGGTGCGCTACGAGGGCTGGCTCGATGTCCGCTGATCCCCGTCATTCCCGCGAAGGCGGGAATCCAGTGATTTCTGCCGCACCAGGAGCAACGTCACTGGGTCCCCGCCTGCGCGGGGACGACATCGTGGTGTTCGATGGCGTGTGCCATCTGTGCAGCGGCTGGGTGCAGTTCCTGCTGCGGCACGACAAGGCGCGCCGCTATTCGTTCGCGTCGATGCAGGGCAGCATGGGCCAGCGACTGTTGCGCGATCACGGCATCGACCCGGATGATCCTTCGAGTTTCCTGCTCCTGCGCGACGGCCGCGCCGAAACCGACAGCGGTGCGGTGATCAGCGTCGTGACCGGGCTCGGAGGCGCGTGGCGGCTCGCGGGTGTGCTGCGTCTGGTGCCCGCGGCGCTGCGCGATCCGGCGTACCGCTGGATCGCGCGGCATCGCTACCGGCTGCTCGGCAAGCGCTCGACGTGCTACCTGCCGGCACCGGCGGATGCGGAGCGTTTCCTCGACTGAAACGTCACTCCTCGACGATCACGCGTGCTTCGTCGGCGCGAATGAACGGCAGAGATGGCGGTTGGCGACGTTCGCTTCGAGAGAGCTATCCACCGTTCGCCGCAGACGGTGTACCCGCCGTCCTGCCGATCCCGCGGAAGGGCGGCGTGGCCATCACCATCTCCGCCATGCTGTAGGCCAGCTCGCGCTCCGCCATCACGGCGCCGTCCGCGCCATGTTGCAGCAGATGCGTGACTTCGGCGTCGCCGTGGGCGCGCGCGAAGATGCCAAGCGAGGGCTGCAGCGCGCGCAGCTTCGCCACCGATTCGCCGGCAGCGAGCGCATCGGGGATCGCGAGGATGGCGATCGCGGCGCGGTCGGCGCGCGCCAGTTCGAGCACGCGGTCGCTGGCGGCGTGGCCGCGCAGCGCGGGCAGGCCGTCGGCACGCGCGTTGCGCACGTGGTCGGGATCGTCGTCGACGGCGAGCACGGGCACGCCGCGCGCCACCAGCAGCGTCGCCAGCTGCCGGCCGACGCGGCCGTAACCGATCAGCAGCACGTGGCCGCTGCCTTCGTAAGGCGCGATTTCGGGTTCGTCCTCGCGGCGCGCGGCCGTGCGCCGGTCGAGCGCGACGAACAGCAGCGGATTGATCACGATCGAGATCAGCGCGCCGGCGAGCACGAGATCGTGCCCCACCTTCGGCAGCACGCCCAGCGCCAGGCCCAGCCCGGCCAGGATGAAGGAGAACTCGCCGATCTGCGCCAGGCTCGCCGCGATGGTGAGCGCGGTGACGTTCTCGTGGCGGAAGGCGCGCACGATGGCCCACGCCGCCAGCGATTTGCCCAGCACGATGATCGCGCATGTCGCCAGTACCGCGAGCGGCTGGCGCAGCACGATGGCCGGGTCGAATAGCATGCCGACCGAGACGAAGAACAGCACGGCGAAGGCGTCGCGCAGCGGCAGGGAGTCGTTCGCGGCGGCGTGGCTGAGTTTCGATTCGTTGAGCAGCATGCCGGCGAAGAAGGCGCCGAGCGCGAACGACACGCCGAACAGCACCGCGGCGCCGAAGGCCACGCCCAATGCGATCGCCAGCACCGACAGCGTGAACAGCTCGCGCGATCCGGTGGCGGCGCTCAGTTCCAGCAGCCAGGGAATGACGCGCTTGCCGACGAGCAGCATCAGCGCGACGAAGGCCGCGACCTTGGCGAGCGTCATCACGACCGCGAGCAGCGGCGACCCCTCGCCATCGCCGGCCACGGCGGGAATCAGCACCAGCGCCAGCACCATCGCGAGGTCTTCGACGATCAACCAGCCCACCGCGATGCGGCCGCGCGCGGATTCGACCAGGTTGCGCTCCTCCATCGCGCGCAGCAACACGACCGTGCTCGCCACCGAAAGCGCAAGACCGAACATCAGGCCCGCGCCATGGCTCCAGCCCAGCGCGCGCCCGAGCAGCCAGCCCATCGCGGTGGCGACGCCGATCTGCACCACCGCGCCCGGCACGGCGATGCGCTTGACGGCGAGCAGATCGCGCAGCGAGAAGTGAAGGCCGACGCCGAACATCAGCAGGATCACGCCGATCTCGGCCAGCTGCGGCGCCAGCGTCTGGTCCGCGACGTAGCCCGGCGTGAACGGGCCCACCACGACGCCCGCCAGCAGATAGCCCACGAGCGGCGACAGGCGCAGGCGATGCGCGAGCGCGCCGAAGGCGAAGGCGAGCACGAAGCCCGCCACCAGCATGGCGATCAGCGAGGTGTGATGGGGCATGGCCCGAGTTTAGCGGGCGGCGATGCCGCGCTGAACCCGGAATCCGCGCTGGCGATGGGGCTCAGCGCGATGAGTGGCTGTTAGGGTTCGCGATACGTTCCCGCCGGCGCGGCGAAGCTCGGGATGCTGTCCTGCAGCGAAACCGACGCGGGTGCGGTCTTCGCCGCTTCCAGGTCGCGCGGATCGGGCATGGCGATGTCGGGCACGGAGGCGTCGTCGGCGGCCGAAGACAGCGGCGCGGGCGCGTTGGCATCGTGCTGCGGCAGGCGGCCGGATTCGACCAGTTTATGGATGCGCGTGAAGACTTCGCCGCGGCCGAAGGGCTTCTTCATGAAATCGTCGGCGCCGATGCGTTGCGCGTAGAACTGCTCGGTGGCCTGCATGTTGCCGCTGATCATGATGATCGGCGTCTTCTGCGTGACCGGATCGCGCCGCAGCATGCGCAGCGCGGCGAAGCCGTTGATGCCGGGCAGCACGATGTCGAGGAAGATGAGGTCGGGCTTCTCGTTGCGCGCGATCTCCACGCCGCTTTCGCCGTCGCTGGCCTTGAGCACGTCGTAGCCGTTCTGCCGCAGCATCTTGTTGAGCACCGCGACGATGGTGGGGGAATCGTCGATCACCAGCACGCGCATGCCCTGCCGCGCGCTGACGCGCGGGCCGCGGCGGCGATCGTCGCCGTCCTCGCCGCCGCCGAAGAGCCGCTTGATGAATTCGAAAGCCATGCGTACTGCTCCCCCGACGAGACGCGGGAAGTGTCGGGGATGCGGCGCCGGTGTGCAAATCGGGGCCGTCATTCCCGCGCAGGCGGGAATCCAGTGTCGTTCGCGAGGCGTCAGGAAGTCACTGGGTCGCCGCCTTCGCGGGGACGACCGCTTTCCGTCAATCGCGGGAACGAAGGAGCGCTTCCTCGAGTTCGGCCACCCGCGCTTCGAGCGCTTCCACGCGTGCCTCCAGCGACTCCCGCGCCGCACTGCGCTCGGGTGCGGCAGCCGCGAGCACCGCCACGTCCACCGGCCCGCACAGCAGATGCATCCAGCGCTCCTCGCGCTGCCCCGGCGCCTTCGGCAGGCGCACCACCAGTTCGCGTTCGATCAGCCGCTCCAGCGCATGGCGCGCATCGTCGGCTTCGGCGAACTTCGCCAGGCGCTCGGTGCGCGTCTGCAGCTCCGCCAGCGTCTGCGGCCCGCGCAGCAGCAGCACGGCGAGCAGCGCCTGCTGCTGCGCCGTCACGCCATACACCTTGTCGAAGCGATGCTCGTAGCGTTGCGCGCGCGCGCCGTGCACGCTGCGCACCAGGCCGCGCGGTTCGAGCTGGCGCAGGGCATGGCCGACTTCGCCGGGCGTGAGTTCCATCACCGGCTCGCGCGCGGTCTTCTGGTTGCCGGCCACCACGATGGCGTTCTCGGTGAGCGGATACTGCTCGGGCGTGGCGGCTTCCTTCTCGATCAGGCAGCCCAGGATGCGGGCCTCGATCGCGTTCAGCGGGTCGGTCATGGGGTTCTCCGTGCGAGGGCGGGATTTTCCCCTAAAATGCGCGGCCCCATGATTTCCTTCCGCAACTTCGCCCTGCGCCGCGGGCAGCGCCTGCTGCTCTCGAACGTCGACCTGACCCTGCACGCCGGCTGGCGCGTGGGCGTGGTCGGCCGCAACGGCACCGGCAAATCCAGCCTGTTCGCGGCGCTGCAGCGCCAGCTCGAGGCCGACGCCGGCGACCTCGACCTGCCCGGCAAGGCGCGCATCGCCAGCGTGGCGCAGGAAACGCCCTCGCTGCCGGATGCCGCCATCGATTTCGTGCTGCAGGGCGATGCCGAGGTGGCGAAGGCGATCGCGGCCGAGGCCGCCGCCATGCAGCGCGAGGACTGGGAGGCGGTGGCGGAAGCCCATCATCGCCTCGAAGAACTCAACGGCTACGACGCCACCGCGCGCGCCGGCCGCCTGTTGCACGGCCTCGGTTTCCCGGCCGAAACGCATCACAAGGCGGTGTCGGAGTTCTCCGGCGGCTGGCGCGTGCGCCTGAACCTGGCGCGTGCGCTGATGACGCCGAGCGACCTGCTGCTGCTCGACGAGCCGACCAACCATCTGGATCTCGATGCCGTGCTGTGGCTCGAACAGTGGCTGCTCAAATACCAGGGCACGCTGCTGCTGATCTCGCACGACCGCGAATTCCTCGACGAGGTCTGCACCCACACGCTGCATCTCAACGACGGCCGCGCCAAGCTCTACGTCGGCGATTACACGAGCTTCGAGCGCCAGCGCGCCGAGCAGCTGCGCCAGCAGCAGATCGCGCACGAGAAGG
>CAMLOR010000184.1 GCA_946481615.1 uncultured Aquimonas sp.
CACAGTATCCAACGGAACGCCGATGCCCGCCCGCCTCCTGGACGGCAAGAAGATCGCCGACGAACTGCTGCTGCAACTGCGGGAGCGCGTGCAGGCGCGCATCGCCAGGGGACGTTCGCGACCCGGCCTGGCCGTGGTGCTGGTGGGCGACGATCCGGCCTCGGCGGTCTACGTGCGCAACAAGCGCCGCGCCGTCGAGCGCGTGGGATTCGCTTCCTACGATCACGACCTGCCGGCCGGCACGCCGGAATCCGAGCTGCACGGGCTGATCGACCGCCTCAACGCCGATCCGCGCGTGCACGGCATCCTGCTGCAGCTGCCGCTGCCCGATGGCATCGACGCCACGCCCATCATCAACCGCATCCATCCCGACAAGGACGTGGACGGTTTCAACGCCGCCAACGTCGGCAAGCTCGCCTTGCGCCAGCCCGGCCTGCGCCCGTGCACGCCCAAGGGCGTGATGACGTTGCTGGCGCACACCGACCGCCCCGTGCGCGGCCGCGAGGCCGTCGTGGTGGGCGTGAGCAATCACGTCGGCCGGCCGCTCGCGCTCGAACTGCTGATCGCCGGCTGCACCACCACGACCTGTCACAAGTTCACGCCGCGCGAGACATTGCGCCGTCACGTGGGCATGGCAGATATCGTGGTGGTGGCCGTGGGCCGGCCGAATCTCGTGCCGGGCGAATGGATCAAGCCGGGTGCAGTGGTGGTGGATGTGGGCATCAACCGTCTCGAGGATGGCACGCTGGTCGGCGACGTCGGTTTCGCGGCCGCGCGCGAGCGCGCGGCGTGGATCACGCCGGTGCCGGGCGGGGTAGGGCCGATGACGGTGGCCACGCTGATGGAAAACACGCTGGAGGCCGCCGAACTGGCGGATGCGCGCGCATGACTCTCGCCGTATCTGCCGTCGGTCGACTGCATCGCACGCTCGCGCTGCTGGCCTGCATCGCGCTCGGCGGCTGCGCCAGCCTGGCGCAGCGCGCGGCCGACGATTTCGCCGCCAATCTCGGCAAGGCGGTTCTCGACCAGGACGATCCGGCCACCGTGCGCGACGGCCTGCCGGCCTATCTGCTGCTGCTCGATGCGATGGCGACGGGAAATCCGGAAAGCGCCGGCGCGCATCGCGCCGCGGCCGATCTGTACGCCTCGTATGCCGGCAGCTTCGTGAGCGATCCGGCGCGCGCCGCCACGCTCGCCGCGCGCGCACAGCGCTATGCACGCACCGCGACCTGCCTCGATGCGAAACCGCTGTGCGAGGCATTGGATCGCCCGTACGACGAGTTCGCGGCACAAGTGGCGGCGAGCGGGAACGTCGCCGTGCTGTACTCGCTGGGTGGCGCCTGGGCCGCGTGGGTGCAGACCCACAGCGAGGATTTCGCCGCCATCGCCGACATTCCCAAGGTGGAGGCGCTGCTGCAGCGTGTGGTCGAACTCGATCCGACGCACGACCGCGGCTTGCCGTGGGTCTATCTGGGCGTGCTCAATTCGTTGCGCCCCGAAGCCGTGGGCGGCAAGCCCGAAGCCGGGCGCGCCGCCTTCGAGCGCGCCATCGCGCAGTCCGATGGACGCAATCTGTTCGCCAAGACCCTGTTCGCGCGTTGGTATGCACGGCTCGTCTTCGACCAGGAATTGCACGATCGTCTGTTGAACGAAGTGCTGGCCGCCGAACCGCGGGCCGAGGGCTTCACGCTGATCAACACCCTGGCCCAACAGCAGGCACGCGAGCTGCTCGCCACTTCCAAGGACTATTTCTGATGCGTACGTTCCTGTTCGGCCTGTTGTCGCTGCTGGCGTTCGCGGCGAACGCGCAGTCCACGCTCAAGATCGCCAGCCTCGCGCCCGACGGCTCGCTCTGGATGAAGGAGATGCGCGCCGCCGGCGATGCCATCGCCAAGGGCACCGAAGGCCGCGTCACGATCAAGTTCTATCCCGGCGGCGTGATGGGCAACGACGCCGTGGTGCTGCGCAAGATCCGCCTCGGCCAGCTGCAGGGCGGCGCCTTCACCGGCAGCGAACTGACGCTCGTCTACAAGGACGCGCAGGTCTACAGCCTGCCGTTCCTGTTCCGCGACTATGCGCAGGTCGATGCGGTGCGCGCGAAGATCGATCCGCTGCTGGTGCAGGGCTTCGCGCAGAACGGCTTCCGGATCGTGGGCATCAGCGGCGTGGGCTTCGCCTATCTCATGGGCACGAAGCCCATCGTCACGCGCGACGATCTGCGGTCGGCCAAGGTGTGGGTGCCGCAGAACGACCGCATCGCGGAGGAAACCTTCAAGGCCGGCGGCATCGAGCCGATCCCGTTGCCACTGGGCGATGTGTTCACCGCGCTGCAGACCGGCCTCGTCGACACCGTCGGCAACACCACGGCCGGCGCCATCGCGCTGCAGTGGCACACCAAGGTGAAGCATCTGTTCGACCTGCCGCTGACCTATGTCGTCGGCTACGTCGCCGTGGACCAGAAAGCGTTCGACAAACTTTCGGAAGCCGATCGTGCCACCGTGATCGCGGCCTTCGGCGAAGGCGCCAAACGCATCGATGCCGGCAACCGCAAGGCCGATGCCGAGGCGCGCGCCGTGCTCGAGAAGCAGGGCGTCACCGCCGTCGCGCCGCCTGCCGAAGACGTCGCTTACTGGACCGAGGTCGGCGCGAAGGTGACGCAGCAGCTGGTGGACGAAGGCGCGCTGTCGGCCGAGACGCTGGCCGCGGTGAAGGGCGCGCTGGGTTCGCAATGATCGAACGCTGGCGGCAGCGGTTGCACCGGGCGGAGAACGCGCTGCTGGCGGCGATGCTGCTGGCCCTGCTGCTGCTGTCGGTGCTGCAGATCGGGCTGCGGTTGTTCTTCGAGACCGGGCTGACCTGGGCCGAACCGCTGTCGCGCATGGGCGTGCTGTGGGTGGCGCTGCTCGGCGCGCTGGGCGCGACGCGGCAGCGCCAGCACATCATGATCGACGTCTTCCAGCGCATCGCCGGGCCGCGCGTGCGGCGCGCGCTGTGGACGCTCACGCAGCTCGCCGCGGCCGTGGTCGCCGGCCTGCTGGCGTATTTCGGCGCGGGGCTGGTGGGGCTGGAGCGCGAAGCGCCGGTGCCGTTCGTGCTCGGCATCCCGAGCTGGATGCCGATGCTGGTGTTGCCGCTGGGGTTCGGCCTGATGAGCCTGCGCTTCGTGACGGCGGCGCTGGCGGGGCCGCCGCAGCCGGGCGAGAACCTGCATTGAGCGCGTCGCACCTGCTCGCGCTGTGTTTCGTGCTGCTGCTGGCCTTGTGCGGCATGCCGCTGTTCGCGGCGATCGCCAGCGTCGCGCTGCTGGGTTTCCACTTCGCCGGCTACGATCTGATCGCGGTCGCCGTGGAGTATTACCGCCTGGGCGACATGCCCGGGCTCATCGCCATCCCGTTGTTCACGCTCGCAGGCTACGTGCTCAGCGAGAGCGGCGCGCCCAAGCGTCTGGTGCATCTGTCGGAGGCACTGCTCGGCTGGCTGCCCGGCGGCCTGGCCATCGTCGCACTGGTGACCTGCGCCTTCTTCACCGCTTTCACCGGCGCCAGCGGCATGACCATCGTCGCCATCGGCGCGCTGCTGTATCCGACGCTGCGCGCCGCGGGCTATCCGCAGCGCTATAGCCTCGGCCTCGTCACGTCGTCAGGCAGTCTGGGCCTGCTGTTCCCGCCCTCGCTGCCGCTGATCGTGTTCGGTTTCGTCGCCGGCCAGCTCGCCACCGAAATCCCGGTGACGATGGAAGACCTGTTCCTGGCCGGCCTGCTGCCCGGTTTCCTGATGATCGCCATCCTCGCGCTGCACGCGGTGTGGGTGGGGCGCGCGCTGCCGCGCCGCACGCGCATCGACGCGCGGGAACTGTGGGCGGCGCTGAAGGACGCGCGCTGGGAGCTGCCGCTGCCCTTCATCGTGCTGGGCGGCATCTATTCCGGCCTGTTCGCCGCCAGCGAGGCGGCCGCCGTGACGGCGCTCTACGTGCTGGTGACCACGGTCCTGATCCGCCGCGAGATCGCCCTGGGGAAGCTGCCCGAGGTGATGGCGGAGGCCATGCGCCTGGTCGGCGCCATCCTCGTCATCCTCGGCGCCGCCATGGCGATGTCGAACTGGCTGGTCGACCAGGAAGTGCCGCGCAAGCTCTTCGAGTTCGTGCAGGCGCACGTCGACAGCGCCTTCGGCTTCCTGCTGCTGCTCAACGGCCTGTTGCTGCTGGTCGGCATGATGATGGACATCTTCTCGGCCATCGTCGTGCTCACGCCGTTGCTGCTGCCGGTGGCGGTGGGCTATGGCATCCATCCGGTGCATTTCGGCATCGTGATGCTGGCCAACCTGCAGATCGGCTACTTCATGCCGCCGATGGGCATGGATCTCGTCATCGCCGCCTACCGCTTCCGCAGCGACGTGCTGACGCTGGCGCGCGCCTGCCTGCCGTTCTTCGTGCTGGTGGGGCTGGCGCTGCTCGTCATCACCTGGTGGCCGGGCCTGACGCTGGCCCTGCTGTAGCGTCGCATCGCGACCACCGTTCGGGGTGAGCCTGTCGAACCCGTGCCTCGAGGCCGAACTCGGCGAGTCGCTGACTAGCGGTTGCCAAGAATCCGCACCAGCTCCTGGATATCGCTGTCGAGCGCCCCGCGCTCGATGCGATCGCGGTGGATGCCATCCGCGATCGCCTGCCACTGCGGCGGCCGGTCGCCGATCCATTCGCTCTGGTCGCCGCGCAGCAGCAACGCGCCGTGGCCTTCGCCGAACCAGACATCGACGCGATTGCGCGCGTCGCCGCGCGCGTGAACCACCCAGGACGCAGGCTGCGGATCCGGCCGCAGGAAACGCCCCTGGTCGAGCCGCGTGCAACTTTCCGCGGCCGTGAGATCGGCGAGCGAAGGCAGCAAGTCGGTCTGCTGGAAGGCACCGTCGACGGCGCCCGCCGGCAGTCCCGAATCGCCGACGATCACGAACGGCACCCGCGCGAAGGCTTCGGCGCCGTGCGTCGCGCGCTCCTCCGAATGCAGCGGCGTCATGCTGCGATGATCGCCCGTGATCATCAGCACGCCGTGCTCGAAGAAGCCGCGCTCGCGCAGTTCTCGCACGAAGCGGCCGACCTGCGCATCGACGGCGCGGAACACCGCCGGCTCGTCGAGTTTCCCGGTGTCCTGCGCCACGAAGGGCGGGTGGCTCTGCACCGTGAGCGCGAAGGCGAAGAACGGCGTGGCGGCGTCGCGCTTGTCCATCCAGTCGAACAGTCGCAGATACAGCGCGCGGTCCTCGGCCGCGTCGAAGCCGTAGCGCGGCCAGCCCGCGTAGAACGGCGCTTCCGAGCCTTCGACATGATCGAAGCCCAGCGCTTCCAGCCAGGGACGCTTGTCGAGGAAGCCCAGATTGCCCGTCGTGAAGAAGGCGACTTCGTAGCCGGCGGCATGCAGGGGAAGGGCGACCGAGCGCTCCGGATCGTCGAAGCCCGCGAAGGCATCCGTGCTGCGGTAGCGGCCCACGGCCGGCACCGGCGCGCGCCCGGTGAGCAGCGCGATCAGGCCGGCGTCGGTCGAGAAACCGTTCGCGAAGAAGTGCGTGAACCAGGTGTTGCCGCGCGCGATGGCATCGAGTTCCGGCGTGAAATCCTTGGGCCCGCCGTGCAGCGCGCTCTGGTAGCTCGACAGCGATTCCACCGCCAGCACGATCAGGTCCGGCCGCCGTTGCCGCCCTTCGTGGCATCGCGCGGCGAGCGTCGCGTCGCGGCGCGCCAGCGCTTCCACGAAAGCAGGCGAGTAGGGCGTGTTCACCGCCTGCGCGTGGTGCAGCTCCACCACGTTGAGGAAACCGTCCGCGTTGATGAAGGCCGGGTCGACCAGCCGCGTGCCGATCGCGAACAGCGCCGCGACGCCCGCCGCGACGCCCAGCCGGCGCGCCCAGCCCTTCGCCTGCGCCGTCGGCCACAGCGCCAGCAGCGTGCCGAGCAGTGCCACGATCGCGGCCACCAGCCAGAACGCGCCCGACGAGCGCAGCAGGGCGGCGACGAAATCGCCGAAGGCCGCGCCTTCGCCGCCGAACTTGAACACGTCGAAGACATACAGGCGCATGCCCAGCGTCGCGAACACCGCCACGTCGGCCGCCATCGCCAGCATCACGAGCAAGGCCGGCAGCACGAAGAACGTGCGCAGCCAGCGCGAGGCGGCCAGCGCCGCCAGCGCCAGGCAGCCCCAGGCCACCGCCAGCAGCACGGCATCGTGCCCCAGCACCGGCGCCACCAGGCAATAGCGGCAGCCCGCGCTGCCGGCCAGCGTCACGGTCACGAGGCCGGCGCGCAGTGCGCTGGCGGCCAGCAGCATGGCCGCCAGCCAGAGCAGGCCGAACGGAGGGCGGGGGCGGCGGGCGGAGTCGGGCAAGCGGGGCTCGGGGTGCGTCGGGAAAGTCGGCGATGATACAATTTCGGGTTTATCCGCACCCTCGCCAGGAGTTCCGCGTCATGCGCATCCAGGCCGAAGCCCTCACCTTCGACGACGTTTCCCTCGTGCCCGCGCACTCGGCGGTACTGCCCAAGGACGTGTCGCTCGCCACGCGCCTGACGCGCAGCCTCTCGCTGAACCTGCCCATCCTCTCGGCCGCCATGGACACGGTGACCGAGGCCCGCCTCGCCATCGCGATGGCGCAGCTGGGCGGCATCGGCATCCTGCACAAGAACATGAGCGCGCAACAACAGGCCGCGCACGTGGCGCAGGTCAAGAACTTCGAGGCCGGCGTGATCCGCGAGCCCTTCACCGTGGGCCCGCAGACCACCATCGGCGAGGTGCTCAAGCTCACCCGCGCGCGCAACATCAGCGGCGTGCCGGTGGTGGACGGCG
>CAMLOR010000185.1 GCA_946481615.1 uncultured Aquimonas sp.
GGCACCACGCTGGCGATGGGCGGCGAATTCGGCTTCGTGGTGTTCGGCGAAGCCTTCAAGGCGGGCCTGCTTGACGCCGGCCTGCGCGACACGCTCAACGCCATCGTCGGCCTGTCGATGGCCGCCACGCCGCTGCTGTTGCTGGCGGTGGCGCGCTGGGCGGGGGCGGTGTCGAGGAGGCAGCCGGCGCCCGAGTACGACCAGATCGAGGACAACGAACCGCGCGTCATCATCGCCGGCTTCGGCCGCATGGGGCAGATCGTGGGCCGCCTGCTGCGCGCGCAGAAGGTGGCCTTCACCGCGCTGGAAAACAGTCCGGAGCAGGTGGAGTTCTCGCGCCGCTTCGGCAGCAAGATCTATTTCGGCGATCCGGCGCGCGCCGACCTGTTGCGCGCCGCGCGCGCCGACAAGGCCGAGATCTTCGTGCTCACCACCGACGACCCCGACGCCAACGTGCGCACCGCGCGCATCGTCAAGCGCATGTTCCCGCACCTGAAGGTCTACGCCCGCGCACGCAACCGCCAGCACGCCTTCCGCCTGATGGACATGGACGTGCAAATCGTGCGCGAGACCTTCCATTCGAGCCTGGTGCTGGGCGAACGGGTACTGCAGGCGCTCGGCATTCCCGAGGACGTGGCCGCCGAACGCGTGGCGCGCTTCCGCCAGCACGACGAGGCGCTGCTGCGGCAACAGCATCTGGTGTATGACGACGAAGCGGCGCTGATCCAGTCGAGCCAGGAAGCGCTGAAGGACCTGGAGCGCCTGTTCGAGGCGGATCGGGATCGAGATCCCGAGTTGCCTTAGGGCCCCGCCTCAGGTCCGCAAGAACCGCGCGATAGAAGGCGCAGCCTTGGGCGGTTCGAATTCCTGGGCGATGTCGACGAAGCCGCGCATCAGCGCGATCTCCTGCGGCCGGCGGTTGATACCGTCGCGCAGGTCCGGATCGGCGCCGGCCGCCAGCAGCGCGCGCAGCACGCGCGGCAGTCCGTGCAGCGCGGCCAGGTGCAGCGGACCGAAGCCGCGGCGATCCTGCGCCGACAGCGAAACATTGCGCGACAGCAATCGCTCCAGCTGCGCCAGCACGGTTTCCTCGTCGCAGGACGTACCGGCTTCGGCACGCGCGCCGAGCAGCAGCAGCAGGGGCGTTTGTCCGGGCGCGTTCGCGGCGTCCGCATCGGCGCCGGCCGACAGCAGCGCGTCCCAGGTCGCCACCGCGCGCGAGCGATCGCGCGCCGCGAAACCGTACTGCGCCGCGGCGTGCAAGGCCGTACCGCCCTCGCCGTCGGCCGCGCGCGCATCGGCGCCGTGCGCCAGCAGCGCCTGCACGCCCTTGGGCTGCCCGAGCGCCGCGGCCACCATCAGCGGCGTGATGCCGCCCGGCAACGCCTGGTTCGGATCGGCACCGCCCGCGAGCAGCGCCTGCACGACGGCATCGTGCTTCATGCTCAAGGCCGCGCTCAGGCAGGTCGCGCCCGAACGCGCCGCGAGCGAGGCATTGGCCCCGCGCTCGAGCAGCAGCTGCACGAGCGCGAGATGCCCGCCGCCGCAGGCCCGCAGCAACGCCGTGCAGCCTTGCGCATCGGTGGCGTGCAAGGGCAGGCCCAGATCGAGCAGGCGGCGCACGGCATCGGCATCGCCTTCCTGCGCCGCGTGCGGCAGATCGGAGGCGCGCAGCGCACGCCGCGGCAGCGGCCAGCGCGGCCATTCCAGCCAGCGCGAAATCTCGCGCCGACCCGACGACAACGCCAGGCCCAGGGCGGTCTGCCCGTCGGCCGCGCGCGCGCCCGGTTGCGCGCCGTGCGCGACGAGCGCGCGCACGGCGTCCTCGTGGCCCAGCGCGCAGGCGGTGAGCAGCGCGGTGTTGCCGCGCGCGTCGCGCGCTTCGGGATCGGCGCCGACCGCGAGCAGCGCGGCGACCAGGCGCGGCCAGTCGCGGCGGATGGCCAGGATCAACGGCGGCGTGCGATCGGCGCTGCGCGCGAAGGCATCGGCGCCGCGCGAAAGCAGATCGAGCGCGAGGCGTTCGCCTTCGTCGTCATCCACGCGCGATGCTGAGCGCGAAGCCGGCGCACGCAGCGGCGCGGCGCGCATCGCGGCGCCGCGAGTTTGGATTGCGGGTGCGGAAATCGCCGTCTGCGAATCGCGCGGGGTTTCGGCAGTGCCAGCGTCCCCGTCGGTCGCCGGAGCGGCGGACATCGCGTCGTCGGCAGTCGCAACGAAAACCTCCGTCGCCGCCGCGTACGGCACGAGCGAGGGCCCTGCGGCCGCAAGGAAACGCGCCAGCCCGCCGGTGCCGCCGGGCTGCGCGCCGCGCTCGAGCAGCGCAGCGATGGCAGGCGCGGCCTCCGGTCCGAGATCGAACAGGCGGAACAGCAGGGTGTCGCCGTTCTCGTCGACGACGTGTTCGCAAGCCGGCAGCACCAGACGCAGCGACCCGGCATCCAGGCGCGGCGCCAGTTCCACCACCAGATCGGCGATCGCCGCGTGCTCGCCGCGCAGCATCGGCAGCAGTTCGCGCAGATGGTCGTGACGATGCGCCTCGAAGGCCACGCGCAGGCGCGCCAGCGGCGGCACTTCGGCGAGTTCTTCGCTGGCATCGGCCACGCAGGCCGGCAGCGGGTAGTCGGGATCCAGCCGCGCGACGCGCGACCAGCGCCCCGCCGCCACCGCGTAATCGATCGGCAGGCGGCCGTCGCGGCAGGGCTGCGCGGGGTCCACGCCCATCGCGATCAGCTGGTCGACGGTCTCCACGCCGCCGCGCGCCGACTGGCAAGCGATGGCGAGTGCGTTGCGGCCGAGGTTGTCGACCGCGGAGGCGTCCGGCCGCTTCGACGCCAGCACGCGCAGGGTGTCGATGCTGCCGGCGCGCGTGGCTTCGATCAGCGGCGTGATGCCGTGTTCGTCGCGCGCGTTGACGTCGGCGCCGGCCTCGATCAGCGCCTGCGCGATCTCGTGATTGCCGGCGAGGCAGGCCACGTGCAGCGCGCTGCGGTTGAGCCGGCCGCGCGCATCGACGCGCGCCTTGAACTTGAGCAGCAGTTTCACGCCCGCCGCGTCGTCTTCGCCGCCGGCCGCAGCCAGCAGCGCGGGCTGGCCGCCTTCGGGTTCGGTCTTCGCATGGCGTTCGAGCAGGAACTTGGCCTGGCGCCAGTTGCCGTTGGCGCAGGCCACGCCGAGCGGGCTCCAGCCTTCGCGGTCGACCGGATCGAGCGGCGCTTCGGCGTCGAGCAGCAGCGCGGCGACGGCGGGATCGACGCTGAGCGCGGCGCCGTGCAGCGGCGCGCGGCCGTCGGCATCGGCCAGGCGCGGATCGGCGCCGTTGGCGAGCAGCGTCATCACGGCTTCCGGGCGGCCATGCCAGGAATCGCGCGTGGCCGCCAGCAACGGCGTGAGGCCGGCGTGGCGGCGATTGAGATCGATGCGCGCGCCGATCAATGCGCGCAGCAGGCGCAGATCGGCGAGCAGCGCGGCCAGCACCGGCAACGCACGCTGGTCGCGCGCGCCGGCGTCGGGCAGCGCGTGCGGATCGGCGCCGGCTTCGAGCAGCGCGAGGGCGTCGTCGACGCGGCCGGCGCGCGCGGCGGCGTAGAGCTTGTCGGTGACGGTGGCGCCTTCGATCGGCGTGGAAGGCGGCGAGAACTCCAGTTCGGCGGCCGCCGCTTCGAGCGGTTCGCTTTCTTCTTCGAGCAGGCGTTGCGCCGTCAGCTCGACCACCACCCAGGCCGCGGCCGGCGCCAGCGCGACGGCCCAGGCCAGCAGCAGATAGCGGCGCACCGAAGGATCGGGCCAGAGACCGTCCCAGGCCAGTGCGGCGGCGCCGCCGCACAGCAACAGCATCGCCACCGCGGCGCCGAGCCCGCGCAGGCCGTCGCCTTCGTGCGAATCGGGAACGTTGCGCGCCATGCGCAGGCAGCGGCCCGGCGTGGCGAGCGCGCCGGTCACGGTGGCCTCGTCCCACAGGAACACCAGTCCGAACACCGGCCACACGCGCCAGAGCGCGAGCAGGCCGAGCGCGGCGGCGAGGCTGCACATCAGCACCGCGCCCAGGGCGCCGGTCTGGATCAGGCGCCAGGCGGGCCAGGCCAGCAGCGCGGCGAGGGCGGCGGTCGCCAGCCACATCGTGATGCCCGCGGCGGCGCCGCGTTCGCGCAGCGCGCCGAGCCAGGTCGGTTCGTAGCGATAGCCGGCAGCCTGCACCGCCGCCAGCAGGAACAGCGGCAGCGCCAGCACCGGCCCGGCGCCGAGCGCAGGGTGCGGGTGCAGCAGCGGCAGCAGTGCGAGCAGCGCGGGAGGCAGGAACCCCGCCAGCGCGGCGAGCCTTCCTGCGCCGCCGGCGCGCTCAATCGGCGCCATTCGCACTCGGCTCCGGCGGGAATTGGATATGGAAGCCGCGGACGGCGAGGTTTTCGCGCACGGTTTCCGGGTTCTCGCGCGCCAGCCGGCGGCCCGGCGCCAGATCGAGTTCCATCACGAACTGCAGTTCGCCCAGGGCCGATTGCAGCGGCGGCGGGAGCAGGCCGGCGCCCTCGCGGCCGGCCAGGTAGACGTAGGTATCGGCCTTCCTCAGGCTCTTGAAGACGAAACAGCGCATCCGGGCGCAGCCACCGCGATCGAGGGTGCGCGCAGCATAGCGAAATGCGACGCCGTGCACGTAAACGCTGTCGTTCTCGCGCAGGCGGGAACCCAGGTGCCGGGACTGTCGGCGTGCTTCGTACCTGGATTCCCGCCTGCGCGGGAATGACGGCCTCGCACCTGGGTCCCCGCCTGCGTGGGGACGACGGGGCTAACGGAAGACCGAGGGCGCCGGCGGTGCTGCCACCGGCTGCGGCGGATTCGCCTCCAGTTCGCGCAGCAGGTGCTGCACGGCCGCTTCCAGTGTCGGGTCGCGCCCGGCGGCCAGAAGCTCCGGCCGATCGATCACTTCGAAGTCCGGCGCCACGCCTTCGTTTTCCACCGCCCATTGCCCGTCGTCGGACATGAAGCGGAAGGTGGCCGCATTGATGCCGCCGTTGTCGGAGAGCCGCGGATTGCCGGAAATGCCGATCAGGCCACCCCAGGTGCGCGTGCCGAACAGCGGCCCGAGTTTCATCTTGCGGAAGTAGTAAGGCAGCGCATCGCCGCCCGAACTCGACAGGCCGTTGATCAGCATCGCCTTCGGGCCGCGGTGGTTGAGCAGCGGCGTCGGGTTGGGCTCCAGGCCGCGCTGCTTCCAGTAGTTGAGCGGCGTGCGCGAAAGCAATTCGATCAGGCGATCGGGAATGAAGCCGCCGCCGTTGTAGCGGTCGTCGATGACCAGCGCGTCTTTCGAGGCGAAGGCCAGCATGCCCTTGAACAGCTCCCGCGAGCCTTCCACCGCGGTGTTGGGCACGTGGATGTAGCCGATGCGGCCGTCGGAAAGCTGCTCGACCATGCGGCGGCGCGACTGTACCCAGTCGAGATAGCGCAGGCCCTGTTCGTTCGCCAGCGTGCGCACGCGCACTTCGCGCGCGCCGGCTTCCTGCGGCGTGCGGTTGACGCGCAGCGTGACGATGCGATCGGCCTTGTTCTCGAGCAGGCGGTAGACGTTGTCGACGCCGTGCGTGCTCGTACCGTCGATGGCGAGGATGAATTCGCCTTCGGCCACGTCGACGCCGGGCTCCGTCAGCGGCGAGCGCAGTTGCGGGTTCCAGTTCTCGCCGGCGTAGACGTGTTCGATGCGCACGTAGCCGCTGGCGTCGTCCGCCAGTTCGGCGCCGAGCAGGCCGCCTGCCTTGCGCTCCACGCGCGGTTCGTCGCCGCGTTCGACATAGACATGGCCCGAGTTGGCCTCGCCGGCGATTTCCTGCAGCACGAAATCGAGGTCGGCGCGCGAGGCGATGTGCGGCACGAGCGGCTCGTACTTGGCGCGGATGGCGTTCCAGTCGTTGCCGTGCATGCCGGGGTCGTAAAACCAGTCGCGCAGGATGCGCCAGCCGTCGACGAACTGCTGGCGCCATTCGCGGCGCGGCTCGATGCGCAGTTCCATGCGGCCGAGCGGCATCACGTTGGCGTCGAAATCGGCCGACGGCTTGGCATCGACGATGGCGAAGCGCGGGCCGCGGCGCAGCAGCAGTTTGTCGCCGCCCGGCGCCAGCGAATAGCCCGTCACCTGCGCCACGGGTTTTGGCGTGTCTTCCGCCGCCAGGCCGATGAAGCGCAGTTCGCCGCCGTCGCCGCCGTCGGCGCGCGCGAGGAAGAACACGCCGTCGCCGTTGGCCGAGAGTCCGCCGTAGTTGCCGCCCGGCGCGTTGAGCGCGACCACGCGCTGGTTGAAGCCGGGGAAATCGATGCGCAACGGCTTGGGCGCGTCGTCCTTCGCCGCCTCGGGCTTCGCTTCCTCGCCCACTTCGTCGCTCTTCGGGCGGAACAGCGCAGGCCCCTCCGCCGCGAGCGTGGCGGCGTAGATGCGCGTGGCGTTCTGGTAGAGGAAGTTGAACTCGTAGGCCGAGAACGCGAGGTTGTAGTCGCGGTTCGAAGTGAAATAGAGATAGCGGCCCTGCGGGTCGAAGACCGGATCGTTCTCGGCGGTTTCGTCGCCGGTGAGCTGGCGCGCCTCCTTCGCTTCCAGCGAATACAGCCAGATCGAGGAATTGCGGCTGGCGTTGGTCTTGGCGTACGCGAGCCAGCGGCTGTCCGGCGACCACGAATACTCGTCGATGTCGTCGTGCGTGCCGCGGTCGGCGTCGGTGATGGCGCCGCTGGCGATGTCGAGCACGCGCAGGCGCTGCTTCTTGTCGCCGAAGGCGAGCTTCTTCGAATCCGGCGACCA
>CAMLOR010000186.1 GCA_946481615.1 uncultured Aquimonas sp.
TCCGCGTGTTCGGCGACACCGCCAGCCTCTACGGCGGCACGCTGATGCAGTTCGTCTTCCCGTCGATCACCACCGTGCGTTTCCTGCATCGCGGCCAGCTGCTCTCGGCCGCGGCCTGCGCCGCCTGGTTCTGCGAAAACCTGCGCTACATGGCCCGTTACATGGCGGATGCACGCGCCCAGGAACTGCCGCTGGTGGGCGGCGGCGAACACGACTGGCTCAACATCTTCTCGCGCTGGAATGCACTCGAATCCGACACCGCGATCGCCGGCTTCTTCACCTTCCTGTGCTGGGCCGGACTCGCTGCCGTGTGGCTCGCGGTGTGGGCCGTGTGGCGGCGGGGGGAGTCGTGAAGAGCAGGTGATGGCGCGTCGAGGCGCGTGCTCTTGCCGGGGTGGCGTGGCCGGCGAGGGCTTCGGCGCCCCCGCGTCCCGCGAAGCGCCCGGCTCAAAGCCCGTACTGCTTCCGCTTCCGGTAAAGCGTCGAAGCATCGATGCCGAGCGTCGTCGCTGCCGCTTCGAGCGTCGCGCTGTTCGACATCACGGCCAGGATGTGCGCGCGTTCGAGCGCTTCGAGCGTGCAGTCGGCGCCGACGCGCACCGTGCCCGAGCCGGCCGAAGCGCCCTGCGCGATCGACAGGTGAGCCGGCGTCACTTCGCTTTCCGCGCACAGGATCACCGCGCGTTCGATCACGTTGCGCAGTTCGCGGATGTTGCCCGGCCACGGATAGGCACGGATGGCCGATTGCGCGGCGCTGTTGAAACCGCGCGCCGGGCGGCGATAGCTTGCTGCGAAGCCCAGCAGGCAGCGCTCGGCGAGCGTCACCACGTCCTCGGGGCGCTCGCGCAGCGACGGCAGCTTGAGCGTGATGACGTTGAGCCGGTAAAGCAGATCCTGGCGGAACGTGCCTTCCGCGACCATCTGCTCGAGATCGCGATTGGTGGCCGCGATGATGCGCACGTCGGCGCGGCGCGTGGCCGGATCGCCGACGCGTTCGTATTCCTTGTCCTGCACGAAGCGCAGCAGCTTGGGCTGCAGCGCGAGCGGGAAATCGCCGATCTCGTCGAGGAACAGCGTGCCGCCGTCGGCCTGCGCCACGCGGCCCTGCGTGCTCTCGTGCGCACCCGTGAACGCGCCGCGGCTGTGGCCGAACAATTCGCTCTCGAGCAGATCGGCCGACAGCGACGGACAGTTCACCGTGACGAAATTGCCGCGCGCACGATGGCTCCAGGCATGGATGGCGCGCGCGGTGACGCCCTTGCCCGTGCCGCTCTCGCCCAGGATCAACACGCTGGCATCGGTGTCGGCGACGCGGCGCGCCTCGTCGAGCACCTGCGCCATGCTCGGCGCGCTCGATGAAAGATCGGTCGGTGCGCCCGCGTTGCGCTCGCTCTCCAGTGCCTCGATGCGCGCTTCGAGACGGCGCGCCTCGACCTGCTTGCTCGCCGCGAAGCGCAGCTGCTCGGGCGAACACGGCTTGACGAGATAATCGGACGCACCCGCGCGCATCGCATCGACCGCGGTGTCGACCGACGAATGCGCGGTCGCCACCACCACGCGCATCCACGGCGCCGCGCTCTTGATGCGCGGCAGCAGATCGAGCCCGGATTCCTCGCCGATGCTCACGTCGAGGAAGCACACGTCGAACACTTCGCGCTCGAGCGCGGCCAACGCCTGCGCGCCGGTCTGCGCGGTGGTGACGCGATAACCCTCGTCTTCGAGGCAGTAGCGGAAGGTGCGCAGGATCGGCGCTTCGTCGTCCACCAGCAGGATCCGTGCTCCGCTCTTGGGCTCGCGCTCGCTCATCGGCACCGTCTCGTGGAAAGAGGAAGCGAGAGTACCGGAGTGCGCTTGCAAATTGCATTGGAGACGTTGGGCCCGGTGTGCGAATCGCGACGGTTCGTTCAGCCTCGTGCACCGCAACTGCTTGAAAACGCGGCCCGTCCGGCTTGCTGAACACGCTGGCACGCGTCTTGGAGTGCAGCACGTGGGCAGCGGCGGAATCCCCCGTCGCGCCGATCATTCCAAGGAGAGCCGCCATGCTCCATTACGCCCTGATCTTCTTCGTCGTCGCGCTGATCGCGGCGGTCCTCGGCTTCGGCGGCATCGCCGGCGCCGCCGCCGGCATCGCGAAGATCCTGTTCTTCGTGTTCCTCATCCTTTTCGTGGTGTCGCTCGTCATGGGCCGCCGCCCGCGCGTTTGACGGAGCCTCTGCCATGACCAAGACCACCACTCTCGCAACCGCTGTGTCCGCTGCCTTGCTGCTCGGTTTCGCCGGCCATGCCGTGGCCGCCGACAAGAGCATGGAGCAGGCCGTCAACGAGGCCCGCCTCGAAGGCCAGATCGGCACCGCCATCCTGCTCAACCGTCATCTGAATCCTTTCGAGATCTCGGTCGACGTGGAAGGCGATACCGCCATCCTCACCGGCGAGGTCGACGAATCGGTCGACAAGGAACTGGCGGAACGCGTCGCGCTCAATGCCAAGGGCATCGAGCGCGTCGACAACCGCATCACGATGGGCGGCGAGGCCAAGCGCCGCGAACGCAGCGCCGACAACGACCGCGACTTCGGCGAAGCCGTCGAGGACGCCAGCGTCACCGCCGCGGTGAAGTCGCGCCTGTTGTGGAACGACAGCACCGACGGCCTCGACATCGGCGTCGACACCATGGATGGCAAGGTCACGCTCACCGGCAATGCCACCACGCGGGCCGAGAAGGATCTCGCCACGCGCCTGGCGCGCCGCACCGACGGCGTGCGATCGGTCGACAACCGCATCGAGGTCAAGCCTTCCGATGGCGGCGTGCCCTCGTCCGAGCAGGCCGGCGAAGCCATCGCCGACTCGTGGATCACCACCAAGGTGAAATCGTCGCTGCTGATGTCCAACGACGTCGACGGCCTCGATCTCACCGTCGAAACCAAGGATGGCGCCGTCACCCTGGGCGGCGCGGCCAGCTCCGCCGCCGAGCGCGATCTGGCGGTCGAGATCGCCAAGGACATCAAGGGCGTCAAGACCGTCGATGCCTCCAGCGTGGATCTGGGCACGCTCGCGGCGCGCGACGACGACGAATAACAAGCGCAACACCACGAAAACAACCACAACCACTCGAGGGCAACGCCATGAACGACAACATCAAGCGCCTGATCGCCGCCAGCTTCCTCGCCGCGTCCGTCGGCAGCTTCCTCACCGCCTGCAACACGGTCGAAGGTGCCGGCAAGGACATCGAGGAAGCCGGCGAGGAGATCCAGGAAGAAGCCAACGACTGACCGGTGAAAACCGCCGGTCACACCGGAGAAGCGACATGAAAGTCCAGACCTTGTGTCTGGCCGCGACGCTGGCCCTGTCGGGGCCGGCGTTCGCCGGCAGGCAGGATGCGGAAATCGCGTTGACGCAGGCGCGCAGCGCCGTCGCCGCCGCCGAACGCGCAGGTGCGGCCGAAACCGTGCCGGCCGAGTTCGTGGTGGCGAACGACTCGCTCACGCGTGCCACCTATCTCTACGACGAGCGCGATTGGGACGATGCCGTGCTGGCGTCCGACCAGGCGCGCGCCGACGCCCGCGTGGCCGAAGCGCGCTCGCGGCAGTTCAAGGCCGAGGCCGCGCTGGCCGAGGTCGAGACCGCCATCGAAACCCTGCGTGCCGAAGTCGCGCGCAGCACCGGAGGCTGAGGCCATGCGCGCTCCCATCCCGATCAAACCGCTGTGCACCGCATTGCTCGCCGCGCTGGTGCTGGGCGCCTGCGCCAGCACGCCGGACGGCCCGCCGATGGCCGTGGTGCAGCTTCAGAACGAACTGGCCCGCGTCGAAACCGACGTGCGCATCCCGCCCTACGCCGGCGACGAACTGGTCGACGCGCGCCACGCCGTCGATGCGCTGGTGATCGACTACGACGACATGGGCGACGAGGCCTATGCGCACAACCTGTACATCGCCGATCGCCTGATCAAGGTGGCCGAAGCCGAGGGTCTCGCCGGCTACGCCGAAGCGCGCACGCGCGAACTTGGCACCGAACGCGAGGCGCTGCTGATCGAGGCGCGCCGCTACGAGACCGACACCGCGCTGGCACTGGCCGACGCGGAGCGCCGCAATGCGGAACTCGCGCGCGCCGACGCTGCGCGCGCGAGGGCGGAGGCCGACCAGGCCTATCTCGCGCTCGAAACGATGCAGGCCCGCCTCGTCGACCTCGAGACCAAGCGCACCGAACGCGGCCTCGTGGTGACGCTGGGCGACGTGCTGTTCGAGACCGATCGCGCCGAGCTCAAGCCCGGCAGCGAACGCACGCTCGACGAACTGGTCGCGGCCTTGCGCGAAAGCCCCAACGCCAGCGTCGCCATCGAAGGCCACACCGATTCGACGGCCTCGCACGCGTACAACGAATCGCTGTCGGAACGGCGCGCCGCCGCGGTACGCAATTATCTCGTGGCGCAAGGCATCGACGGCAGCCGCATCTCCGCCCGCGGCCTGGGCGAGAACTATCCGGTCGCCAGCAACGCCGACGCCGCCGGCCGCCAGCAGAACCGCCGCGTCGAACTGGTGATCCAGGACCGCCCGCTGGTGGTGGTCGAAGACGACGACTGATTTTCGGTCCGGGGCAAGGACAGGGCGTGCCTTCATGGCACGCCCATTTTTTTTTGTTTTCGCCAGTTCGAGTGGAGAGCAGGTGGTTCGCGGGCGGTTGTCGCGGGTGCTCTTGCCGGGGTGGGGTGGCCGGCGAGGGCTGCGGCGCCCGCTTCGCGGGAAGCTGAAGGTCGTCGGGGTTTCTCGATCGTACGTCCGTGTACGAGCGAGAAACTCGCCGGCCTCCTGCCGGCGACCCTTCGGGCGGGAACCCGCCGACCTTCAGCCGCCTTCGCATCGCCGGCCACCCCACCCCGGCAAGAGCACGGACTGCGACGACACCACCTGCACACTTCTGCGAACGCCGGAAGGACCATTCTTGCGCGAAGTCACAGCCTCGTTGAGGGATGACATTCCGCGCGCCGTCATCGCGTTGAACCATATCCTCCCGCAACGACGGAAACCCCAGGAATGAAGAAGAAGAAACTGTTCGTCGCTCTCGCCGCGCTCATTGCCGTGGCCGATGCTTCCGCGCTCACGCGCACTACCGACGGCACCGGCGAGGCCGTGCTATTGCCGTATTTCCACGCGGCCGGCGGAGAATCCACGCTGTTCGCCGTCACCAACCATTCGGACGAGGCAAAGGCGGTGCGCGTGGTGATCGTCGAAGGCCGCAACGGCCGCCCCGCGCTCACGTTCAACGTCTATCTTTCGGCGCGCGACAGCTGGAATGCCGCCATCGTGCCCGGCGCCGACGGTGCGCCGCCGCGCCTGATGAGCAACGAGGAAAGCTGCACCGCCCCTTCGATCGCGGCGGCCGGCGTGCCGCTGCGCAACGTCGCCTTCACCGGCTCGCGCAATGACGGCCTGGGCAACGATGCCGCGCGCCTGCAGCAGGGTTCCATCGAGTTGATCGAGATGGGCGTGCCGATGGGCGAGGTCGAGCAGCTGATCGAAGCGCGGGACTGCGAAGCCCTCATCGCGCGCTTCGTCGAGGGCGTCTGGGAAGACTCGCCCAACGACGGCGTGGGCGCGCCGGCCGGAGGTCTCGCCGGCGAAGCGCAGATCATCGACATTCCGGCGGGCGTGGCCTTCGGCAGCGAGCCCGTCGTGCTGGACGACTTCAGCTTCGCGCCGCGCCACGGGCCGGCCAGCGCCGATTTCGACGCCGTCCGCTTCTTCAAGCCGACCGTTTCGTGGACCACGGGCGAGTTCGTTGTCGACGGCGGCGCGCGCATTGCGATGGACCGTCCCGCCGATGCGGTGAGCCTGACGCTGATGAGCGCGGCGTTCGAGGCCGGCTTCATGCTCGGCGATGCCCTCGATGCGAGCACCCGTTTCGTGCTGACGCTTCCCACGCGCGCGGCCTACGTCGACAACCTGCCCGGCGGCGAACGCCCGGCCGGCAGCGCACCGGCTGCGCCGTTCGACACGATTTCCACTGCGACGGCGCCGCATTGCATCGACACCGAATGGCAGGCCATCGACGGCAGCGGCGACATCGGCGCGCCGCAGGTGCTGCCGATGTGCGAGCAGGTCAATGTGATCGAACTGGCGCAGTCGCCGATCGATGGCGGCGACTTCGTCACCGGCAGCGACGGCGGACGCGTGCGCATCGGCCTGCTGCCCGGACGGCACGCGCTGCAATACGGCCTTTTCGACGGCACCGACGTCCGGACGCACGAGGCGCATGGCCTGCCGGCCGTGGTGCAGTCGCTGACCGAGGTCCGCAACGCCAACGCCCAGCCGGGCGTGCTGGCGAGCTACGCCATCTCGCACCGTGTCATGCGCGTGCGCGATTTCGACATCGAGTTCTGAGCCAGCGACGCAGCCCGAGCGCCCCGCCCGCCGCGGCGGGGCGCCGAAGCACGTTCAGCCCGCGGGCTCGCGCTTCGCCACCACGCTGGTGGCGGTGAGATCCGCCGTGACGTTGCCGACGGTGGAGAACACATCGGGCAGCGTGTCGATGGCGAGCAGCACGCCGAGCGGTTCCACCGGCAGGCCCATCGCCGTCGTCACCGGCAGGTTGGTGGCCATGAAGCTGACCTGGCCGGGCAGTCCCACCGAGCCCAGGCTGATCGCCACCGCCAGCGCCACGCCGGAGATCCACTGCAGCGGCGTGAGGTCGATGCCGTAGGTCCAGGCCACGAAGGCGGCCACGCCCAGGTACTGCATGGGCGAGGTGATGCGGAACAGCGAGACCGCCATCGGCAGCACCAGCGACA
>CAMLOR010000187.1 GCA_946481615.1 uncultured Aquimonas sp.
CCGTGGCCGCGCTCGACCAGCGCCTGCGCATCCTCGAACGCAAGCTCGAACTGCAGGCCGAGGAAGCCGCGGCCCGGGCGCCGACGGTCCCGGTAGTGGCGGTCGGCGACAAGGGTCTTTCGGTGAAGAACGCCCGCGGCGATTTCGAGATCCGCCTCAAGGGCGGCATGCAGCTCGACCACCGCGCCTTCTTCGACGACGAGGGCGTGCCGCTCAACGACAGCTTCCTGTTCCGCCGCATCCGGCCTTCGCTGGAAGGCAATCTCGGAAGTCTGCTGGCCTTCCGCATCGTGCCGGAACTGGCCGATGACAGCGTCACGCTGATCGACGCCACCATCGACGTGAAGTTCGATCCGCGCTGGTCGCTGCGCGTGGGGCGCATGAAGGGTCCGATCGGACTGGAGCGGCTGGCTTCGTGGAATGCGCTGGCGATGATCGAGCGCGGCTTTCCCGCCGAGCTTGCGCCCAGCCGCGATGTCGGCGCGCAGGTGTTCGGCGAGTTCGCGAAGGGCACGGTGACCTACGCCGCCGGCGTGTTCAACGGCGCGCCGGACGGCCGCAATGCCAGTGCCAGCGATCCGGACGACAACGTCGAGTTCCAGGGCCGCGTGTTCTTCGAACCCTGGAAGAACGCGGCCAACGCGCTGTCCGGCCTGGGCGTCGGATTCGCCGCGAGCGTCGGCGAGAAGGACGGCGCGGGCAATGCCTTTCTGCCGCGCTACCGCACGCCCGGCCAGAACGTGTTCTTCAACTATCGCGGCAGCGTCGCGGCGCACGGCGATCACGTGCGCTGGACGCCGCAGGCCTACTGGTACCGCAACGCCTTCGGATTGCAGGCCGAATACATCGAGTCGGAACAGGAAGTGCTGATTCCCGGCGCGGCGGATTCGCGCATCGAACTGGCGCATCGAGCCTGGCAGCTCACGGGCAGCTGGGTGCTGACCGGCGAGGACGCGGGCTACAAGGGCGTGGCGAAACCCGACCGGCCCTTCGACCCGGCCGGTGGCGGCTGGGGCGCGTTCGAAGTCGTGGCGCGTTACGGCGAGCTCGACATCGACGACGAGGCCTTCCCGCGCTACGCCGATCCCGCCGGCGCCGCCACCCGTTCGCGGGCCTGGGGGATGGGCCTCAACTGGTTCCTGACGCCGAACCTGAAACTGGCGTTCAACCACACGCGCGCACGCTTCGATGGCGGCGCGCCCGATGGCGGCGACCGCGACATCGAGAAGACCTTCTTCTCGCGCGTGCAGGTCGCGTTCTGATCGCAAGGAAATCGACATGAAGATCCTCGCTTCCGTCCTGCTCGCCCTCGCCGCCTTCGCTGCGCAAGCGAAGGACGTCGAACTGCTCAACGTTTCGTACGACCCGACGCGCGAGTTCTATCGCGAAGTCAATACCGCCTTCGCCGCCGAATGGCTGGCGAAGACCGGCGACACCGTGCGCGTGCAGGCCTCGCACGGCGGTTCCGGCAAGCAGGCGCGCGCGGTGATCGACGGACTCGAAGCGGACGTCGTCACGCTGGCATTGGCCTTCGACATCGACGCCATCGCCGAGAAGGCGAAGCTGTTGCCCGCCGACTGGCAATCGCGCCTGCCGCATCGCAGCGCGCCCTACACCTCGACCATCGTGTTCCTGGTGCGCAAGGGGAATCCGAAGGGCATCGCCGATTGGGGCGACCTCGCGAAGCCCGGCATCGCCGTGATCACGCCCAATCCCAAGACCTCCGGCGGCGCACGCTGGAATCATCTGGCGGCCTATGCCTGGGCGCTGCGTGCGAACGGTGGCGATGCGGCCAAGGCGAAGGAATTCCTCGCGGCGCTCTACCGCAACGTGCCGGTGCTCGATACCGGCGCGCGCGGCGCCACCACCACGTTCGCGCAACGCGGCATCGGCGACGTGCTGCTCGCCTGGGAGAACGAGGCGTTCCTGGCGAAGGAGGAACTCGGCAAGGATCGCTTCGATATCGTGGTGCCGTCGCTGTCCGTCCTGGCCGAACCGCCGGTCGCGCTGGTCGACAGGAACGTCGATCGCAAGGGTACGCGCGCCGTCGCCGAGGCCTATCTGCGATTCCTCTACACCCCGGCCGGACAGAAGCTGGCGGCGAAGCACTACTACCGGCCGCGCGAAGCGCAGCATGCCGATCCCGCGGACCTGGCGCGCTTCCCGCAGCTCGAGCTCGTCACCATCGAAGAGGGTTTCGGCTCCTGGGCCGAGGCGCACGCACAGCATTTCGCCGATGGCGGGATATTCGATCAGGCGCAGGCCGCGCGCTGAGACTCAAGCGGATGCCCACGCTGCCCGCCCGTTTCCGGCACGGAATGCACGCATGAACGCGGTCGCCGTCGACGTTCCGGCGCGCCCGCGCCGCGCCCGCCGCGTGATCCCCGGCCTGGGGCTCACGCTCGGTTTCAGCGTCGCGTATCTGAGCCTCGTGGTGCTGATACCGCTGGCCGGCGTCTTCCTGAAGAGTGCCGGACTGGGCTGGGAAAAGTTGTGGGAAGTATGGAGCGACCCGCGCGTGATCCACGCGCTGCAACTGAGCTTCGGTGCGTCGCTGGCGGCTGCGATGATCAACGCCGTGATGGGAACGTGGGTCGCATGGGTGCTCGTGCGCTACGAGTTTCCCGGCCGCAAGCTCGTCGATGCGCTGATCGACCTGCCGTTCGCGCTGCCGACGGCCGTGGCGGGCGTCGCGCTGACCGCGCTGTATGCGGGCAACGGCTGGGTGGGGCAGTGGCTGGAACCGCTGGGCATCAGGGTCGCCTACACCCGGCTCGGCATCGCGGTGGCGCTGGTGTTCGTCGGGCTGCCGTTCGTCGTGCGCACGGTGCAGCCGGTGCTGCACGAGGCGCGACGCGACATCGAGGAGGCCGCCGCCACGCTTGGTGCCTCGCGCCTGCAGACGGTATTCAAGGTGATGTTGCCGACACTGTATCCGGCGATGATCACCGGTTTCGCGCTTGCCTTCGCGCGCGGCGTGGGCGAGTACGGTTCGGTGATCTTCATTGCCGGCAATCTGCCGGATCTCACCGAGATCGCGCCGCTGCTGATCGTCATCAAGCTGGAGGAGTTCGACTACCAGGGCGCCACGGCTGTGGCGACGGCGATGCTGTTGCTGTCGTTCGCACTGCTGCTCGGCATCAATGCGCTGCAGGCCTGGGCATCGAAGCGCGCCGGGCAGCCGCGATGAACGCGCTCGCCGAACGCCTGGCCGAAGACCTCGTCCGCCTGCCCGACGCGGCGCCGCCGGCGCACGAGCGCGCACCGCGGCCGGTGACCTCCGAGCCGGCGTGGCTGCGCCGGCTGCTGATCCTGGGCGCGCTGGCTTTCCTCGTGTTCTTCCTCCTGCTGCCGCTGGTGGCGGTGTTCGCCGAGGCCTTGCGCGAAGGCTTCGGCGCCTACGCTGCGGCACTGCGCGAGCCCGATGCGTTGTCGGCCATCAGGCTCACGCTGCTGGTGGCGGCGATCGCCGTGCCGCTCAATCTCGTGTTCGGTGTCGCCGCCGCCTGGGCCATCACCAAACATCGCTTCCGCGGCAAGTCACTGCTCGTCACGCTGATCGATCTGCCGTTCTCGGTGTCGCCGGTGGTGTCGGGCCTGGTCTACGTGCTGATCTTCGGCGCGCAGGGCTGGTTCGGGCCGTGGCTTACGGAGCACGGCATCAAGATCGTCTTCGCGGTGCCGGGCCTGGTGCTGGCGACGATCTTCGTCACCTTTCCTTTCGTGGCGCGCGAACTGATTCCGCTGATGAGCGAGCAGGGCACCGACGACGAACAGGCCGCGCTTTCGCTCGGCGCTGGCGGCCTGCAGACCTTCCTGCGCGTGACGTTGCCCAACATCAGGTGGGGGCTGCTCTACGGCGTGCTGCTCTGCAATGCGCGCGCGATGGGCGAATTCGGCGCGGTGAGCGTGGTGTCGGGGCACATCCGCGGGCTCACCAACACCATGCCGCTGCACGTGGAAATCCTCTACAACGAATACGCCTTCGTGGCGGCCTTCGCGGTGGCCACGCTGTTGGCCGCGCTGGCGCTGCTCACGCTCGGCATCAAGTCGTTGCTCGAATGGCGGTACGGCGCGCAGCTCGCGTTGCGCCGCCGGCATTGAACGGAGAAACGCGCATGGACATCGAAATCCGCGGGTTGCAGAAGCGCTATGGGCAATTCCACGCCCTGCGCGGCGTGGACCTTCGCATCGCTTCGGGCGAGCTGATCGCGTTGCTTGGGCCGTCCGGCTCCGGCAAGACGACGCTGCTGCGCGCGATCGCGGGCCTCGAATCGGCCGACCGCGGACAGATCCTGTTCGGCGGGCGCGACGCCTCCGCGCTCAGCGTGCAGGCGCGCCGCGCAGGCTTCGTGTTCCAGCATTACGCGCTGTTCCGCCACATGAGCGTGCTGGAGAACGTCGCCTTCGGCCTGCGCTGCAAGCCGCGGCGTGAACGCCCGGCGCGGCGCGAGATCGAGCGCCGGGCGTTCGACTTGCTCGAACGCGTGCAGCTCGCCGAACTGCGCGACCGTCTGCCCGAGCAGCTTTCCGGCGGCCAGCGCCAGCGCGTGGCGCTGGCGCGCGCCATGGCCATCGATCCCACGGTGCTGCTGCTCGACGAGCCCTTCGGCGCGCTCGACGCCAAAGTGCGCGTGGAACTGCGCCGCTGGCTGCGCCAGATCCACGACGACACCGGCTACACCACGGTGTTCGTGACGCACGATCAGGAAGAAGCGCTCGAACTGGCCGACCGCGTGGTGGTGCTCAACGACGGACGCATCGAACAGATCGGCACGCCCGACGACATCTATGCCGATCCCGCCACGCCGTTCGTGTTCGATTTCCTCGGGCGCTCCAATCGGCTCAGCGGCGCCGTGCGCGGCGGACGCTTCCTGCCCGACGGCGCCGCGCCCGGATTCGAATTCGACGCCGCGGCACGCGACGGTGCGGCGCAATTGTTCGTGCGCCCGCACGATCTGCAACTGGCAGCGGAAGGCGAAGGACTGCCCGCGCACGTGAAACACGTGCGCAGGCTCGCCGGACGCGCCACGCTCGAGCTGCAACTGGAATCGCAGCCGCGCGGAGTGGAGCTCGACCTCTCCGGACGCGACCAGGCCGATCTGCCGCCGCCGGGCGCACGGATCGCGGTGCGCCCTTCGCGCTATCGAGTGTTCGCCGCGCCCTGACGTCATTCCCGCGCAGGCGGGAATCCAGGTGCGAGGTGTTTCGATACACGCCGCCCGGCTCAAAGCCCGGATCGGCTCCCGCTCCGCTGCAACTCGCGACAGCGCAATGCGAGCCCGTTCGCAAATCCGCAAAGTCGCCCGGCGGACTGTGATGGCCGCCCCGGTCGCCGGCCTCTGCTTGTAACAACTTTTCACCATCCGGAGCGGGGTAATCGACCGCTCTGGTTCGTTCCCACTGTTAGCAACGTGTTAAACAAGAATTCAGCTTGAAACTTGCCACTTTAGAAGCAAGTGCTATATTCGCCCGCAGAAAGAGTGCGTAACCTGCTGAAAAACAAGAAACGAAGCCCCGAGCCATGGACCTGATCATCGTCTCATTGTTCGCAAGCGGCGCAGCGCTGGCCCTGGCCAGCCTGCGCCGGGTTCCCGAAGACACCGTCTGCACCGTGCACCGCCGCGGCCGCTACGTCCGCACCCTCACGCCGGGCATCCGCTTCACCATTCCCCTGGTCGACAAGATCGCGCACCGCGTGCAGCTGGTTGGCCACCATGTCGATCTCCCCGATGCCCAGGGCGAGGTCTACTACCAGATCCTCGAACCCGAACTGGCGCGCGATGCGCTCGACGACGTCGACGCCCTCGTGCAGCGCGAGGCGCACGCGCGCCTGGCGGAAATCGCCGCGCAGCCCGCGGTGGAAGCCGGCGCGCGCGCCGGCCAGCTCAAGCAGGAACTCAATCGCCGCCTCGGCCTGCTCGGGCTTCGCGTGACGCGCTGCCAGCTGCGCCTGCCCGCCGCCGCCTGAGCCCGCGCCGCCCGCGGGCTGCCATACTGGGCAGCCCGATGGAACCTCCGCGCGCGTGACAGACCTCGCCACCCTCGCGCCGCGCCTGCGCGCCGGCCTCGAACAGCTCGGCCTCGAACCCGAGCCGCTGGCCGGCCGCCTGCTGGCGTATCTGGCCTTGCTGCTGCAGTGGAACCGCGCCTACAACCTCACGGCCATCCGCGATCCGGAAGAGATGCTTTCCAAGCATCTGCTCGACTCGCTTTCGATCCATTCCCATGTCCAGGGCTCGCTGGCCGATATCGGCACCGGGCCGGGCCTGCCCGGTATTCCTTTGGCCCTGGCCAAGCCGGAACTGCGCGTCAGCCTGGTCGAAACCGCCGGCAAGAAGGCGCGCTTCCTGCGTGAAGCCGTGCGGCACCTGGGCCTCGCGCACGTCGCCGTGCACGACGCGCGGGCGCAGGACGTGCCCGAAACCGGCATGCACGACTGTCTTGCCGCGCGCGCCTTCGGTACCCTAGGCGAGATCCTTGCGGCCGGTGGGCATTTGCTCAAGTCGGGGGGGCGGCTGCTGGCGATGAAGGGCCGCGAGCCGACGGAGGAAATCGCCGCGCTGCCCGCGGGCTACCGTCATCTCGCGACGCATCCGCTCAGCGTGCCGGGCCTCGAAGCCGAGCGCCACCTCGTGGTCGTGGAAAAACTCTGAGCACCCAACGCATGTCGCGCATCATCGCCGTCGTCAACCAGAAAGGCGGGGTCGGCAAGACCACCACCGCGGTGAACCTGGCCGCCGCGCTCGCGGAGATCGGCCGGCGCGTGCTGCTGGT
>CAMLOR010000188.1 GCA_946481615.1 uncultured Aquimonas sp.
GCATCGCCGAGACGCTGCGCAATTCCATCGTGCTGGTGGGCGACTGCGCCGACGAGGACCTGCTGCGCGAGGAGAACATCGACCAGACCGACGTCTATTGCGCGCTCACCAACGACGACGAAGCCAACATCCTCTCGGCGATGCTGGCCAAGCGCATGGGCTGTCCGCGCGTGATCTCGCTGATCAACCGCCCGGCCTACGCCGAGCTCGTCGAAGGTGGCAGCATCGACATCGCGGTGAGCCCGCAGCAGGTCACGCTGGGCGCGCTGCTCACCTATATCCGCCAGGGCACGATGGTGCGCGTGCACAGCCTGCGCCGTGGCATGGCCGAGGCGATCGAGGCCGTCGCCGTGGGCGACCGCCGTACCTCGAAGGTGATCGGGCGCGCGCTGGAGGAACTCGAGCTGCCGAGCGCCGCCACCATCGGCGGCGTGGTGCGCGGCGAGAAACTGCTGATCGCGCACCACGACGTCGTCATCGAACCCAACGACCACGTCATCGTGTTCCTGATGGACAAGCGCCAGCTGCCGCAGGTGGAGGCGCTGTTCCGCGCCGACGCCACCTGGATCTGACATGCGCCTGCGCGCCATCCTCTGCATCCTCGGTGTGATCATCGGCTCGACGGCGCTTTCCAAGCTGCCGTCGGCGCTGCTGGCCGTGGCGCTGGGCGAGGGCACGGCGGACGTGTATTTCAGCAGCGCGCTGGTGAGCGGTGTGATCGGCGCGCTGCTGTACTGGCCCAACCGCCGCGTGCGCTACGACCTGCGCCTGCGCGACGGCTTCCTGATCGTGACGCTGACCTGGGTCTCGGCGAGCCTGGTGTCCGCGCTGCCGCTGTGGCTCGGACCGCCGCACCTGAGCTACGCCGACGCCGTGTTCGAGGCCACCTCCGGCCTCACCACGACGGGTGCCACCGTGATCGCGAGTCTCGACGGGCTCCCGAAATCGGTGCTGCTCTACCGCCACCTGCTGCAGTTTCTCGGCGGCATGGGCATCGTGATCCTCGCCGTCGCGATTTTGCCGATGCTCAAGATCGGCGGCACGCAGCTGTTCCGCGCTGAAACCACGGGCCCCAGCCGCGACAGCAAACTCACGCCGCGCATCGCCGAAACGGCCAAGGCGCTGTGGCTGGTGTACGTGGGGCTGATGGTGCTGTGCGCGCTGGCCTACTGGGTGGCCGGCATGAGCTTCTTCGATGCCGTGTGCCACGCCATGAGCACGGTGTCGACCGGCGGCTTCTCCACCTACGATGCCGCCTTCGGGCACTGGAACTCGCCGCTGCTCGAAACCGTGGCGGTGGTCTTCATGGTGCTGGGCGGCGTCAATTTCGCGCTGCATTGGTCGGCGTGGCGCAGCGCCAGCGTGGCGCCGTACGCCGATTCCGAACTGCGCGCCTTCATCCGCATCCTGGCGGTAGCGAGCCTCGTGATCGGCGTCGCCATCTGGTGGGGGCAGAACTACACGCACCCGGGCACCGCGCTGCGCTTCTCGATCTTCCAGGTGGTTTCGAGCATGACCACCACCGGGTTCGTGGTGTCGGGTTTCCACGAATGGCACGGGTTCGCGCCGCTGGCGCTGATCTTCCTGGGCATGATCGGCGGCTGTTCGGGTTCCACCGTGGGCGGCATGAAGGTGGCGCGCGTGATGATGGTGGTGCGGCAGGGCATCCGCGAAGTGCGCCAGCTCGTGCATCCGAAGGGCCAGTTCCTCGTGAAGATGGGCGGCCGGCGCGTCTCGGAAAGCGTGGTGCTGTCGGTGTCGGGCTTCCTCACGCTGTGGGTGTGCTGCCTGCTCGCCGTGTGGCTGGGCATGTCGGCCACGGGGCTCGATCTGATCTCGGCGTTCGGCGCCGCCGCCGGCATGCTGAGCAATGCGGGTCCCGGGCTGGGCACCACGAGCTACAGCTTCGCCGGTGCGCCCGACTCCACGATCTGGCTCTGCAGCTTCACCATGCTGCTCGGGCGCCTGGAAGTGTTCTCGGTCCTCGTGCTGCTCACGCCCGCCTTCTGGCGCGAGTGATTCACCACTTCAGCGCACTGCGCGCGAGCTGCGCGCCGAGGCGCTCGTAGAGCGCGCGGGCTTCGTCCACGGGCAGGTGGCGCAGTTCGAGGCGATGGCCGAACGGGCTGGCACCCGCGGTGTCGGCGATCAGCGAAGCCATGCCGCGGCGGCGATCGAACGGCGATTGCACCAGCTGCAACCCCTGCAACTTCGCGATCTCCGCGAACGAGAGCTTGCGATCGAGCCAGCCGCTGCGCCAGGCGAGCAGCCGGTCGTCGGCGGCCCACTGCGAGTGCTGCGCGAGCCGCTTCGCGCGCAAGATCCACCAGGGCACGCCCAGCAGCAGCGCGAGCCCGCCCGGCCCGATGAAAGGCAGCGACAACAGCGCGAGCAGTGCATTGATCAGCACCGGCCAGAACGCGATGCGCCGCCAGGCGCGCGGATGCACACCCCGCCACGGCAGCCGCTCCGCATCGAACCATGGCACCCAGCGCTGCAATAGCGCATCGACCGTGCCGGGCGGCGCGATCGGCACCAGTTCCGAAAGGCCGCGCGATTCGTTCGCGACCTGCAGCACGGCGGTTTCCACCCGCAGGCTGCGGCGCGCGAACAGACGGTGCAGCAAGGATTCGCGCAGCGTCCAGTGCTGGATCTTGCGCAGCCGTGCATTGCTGCGGTGGCGCGTGAGCAGGCCGCTTTCCACGCTCAGGCGGCCGTCGAGTTCGCGCAGCGTGAAGCCGTGCAATTGCACCAGCATCAGCAGGATCGACACCGCGCGCGCGATCAGCACCACGATCGCCCAGGCCAGCGTGCCGACGACGATCCAGGCCAGTCCGCCCAGGTGCATGGCGTCGGCGTAGCCCAGCAGCCACTTCATCAGCGCGGTCCAGAAGTCGTCGAGGCCGGCGCCGTTGCCGAACTGCGAGAACGCGCCGAAGCCCGCCGCGCCCAGCAGCAGGCCGCGATTGGAGATAAGGCCCGCCTTGACGATCTCGACCGGCGTCAGCGTGAGCAGGGTTTCGCCGTGATCGGGTTCGGCGTCGAGGTCGGCGTGGTCGAGGGCGGCGCGGCCCTGCGCGCGCACCAGCGCCTCGAGCGCCTGCGCGTCGCGCATCGAGAGCACGCGCATCTGCGCCTCGGCGCGCGCGCCGCCGACCGCCGATTCGAGCTTCACCTCCGCCACGCCGAAGGCGCGGTGCAGCACGTTGCGCTTGAGCGCGACGTCGTGGATGCGCGAGAGCGGGATGTGCCGCACGTTGCGGTGCAGGACGCCGGAGCGGATCACGAGCTCGCCGCCTTCGATGCGGAAGCGGTAGGTGTAGTAGCGCACCACCGCGTGCAGCGTCAGCGCCGCGACGCCGACCAGGCCCCACCACTGGTATTGCTCCCAGCCGTTGCCGCGGCTCCCGAACGCCACCAGCGCGATCAGCGGGAAGGCGAATTCGCGCAGCGAAGCCAGCAGCACGAACAGCCACGACAGTGGATGCAGGCGGCGTTCGCGCGCCACGCCCGGCGCCAGCTCAGACGACATCGGGATCGGCCACGACCATCGCATCCCGCAGCTGCAGCGCGCGGGCTTCCGGCAGGCCGTCGAGCGCGACCGAGGCCAGGCGCGTGCCGGCGGTGTAGACCCTCAGCGTGGCGAGGCCCAGGCGGCGATCGAGCGGGCCGTGGTTGATGTCCGTGTGCTGCACGCGCGAGCGCGGCACCAGCGCCTCGCTGCGCCACCACAGGCCGCGGCGGATGCGCAGGCCGGCGGCGTCGAGCGCGAAGGCGGTGCGCGCGTAGCGCAGGTTGCCGAGCAGCCAGCCGGTGGCGAGCGCCACGACGACGAGACCCACCCACGCCGCGAGGCGAAGGCCGGAACCGGCGCCATCCCAGTTCGCGAGCAGCACGGCGGAGGGAATGCCGGTGGGAACGGCGAGCAGCAGCATGGTGCCCAAGCGCATGCGCCAACGGGCGGCGGGGTGCAGGCGTTCGAACGTGGTCGCGGGGGATTCGACAGGCTCACCCCGAACGGGTGGGGCGGGGTGAGGCGAGGGCTCGGCTGGCTCACCGCGAACGGGTTGGGTGGACTGAGGCGACGGTTCGACAGGCTCACCGCGAACGGGCTCGGGGGAGCGAAGCGAGGGTTGGACAGGCCCGGCGTGGGTGGGAGTCGCGGTTGCGTTTTCGGCATCAGCCTCGCCCCGCCCGTTCGGGGTGAGCTTGTCGAACCCGTGCCTCGAGGCTCGCGGTTCGACGGCCTCGCCTCCACCGCGTGTCGCGGAATCGGGGTGCGCGATTGCAGGGTGCCCCACCCGCTCGGGGTGAGCCTGTCGAACCCCTTGCGAGGCTTCTGGCCCGCGCTCGTCCGGCGTCTTGTGCATGGTCATGCGCCCGGTGACGTGGGCCCGGCCGGCCCGTGACGGTTGGCGTAGCGGCGCGGCGTGCCCGCCGGCCGCATCGACCAGCGCTTGTAGGTCCACTGGTACTGTGCCGGCGCCTGCCGCACGCAGGCCTCGACGCCGGCATTGAGCGCAGCGGTGGCGACCAGCGGATCGTCGTCGGCCAGCCCCGGCGGCGCCGGCTGCACGTGGATGCGGAAGCCGGCGGCCTGCGGCAGCCGTTCGGCCCAGGCGAACAGCACCGTGGCGCCGGTCTTGGCCGCCAGCCGCGGCACCAGCGTCATGGTGAAGGCGCTCACGCCGAAGAACGGCGCGAACTCGCCGTCGCCTTGCTTGGGCTGCTGGTCCGGCAGGATGCCGACCGTGCCGCCGGCCTTGAGCACGCGGAACAATTGCCGCACGCCGGCCGCCTCGGCACGCACCTGGGTCACGCCTTCATGGCCGCGCGCGCGCCGCAGCAGCGCTTCGAGCCAGGCCTGGCGCGGCGGGCGATAGACGATGGCGATCGGCGCGCGCGCCGCCAGCCACTGGTTGAGCAGTTCCCAATGCCCGAGGTGCGGCGCGCACACGATCACGCCGCCGGCGCGGGCTTGCGCGGCATCCAGCAGTTCGGCGCCGAGGGCCTCGCGCACCAGCGGCAGATTGTCGGCGGCAGGGCGCGTCCAGAAGCGGCTGGTCTCCACCATCGCACGCCCCGCATGGCCCAGCGTTTCGCGCAGCAGCGCCGCGCGCTCGGCTTCGGGCAGCGCCGGGAAGGCGATCTCGAGATTGCGCTTCGCGATCCGGTACGGCCCTTGCCGCGCCAGCCGCAGCGCCGCGCCCAGCGCCGCGCCCAGCGCCTCCAGCGCACGCCACGGCAATCGCCCGAGGGCCCAGAGCAGCGCGTGCAGGAGGCGCGCTGCGAAGTTCATCCGATCCATCGTCGGAAGTGTAAGCGTTGACCGCGGCGCGGGGCGCGCGCGAGCATCCCCGCCCGTGATCGCCCTCATCCAGCGCGTGCAGCGCGCCAGCGTGCGAGTCGACGACGAGACGGTCGGTGCCATCGGCCCCGGCCTGCTCGCGCTCGTGGCCGTGCAACCCGACGATGGCGCCCCGCAGGTGGCGCGCATGGTCGAGCGCCTGCTCGGCTACCGCGTCTTCGACGATGGCCAGGGCCGCATGAACCGCTCGCTGGCCGATACCGGCGGCGGCCTGTTGCTGGTCAGCCAGTTCACCCTCGCGGCCGACACCCGCAAGGGCATGCGCCCGAGCTTCACCTCGGCCGCCCCGCCCGAGCACGGCCGGGCCTGGTTCGAGCGCCTGGTCGAGGCCGCCCGCGCCGTGCACGCGCCGGTTGAAACCGGCCGCTTCGGCGCGCACATGGTGGTGGACCTCGTGAACGATGGCCCGGTGACCTTCTGGCTCACGGCCTGAGCGCCGCCGCGCCGACCTTATCGCGCCTTGTTGCGCGTTATTCAGATTGGCGGCTTGATCCCCCGGCGAGGGAGCCCAACTCCGAGGTCTGACAATCACTTAGCGCCGCAGCCGGTAATCCGCTAAACTGTCGCGTTCTCTACCCCGCTCATCACTCTTTCCAGGCCCTCCTAGCATGGCGATCGAAAACCAGGAGCAGCAGTCCGAGATCAAGCAGCTCATCACCAAGGGCCGCGAGCAGGGCTACCTCACCTACGCCGAAGTCAACGACCACCTGCCCGACGACATCGTCGATCCGGAGCAGATCGAAGACATCATCGGCATGATCAACGACATGGGCATCGAGGTGCACGAGGTTGCGCCGGATGCCGAGACGCTGCTGCTGTCCGACGCCGCACCCGCCGCCTCGAGCGACGACGAAACCGCCACCGAAGAAGCCGTGGCCGCTTTGTCGGCGCTTGATTCCGAAGCCGGCCGCACCACCGACCCCGTGCGCATGTACATGCGCGAGATGGGCACCGTCGAGCTGCTCACGCGCGAAGGCGAGATCGCCATCGCCAAGCGCATCGAGGAAGGCCTCAACCAGGTGCAGTCCGCCCTGGCCTCGTTCCCGTGGTCGATCCAGCTGCTGCTCGAGGAATACGATCAGCACGTCGAAGGCAAGAAGCGCCTGTCCGAAGTGGTGCAGGGCTTCACCGACCTCGAAGCGCCGGAAGACGAATTCCCCGCCGCGCTGGCCGAGGCCGACGCCGAAGTCGATGAAGACGAGGAACCCGAAGGTGCGGGCGGCGAGGAAGAGGAAACCGCGGCCGACACCGGCCCGGATCCGGCCGAAGTCGCGCGCCGCATGGAAGCGCTCAAGGCGCTCTACCAGAAGTTCCAGAAGACGCACGCCAAGACCGGCCAGGCCGACAAGAAGCTGGTCAAGATCCGCGAGGAAATGGCGGC
>CAMLOR010000189.1 GCA_946481615.1 uncultured Aquimonas sp.
ACGTCCGGGCCGATCACGCAGAACGCGCCGATGCTGACGTCCTTGCCGATCGAGGCCTTCGGATCGATCTGCGCGGTGTTGTGGATGGTCATGCGGCGCGCTCCGCGCAGAGGATTTCGGCCGATGCCGCTTCCTCGCCGTCGATCACCGCGCGGCATTCGTACAGGCCCATCTTGCGCAGCATGCGCTTTTGCACGACTTCCAGCGAGATCTGGTCGCCCGGCACCACGATGCGCGCGAAGCGGGCCTTGTCCACCTTCACGAGGTAGTAGAGCGGGGCGGGTTCGTTCGGGTCGCGCGGCGGATTGGAAAGCTGCGTCAGAAGGCCCGCGGCCTGCGCCATGGCCTCGATGATGAGCACGCCGGGCATCACCGGGTGGCCCGGGAAATGGCCCTGGAAGAAGGGTTCGTTGATGGTGACGTTCTTGATCGCGCGCAGGCTCTTGTGCGGATCCATTTCCACCACGCGGTCCACCAGCAGGAAGGGATAGCGGTGCGGGAGGATGTCCATGATGCGGGTCACCTCGACCGGCATCGTGGGCGGCGTGTGGGGCGTGGCACTCATTTTTCTTCGTCCTGTGGTTTGAATCTGAGCCGGCGCGCGAGCGCGTCGAGCTGCTTGAAACGGGCGGCATTGCGCCGCCAGCTGCGATTGTCCTGGATCGGCGTGCCGGAGGAGTATTCGCCCGGGCCTTCCAGCGAATGGGTGACCAGGCTCATGGCGGTGACGGTGACACGGTCGCCCACCGTCAGGTGCCCGAGGATGCCGGCGCCGCCGCCGACGAGGCAGTAGCGTCCGATGCGCGCGCTGCCGGCCACGGCGCTGCAGCCGGCCATCGCGGTGTGCGCGCCGATGCGCACGTTGTGGCCGATCTGGATCTGGTTGTCGAGGCGCACGTCCTCCTCGAGCACGGTGTCTTCGAGCGCGCCGCGGTCGATGGTGGTGTTGGCGCCGATCTCGCAATCGTCGCCGACCACGACGCCGCCCAGCTGCGGCACGTTGAGCCAGGCGCCGTTCTCCATCGCCAGGCCGAACCCGGCGGCGCCGAGCACGGCGCCCGGGTACACGCGCACGCGCACGCCGAGGCGCACGCGCGTCACCAGCGTGACGCGCGCGGCGAGCTCCGAATCGCGGCCGACGATGCAATCCTCGCCGATGGCGCAACCCGGCCCGACGACGGCGCCGGCTTCCACGCGCGAGCGCGCGCCGATGCTCGTGAACGCGCCGATGTGTGCGGATGGATCGATGACGGCGGTGGCGTCGATCGCCGCCGAGGGATGGATGCCCGGCGCGAACGCGGGCCGGGATTCGAACAGTGCGGCGATCTTCGCGAACGCCGCGTACGGATCCTTCGCCAGCAACGCCGCGCGCGGCCACAGGCCGGCGTCGGCTTCGCGCATCACGATGGCCACGGCGTTGGACGCGGCCAGTTCCGGGCGGTATTTCGGATTGGCGAGGAAGCTCAGGCGGTGCGGCGTCTGCGCGGCGAGCGTGCCGATGCGCTCGATGCGCGTGCCGCCGTCGCCATGCACGGCCAGGCCGAAGCGTGCGGCCAGCTCGGCGAGCGTGAAGCCCGCGGTCATGGTTTGGCGCCGGAGGCGGCGTAATCGCGCTTGAGGCGGTCCAGCACGCGGTCGGTGATGTCGATGCGGCCGCTGGCGAAGATCACGGGGCTGGGCACGATCAGGTCGAAGCCCTCTTCGGTGGCGAGGTCCGACACCGCGTTGGTGACCAGCGGCCAGGCGCGCTCGAGTTCCTGTTCGCGGCGCTGCGCCAGTTCTTCGCGCAGCCGCGTGCGGGTGCGGTCGATCGAGCGGCGCAGCGCATCGGCCTGACGCTGGAGCGTGGCCAGTTCGGCGGGCGGCAGGGTGGCGGCCAGATCGCGCGCGCGCGCATCCAGTTCGGCCAGGCGCGCCTGCTCGGCCTTGAACTCGCGGTCGCGCGCGCCGAACTCCTCTTCCAACCGCGCGCGCGCCGCCAGCACCTGCGGCGCGTTGTCGATCAACCGCTGCATGTCGACGTAGCCGACCTTGCTGCCGTTCTGCTGCGCCGAGACGGCGCCCGCGACCACGAGCAGCAGCAACAGGCCGGCCCGGCGCACCGCGTTCATGCTGGCGTCCCGCGCCTTCGTCCGGCGTCCTTAGAACTGCGTGCCGAAGGAGAACTGCAGGCGCTCGATCTCGTCGTCGTCGCCATGCTTGATGGGCGTGGAGAGGTTAAGGATGATCGGGCCCACCGGCGCCTGCCATTGCAGCGCCACGCCCACCGAGGCGCGGAACTCGTCGACCTCGAAGGCATCGACGTCCTGGAACACGTTGCCGAAGTCCAGGAAGGCCGAGATGCGCGTCTGGTCGGTGTCGAACAGCGTGGGGAAGATCATTTCCACGGTGCCGACGGTCTTGAGCGAACCGCCCAGCGGCTGGCGGAAATCGGGGTTGAGCTGCGAGAAGCCCACCGGGCCCAGCGTGTTGTCCTCGAAGCCGCGGATCGAGCGCACGCCGCCGGCGTAGAAGTTCTCGAAGAAGGGCAGGCCGTCCGCCGTGATGGTGCGGAACAGCGGGTTGCCTTCCTCGTCGAGCACCGGGATCAGGTCGCCTGAGGGATTGGCCGGGTTGATCTGCAGCACCGGGATCTCGCGCGTGCGCGCGTCGTCGTAGTTGTCGCCGTAGCCCAGTTCCGCCGAGGTGAGCAGGATCAGGTGGCGGTTGAGCGGCCAGTACTTGGCGAACTGGTAGTAGAGCTTGTAGTACTCGACCGTCGAGCCGGGCAGCGTCAGCTCGGCGGAGACGCGCTGGTAGGTGCCGCGCGTGGGGTTGAAATAGGCGTTGCGGCTGTCGCGCGCCCACGAAAGCTCGCTGCGCCAGGCATGGAAGGTGCGGCGGTCGAGCGCGTTGATGTAATCGACGAGCGACTGCGGCGTCAGGCCGTCGAACACCTGGATGGTGTTGTAGTCCACGCCCAGGCTCACGCCGACGGTGTCGGTCTCGGTGAGCGGCACGCCGAACACCGCCGAGATCGCGCCCGAATCGGAGTTGTAGTTGGCGATGTTGAAGTTGTCGTAGCTCTGCTCGCGGTAGCTCAGGTTGTAGCCCAGCGAGACGCCGTCGTCGGTGAAATACGGGTCGAGGTAGGAGAGGTCCAGGCGCGAGGAGTAGTCGTTGTCCTGCACCGTGATGCCGACGCGGTTGCCGGTGCCCAGGAAGTTGTTCTGCACCACCGACACCGAGGTGATCAGGCCCGAAAGCTGCGAGTAGCCCAGGCCGAAGGTGAAGCTGCCCGAGGTGGTCTCGGTGACGTTGACCTCGACGTCGACCTGGTCCTCGGAACCTGCGACCTGCGGCGTCTCGATGTTCACTTCCGAGAAATAGCCCAGGCGCTGCAGGCGCACCTTGGAGCGGTCGATGGCGGCCTGCGAGTACCACATGCCCTCGAACTGGCGCATTTCGCGGCGCAGCACCTCGTCGGCGGTGCGCGTGTTGCCCTTGAACACCACGCGGCGCACGTAGACGCGCTGGCCCGGCTCGACGAAGAAGTTGATCTTCACCGTGCGGTTCTCGCGGTCGACCTCCGGCACCGGCGTGACGTTGGCGAAGGCGTAGCCGACGTTGCCGAGCACCGCGATCATGGCGTCGGACGTGGCTTCGAGCAGGCGGCGCGAGAAAGTGTCGCCCGGCTGCACAATGACGAGCTTCTCCATCTGCTCCTGCGAGACGATGGTGTCGCCCGTCACCTTCACCTCGGAGATCTTGTAGACCTCGCCCTCGCGCACGTTGGCGGTGAGGAACATGTCCTTGCGGTCCGGGCTGATCGAGACCTGCGTGGATTCGACGTTGAAATCGACGTAGCCGCGGTCGAGGTAGAAGCTCGAGAGCTTCTCGAGGTCGCCGGAGAGCTTTTCGCGCGAGTACTGGTCGCCGCGGTTGTACCAGGACAGCCAGTTGGTGGTGTCCGATTCCCAGCTGTCGAGGATTTCCTCGTCGGGGTAGGTTTCGTTGCCGACGATGTTGATGTGCTTGATCTTGGCGGCCTTGCCTTCCTTCACGTCGATGGTGAGGTCGACGCGGTTGCGGTCGAGCGGCTTGACCGAGGGCGTGATCGAGACGTTGTACTTGCCGCGGTTATTGTACTGGCGCGTGAGTTCCTGCGTGACGCGTTCGAGCTGCATGCGGTCGAAGGTTTCGCCTTCGGCCAGGCCGATGTCCTTCAGGCCCTTGGTCAGCTCCTCGGTCTTGATGTCCTTGTTGCCGACCAGGGTGATCTTGTTGATGGCCGGGCGTTCTTCCACCGTGACCACGAGGATGTCGTTCTGGCGCTCGAGCTTCACGTCGTTGAAGAAGCCGGTGCGGAACAGCGCTCGGATCGCCTGGCTGGCGGCGTTGCGGTCGACGGTGTCGCCTTTCTCTATGGGCAGGTAGGTGAACACCGTGCCGGCCGAGATGCGTTGCAGGCCCTCGACGCGGATGTCGCTCACGGTGAAGGGTTCGAAACTCTGGGCGCCTGCGAAGGGGGCCGAAAGGGCAAGCAGCAGTGCAGCGGCGATACGCTTCATCGTCACGTCCAAAACGTCAGGTGCGCAGGGCGGGTCCCGGAGTCATCCCTTGGCTCGCGGGCCCGCGGTCTTTGTTTTGCAGCTTAAGAGGATACCAGCCGGGCGATATCGTTGTAGAACGCCAGGCCCATGAGGCCCGCGAGCAGGGCCAGGCCGACGTACTGGCCGGCGACCATCACGCGCTCGCTGACCGGGCTGCCCTTCACCATTTCCACCAGGAAATACAGCAGGTGGCCGCCGTCGAGGATGGGCACCGGCAGCAGGTTCATGATGCACAGGCTGAGCGAAAGCATGGCCAGGAAGCTCAGGAACCAGTCCGGGCCGATGCCGGCGGTGGTGTTGGCCACCTGGGCGATGGTGATGGGGCCGGAGATGTTCTCCAGCGAGGCGCGGCCGGTGACCATCTGGCCCAGCAGGGTGACGGTGCGGCCGGTCATGGCCACGGTTTCCCGCAGCGCGGCGCCGACGGCGTCGATCGGCCCGTAGCGCAGCAGGGCGCGCTCGGAGGCATCGGCGATGCCCAGCATCCAGCGCGCGCGTTTGGCGCCGCGGTCGGACCACTCGGGCACGATGGCGAGGGTCTGCTCGCCCCCACCGGCGCGCAGCACGCGCACCGGCAGCGCCTCGCCGGCGCGGGCCTGGGCCTCCAGGGCCGTGGCGATGGCGTCGAAATCCTCGATGGCGGTGGGGCCGATGGCCACGATGCGGTCGCCCGCGCGCATCCCGGCGCGTTCGGCGGGGCCGCCCTCGGTGACCTCGCCGGCCACGGGCTCGCGCTTCCAGTGGCGCGGCGCCAGGCCCATGGCGGCGAAGGCGCGCGACTGGTCGAAATCCGCCGGCAGGCGCGAAAGATCGAGCGTGACCGGCTGCGGCTCGCTGTTGCCCGCGCGCTGCACGGTGAGCTGCACCGGCCGGCGGTCGATGGCGGCGATCAGGGTGTCGGACAGCACGTCGGTCCAGGTCGGCACCGGCTCGCCGTCGAGCGTGAGGATGCGATCGTTCTCGCGCAGCCCCGAGTCGGCCGCGATGCCGGTGACCTCGCCCACCACCGGGGCGAAATCCGTCTTGCCGATCAGGAACATGCCCCAGAGCAGGAGCACGCACAGCACGAGGTTGAACAGCGGGCCGGCCGCCACGATGGCGAAGCGCTGGCCGACCGGCTTGCGGTTGAAGGCCTGGTGCGCGAGTTCGGGCGGGACGTGGTCTTCGCGCTCGTCGAGCATCTTGACGTAGCCGCCGAGCGGGATGGCGGCGATCACGTATTCGGTGCCGTCCTTCGCCGTGCGCTTCCACAAAGCCTTGCCGAAGCCCACGGAGAAGCGCAGCACCTTCACCCCGCAGCGCCGCGCGACCCAGTAATGGCCGAATTCGTGGAAGGTGACCAGCACGCCGAGGCTGACGATCAGCCACCACACCGAACCGAAAAATTCCTGCACCGCGTACGCCTTGCCGAAAGGAGAGGGGATTGTGCCGCGCGCCGCGTTAGCTGCGTGCTAAGCGCGCTTCGGCGGTGCGGCGGGCGGCGGCGTCGAGGGCCAGCAGCTCGTCCAGGCTCGCGGCGCGTTCGCCGGCATGGCGGTCCAGGGTGGCGGCCAGCACGTCGGGAATCGCCAGGAAGCCGGTGCGTCCCTGCAGGAAGCCTTCGACGGCCACTTCGTTGGCCGCATTGAGGACGGTGGATGCCCCGGCGCCGTCGCGCAAGGCCCGGAAGGCCAGCGCGAGGCAGGGGAAGGCGTCCAGATCCGGTTTTTCGAAATCGAGGCGGGCGAGGGCGGCCAGATCGAGCGGCGCCACGCCCGCCTCGATGCGCTCCGGCCAGGCCAGCGCGTGGGCGAGGGCCGTGCGCATGTCGGGGTTGCCGAGCTGCGCCAGCACCGAGCCGTCGTCGTAGTCGACCAGCGAGTGCACGATGCTCTGCGGGTGTACCACCACCTCGATGCGTTCGGGCGGAGCGGCGAACAGCCAGTGCGCCTCGATCACTTCCAGGCCCTTGTTCATCAGCGTGGCCGAATCGACCGAGATCTTGCGCCCCATCACCCAGTTCGGATGGGCGCAGGCCTGTTCGGGCGTGACCGCGGCCAGGCGCTCGCGCGGCCAGCCGCGGAACGGGCCGCCGGAGGCCGTCAGCAGGATGCGCCGCAC
>CAMLOR010000190.1 GCA_946481615.1 uncultured Aquimonas sp.
CCGACCTTGCCGCGGATGCCGTCGGTGCCGAAGTACTTGCGCGAACTCATTCGGCGACCGGCGCGCTTTCGGCGGGCTTGGGCGCGCGCATCATCAGCGCGAACAGCGAGGCCAGGCGGTCGCGCATCTCGCGGCGGTCGACGATCATGTCGACGGCGCCGTGATCGCGCAGGAATTCGCTGCGCTGGAAGCCTTCGGGCAGCGTTTCGCGCACGGTCTGCTCGATCACGCGCGGACCGGCGAAGCCGATCAGCGCCAGCGGCTCGGCGAGGTTGAGATCGCCCAGCATGCCGAGGCTCGCGGAAACGCCGCCCGTGGTCGGGTGCGTGAGCACGGAAACGTAAGGCAGCCCCGCCGCGCGCATGCGGCCCAGCGCGGCCGAGGTCTTGGCCATCTGCATCAGCGAGAACAGCCCTTCCTGCATGCGGGCGCCGCCGGTGGCGCTGAAGCACACGAGCGGGCACTTCTTCTCGAGCGCGTGCTCGGCGGCGCGCGCGAACTTCTCGCCGACGACCGAACCCATCGAACCGCCCATGTAGCGGAACTCGAAGGCGCAGGCGGTGAGCGGGCGGCCCTTGAGCAGGCCGTGCATGGAGATCAGCGCGTCCTTCTCGCCGGTCTGTTTCTGCGAGGCCTTGATGCGGTCGACGTATTTCTTCGAATCGCGGAATTTCAGCGCGTCGACGGGCTCGAGGCTGGCATCGAGCTCCGTCGTGCTGCCGGCATCGAACAGATGCGCCAGGCGCACGCGCGCCGGGATCGGCATGTGGAAGCCGCATTTGGGGCAGACGTCGAGGTTGCGCTCCATCTCCGGCCGATACAGCACGGCCGCGCAGCTTTCGCATTTTTCCCAGAGGCCTTCGGGCACCTGCCGCTTGTTGCCGCCTTCACCGGTGGTGCGGATGCGGGCGGGCATGAGCTTGGTGAGCCAGCTCACGGGCGTGCTCCGGACGGCGGACGGCAGGGGGATTTCGTCATTGCGGGGTCGGGTGGAGGCCGGCCTTGTAGTGTAGCTCGTGGCAGGGCCGGCCCCTACCCCAGTCCTCCCCTGCGAGCGGGATGGGGGGTGCGCTACGCGTCGAGCGCCGCCCGGATCGGCCGCAGGAACGACTCCGCCCGCGCTGCCGCCTCGTCCGGATCGGGCGCATCCGACAGCACCTGCACCAGTGCGCTGCCGATCACCACGGCGTCGGCGAACGCCGCCACGCCGCGCGCCGATTCCGCATCGCGCACGCCGAAGCCCACCGCCACCGGCGTGGCACTGCCCTGCCGCACCGCTGAGAGGCGCCGGCCCACGCTGGCGATGTCCAGGCCGCCCGCGCCGGTGACGCCGGCGAACGACACGTAGTAGAGATAGCCGCGCGTCTCGCGCAGCAACTGCGCGACGCGTTCGTCGCTCGACGTGGGCGCGGCGAGAAGGATCTGCTGCAGGCCGTGGACGTCGAGCGCCTCACGCACCGGCGCGGCTTCCTCGGGCGGGCAGTCGACCAGCAATACGCCATCGACGCCAGCCTCGCTCGCATCCTTCGCGAAACGCGCCAGGCCGTAGAGTTCCACCGGGTTGAGATAGCCCATCAGCACGATCGGGGTGTCGCGGTCGTCGCGGCGGAACTCGCGCACGTAGTCGAGCACCTGGCGCAGGCCCACGCGGCGCTGCAGGGCGCGTTCGCTCGAGAGCTGGATCACCGGGCCGTCGGCCATCGGATCGGAGAACGGCACGCCTAGTTCGATGACGTCGGCGCCGCCGCGCACCAGCGCGTGCATCACGGGCACGGTGGCCGCGAGCGAAGGATCGCCTGCGGTGACGAAAGGGACGAGACCCTTGCGGCCGTTCGCCTCGAGCGCGGCGAATCGCGCGTCGATGCGGCTCACAGCGAGATTCCTTCGCGCCGGGCAATGGTGTGCACGTCCTTGTCGCCGCGCCCCGAGAGGTTGGCGAGGATCAGCGCGTCCTTCGGAAGATCGCGTGCCAGCTTGATAGCCTGCGCGATCGCATGCGAGGACTCCAGCGCGGCGAGGATGCCCTCGCTGCGTGCCAGCAGATGGAAGGCTTCGAGCGCTTCGTCGTCGGTGATGCCGAGGTACTGCGCGCGGCCAGTGTCCTTGAGCCAGGCATGCTCGGGGCCGACGCCCGGGTAGTCGAGGCCGGCCGACACCGAATGCGTTTCGATGATCTGGCCGTCGTCGTCGCAGAGCAGATAGGTGCGGTTGCCATGCAGCACGCCCGGCCGGCCGGCCGCGAGCGAGGCCGCGTGCTGGCCGGTCTCGATGCCGTGACCGGCGGCTTCCGCGCCGTAGATCTTCACGGCGGTGTCGTTGAGGAAGGCATGGAACAGGCCGATCGCGTTCGAGCCGCCGCCGACGCAGGCCACCAGCGCATCGGGCAGGCGGCCGAACTGCTGCTGCATCTGCGCGCGCGCCTCGTGCCCGACGACCGCGTTGAAATCCCGCACCATCATCGGATAAGGATGCGGGCCGGCCACGGTGCCGATGATGTAGAACGTGTCCGCCACGTTCGTCACCCAGTCGCGCATGGCTTCGTTGAGCGCGTCTTTCAGCGTTTTCGAGCCGCTGGTCACCGGCACCACTTTCGCGCCGAGCAGCTTCATGCGGTAGACGTTGATGGCCTGGCGCTCGATGTCGGTGGCGCCCATGTAGACCACGCATTCCAGGCCCAGGCGCGCCGCCACCGTGGCGCTGGCCACGCCGTGCTGGCCCGCGCCGGTCTCGGCGATGATGCGCTGCTTGCCCATGCGGCGCGCGAGCATGGCCTGGCCGATGGTGTTGTTGATCTTGTGCGCGCCGGTGTGGTTGAGATCCTCGCGCTTGAGCAGGATCTGCGCGCCGCCGACCTTCTTCGAGAGCCGCTCGGCGTGGTAGATCGGGCTGGGACGGCCGACGTAGTGCTTCAGGTCGGCCTCGAGTTCGGCCAGGAAGTCAGGATCGTTGCGGTAGCGCGCGTAGGCCTCGGCGAGTTCGCGCAGCGGCTGCATCAAGGTCTCGGCGACGAAGCTGCCGCCGTAGGGGCCGAAATGGCCGCGCGCATCGGGATAGTCGAAATAGTCCATCGTGTCCTTCACTCGCTCGCATCGGCGCGGCGCACTTCGCTGACGAAGCGCCGCATGTGTTCCGGGTCCTTCACGCCGGCCGCGGCCTCGATGCCGCTCGCCACGTCCACCGCATACGGCCGCGCGATCCGGATGGCCTCGAAGACGTTGTCCGGCGCAAGGCCGCCTGCCAGCAGCAGCGGGCGATCGAAACCGCGCGGGACGCGCGTCCAGTCGAAGGTTTCGCCGCGACCGCCGGCTTCGCCCTCCGCGTGACCGTCGAGCACGAAACCGGCAGCGCGCGGATGCTGCGCCACGCACTCGCGCAGGTCGGCACGCGAACCCATCGGCACCGCCTTCAGATAAGGCAGGCCATGGCATTCGCAATCCTCCGCGGTTTCCCCGCCGTGGAATTGCAACAGCGTGGGCCGCGCCATCGAAATGATGTTCCGGACTTCCGACATGGGGTTGTCCATGAACAGCGCCACCACGTGCACGAATGGCCCGGCCGCGGCGCGCAGTTCGCGCGCCTTCGCCGCATCGATGCGGCGTTTGCTGGACGCCGCGAAAATGAGGCCGATGGCGTCGACGCCCAGTCCGGCGGCCAGCGCGATGTCGTCGGCGCGCGTCATGCCGCAGAATTTGATGCGGGTCCTCACAGCGTCACCGCCTCCGGCAGCCGCCATTGCGACGGATAGCGCGGGCCGAGGAAGGTGAGGCCCTCGGCCGGAGCCGTCGGACCGGCCTGGGTGCGGTCGCGTCCGGCCAGGATGCGCGCCGGCCATGCGACGTCCTGCTCGCCGCGCCCGACCATGAGCAAGGTGCCCACGAGGTTGCGCACCATGTGGTGCAGGAAGGCGTTGGCCTGCACCTCGACATGGATTTCGTCGCCGTGGCGCTCGACGCGCAGCTCTTGCAGATCGCGCACCGGGTTGGGCGCCTGGCATTGCGAGGTGCGGAAGGCGCTGAAGTCGTGCTCGCCGAGCAGGCCCTGGGCCGCGGCGTGCATGGCGTCGGCATCGAGCGGCGCGCGTTCCCAGGCCACGAAGCGAGCCTCCAGCGCGGGCCGCACGCGGCGGTTGAGCAGGCGGTAGCGGTAGCGCCGCGCACGCGCCGAGAAGCGTGCGTGAAAATCCGCGTCGACTTCCTGCGCCCAGGTCACCGCCACGCTGCGCGGCAGGCGCGAGTTGCTGCCCATCATCCAGGCGAAGGGCGCGCGCGCCGCGTCGGTGTCGAAATGCACGACCTGGCCGGTGGCATGCACGCCGGCATCGGTGCGGCCGGCGCAGATCACTTCCACGGGACGATCGGCGACGAAGGCCAGCGCGGCCTCGAGCGCGCCCTGCACCGTGTCGCCGTGCGTCAGGCGCTGCCAGCCGTGGAAATCGGTGCCGTCGTATTCGATGCCGAGTGCGAAGCGCATGGGGAACCGCGTGAATGAAAAAGGCCGGAATCGCTTCCGGCCTTTTTCGGAATGCTGCAGTGCAGCTTAGCGGATTTCGTCGAGCAGCCGCTTGGCTTCGGCGCGCTGGCCCGGATTGCCCTCGCCCACCACTTCCTCGAGCATGCCGCGGGCGCCTTCCACATCGCCCATGTCGAGGTAGGCGCGCGCCAGTTCGAGCTTGGTGGAGGCGGCGTCGGCGTCGACGAAGCCGGCGCTGCCGTCGTCGGCGGCGGGTGCCGGCTCGTAGGCGAAGCTGTCGTCGAGTTCGGGCACCGACTCGAAGGTCGGTTCGGGTTCGGGCTCGCGCGCGGCGGTGCGCACGTCTTCGATGCGCATCTTCTGGGTGGCGGCGTTGTCCATCGCCACCGGCTTCGGCGCCGGCTGGCCCCAATCGATCTCGCGCACCGGCGGCCCCGGCGCCACGACGGGCGGCGGCGGCACCACGGGCGCGGCCTTCACCGGCGGCAGGACCGGCGCAGGTGTCGGTGCGGGCACCGGTACCGGCGCGGGTTCGGGCTCGGTGACGATGAAGAGCGGGTGCTCGGGCGCGATCTCCTGACCCATGGCGAGCACCTGTTTCCAGGCCAGGTCGTCCGGATCGTAGACGCGCGAATACATCGCCTCGGCGGCATTCTCGAAACCCGCCGCATCGTTGGCGTCGTAGTAGTAGCGCACCAGTTCGAGGTGGCGCGCCAGGTTGCCCGGATCGCGCGACACGGCGGCGACCAGATCGTCGAGGTGATCGTCGTCCGAAGCCGAAGCCGGAGCGGCCTGGCGCCGGGCGGCATCGGCCTGCACGGCGGCGATGCTGGAAGCCACCGCACCGGTGTCGTAGCGCGAAGGCGCGGCGCTCGTCGCGGCCGCTGCCGAGCGGCGGCGGCCGAGCAGCAGCGCGAGCAGGCCGACGATCACCAGCGCCACGCCGCCGATCACCCAGGGGTTGGTCCAGATCGGCGCCTGCGGCGGTCGTTCGGGCAACGGCTCGGTGGCCGGCGTGGCGGGCGCGGTTTCGGCCGGCACGGCATCGGTGGTGGCCGTAGCCGCCGTGGTGGTATCGGGAGCGGTGGCGTCGACGGCCGCCGCATCGGTGGCCGGGGTCACGCTGGTGGTGTCGCTCGCCGGCGTGCCGGTGTCGGCAGGCGGTGCTTCGACCAGCGGCGGGACCGAGGGATCGATGCCGGTGTCCTCGCCGGCCACGGGCGCGGTCGCATCCGTGGCGGGTGCCGGCGCGGCATCGGCGGCGGGCGCCGCGGCGGCGCGCGCTTCCAGTTCCGCCAGGCGCTTCTGCGCCGCGGCCAGTTCGCTGTCCTTGAGTTCGAGCAGCTTCGCGCTGTCGCCCTGGATCTTTTCCAGTTCGCCCACGCGCGCCTTGAGTTCGACGTTTTCCGCCGACAGCGTGCTCACCTGCTCGCGGCTGCGCGCCAGTTCGGCGCGCAGTTCGGCACCCTCGCCTGCCACCGTGGCGCCCGACTGGGCGCCGGCTGCCGCGGCGTCGCCGCGCGGCGGGACGAGTTCGAGGCGCGAATCGGCGGTGGACGATGCCGGCGCGGCGGCCGGCCGCGTGTCCGCCACTTCGTCGGGCTGCGTCTCGGCCGGCTGCGGCACCGACGGTGCCGCGCCGCTCCAGGCCTGCGATTGCTCGCGCACCTGGGCCGCGGCTTCGGCGGCGGCCACCGCCAGCGACTCTTCCTTGGTCGGAATGCGCAGGACGGCGCCGCGCTTGAGGCGGTTGATGTTCTGGTCGATGAAGGCGTCGGGGTTAGCGTAGAGCAGCGCCAGCATCATCTGGCTCATCGTCACCGAATCGTCCGGCCGCGCGAACTGCGCGATCTGCCAGAGCGTTTCGCCTTCCTGCACCGGACCGTAGTTGTCGGTGCGGGCGCGGGCGGGTTCGGGCTCGGGCTCCGGCGGCGCGGGCGCGGGTTCCGGTTCGGCCGCGGGTTCGGCCTCGGCCACCGGTTCCGGCGCTGCGGGTTCGGACTCGGTGACGGGCGCGTCGGTCGCCGGCTCGGGCGCCGGCGTCTCGCGCATCTCGGGCGGCGGCGGCGCGTCGGCCAGCGGCACGGTCTCGGCGTCAGAGGGCACCGAAGGCTCGCTCACCGGCGCGGCGGTGGCCGTGTGGCGCACCGGCGCCATGGTCGGCGGATCGAGCAGCACGGTGTATTCGCGCAGCATCTTGCCGCTGCCCCAGTCCACTTCCA
>CAMLOR010000191.1 GCA_946481615.1 uncultured Aquimonas sp.
CAGATCGGCGAGGTGCAGGACTCGCTCGCCATCCGCAACGCGCGCCCCGTCGAATGGCTGCTCGATCGCATGCCGGTCGACGCCAATTGGACGCTTGTCCACGCCACGCACCTGACCGCCGAAGAAACCCACGACCTGGCACGCAGCGGTGCCGTCGTCGCGATCTGCCCGACCACCGAAGCCAACCTCGGCGACGGCCTGTTCCCACTGCGCGACTACCTCGACGCCGGCGGCGCCTGGGGCATCGGCTCGGACAGCCACATCTCCGTCTCGCCCGTGGAGGAACTGCGCTGGCTCGAATACGGCCAGCGCCTGCACGCGCGCCGCCGCAACATCGCGGTCACCGTGGTGCACGCAAGCACCGGCGAGACCCTGCTGGATGGCGTGTTGCGCAGCGGCTCTCGTGGAACGGGACGCGCTGCTCCGAACGACGTCATCGTCCTCGATGCCGATGCGCCGCAGCTCGCCGGTGCCATCGTGGAGACGCTCGCCGACCGCTTCGTTTTCAGCGGCAATCGCAATCTGGTGAAGGACGTGTACGTCGACGGCCATCGTGTCGTCGTCGGCGGACGGCACCACAGGCGCGACGCGGTGGAAGCACGCTACCGCGTCGCGCTGGAAGGACTGCTGCGCTAGCTGTTCGCAGGCTCGGCTTCGGGCTTCGCCAACAGCACCAGGTTGCCTTGACAGGCTTCGGCCTGCGCGGGGGTGTCGCGCACCGAGTCGCACACAGCCTTGAAGCGCGCGAGGATGCGGGCCGACATCGGCGCTCCCGGCTTGTCGCCCGTGGCCATCCATGCGCCCAGCGTATTGGCGATGTCCTTCATCGTGTCGTCGCCCCAGCCCAGATAGACATCGCCCTCGGCGATGGCATGTCCGAGCACTTCTTCGGCCGCGATGGCGATCCGCGTCGTTTCCTTCGGCGAGTGCGCGATCAGTGCCTTCAGCCACGCCGAGCCGTAACCGAGCCCGCTGGTGCGATCCAGCGAGAGGCGATAGGCGCGTTCCGACAGCTCGAGCTGCGCGTCGGCATCGCCGCGCAGCTGGGCATAGGCGGCCAGGGTTCCCAGAAGGTAGTAGGCATCCGGCGCAGCCTTCAGCGTCTCGCGCAGCACGGCCTCGGCTCGCAGTTCCCGTCCCGTCCGGCGCAGGACGCGCGCCGCTTGCTGGGCGATAGCGAGCCTTTCGGCGGTCGTGGTGGCCAGCTTCAATTCGCCTTCGACCCGTTCCGCGAAGCGGGTCTTGTCGGCGTCGATGTCCTTGCTCGTCATCGGCAACAGGACGAGTTCCGTGCCCAGGATCTCCAGCTTGGACGAGGCGGTCGTTCCGGGCTGATCGTAGATTCGTTCGAGCGCCCGCATGAGCTGCTCCGCCAACGCCGTGCGATTCGGGCCGGCGTCGGGCTCGAGGTAGTCGAGGAAGTTTTCGGAACTTCCGATCACTTCGGCGCGCAACGCCAGTGACAGCTCGGGCTTCGCGAGCACGGAAGACAACGTGGAGCGATGCATGGCCATCGGCTCCTTCGGCTTCGCGTCGATGGCATCGATCACCAACAGCTTGAGGGCCAGCGCATCGGCGACTGTTGTCGGCGCGGCCCGGTCGGCGCGTGCGGCTGCAGCGGCCCTGGCCAGGTTCTCGCGCTTCTCGCGTGCCGCCTGCTTGGCGGCATCGTCGAGATACAGCGCGTCCCAGGCATCGAGCACGTGGATCGTGGCGAGCGTGCGCCATTGCGACGCGCTCAGCGTCTTGCCGTCGGCGGCGATGCCCAGGAGAAAGGCAGGCGTTTCGGCTACGGTAGAAGAAGCCAGAAACGCGAGGACCTCGGCCTTCTCGGACGAGCCGACGAAGCGGCCCCTTTCCTTGCCCTCGGCATCGATGACCAGCAAGGTGGGGAACACCGCGACCTTGAAGCGCTCCATGGCCTGCGAAGCGCCGTCGCGGTCGCCGTCGATGTACACCGGCAGCAATCCCGCCATGGCCGCCGTCACATCGGACTGGTTGAAGACCTGGGTTTCGAGCGTCTTGCACGGCGCGCACCACTCGGCGCCGAAGTACACCAGCATCGGCTGCGCGCGCGGTTTCGCTTCCGCCGCATCCAGCGTGATCCACGGAATATCCCCGCCATGGCCACGCTGCGGGCGCGGGCCGGCAGCGGCCTCGTGCAGGCAGGTGCCGAGCAGCAGGATCAGGCACATCATGATTCGCATCGTTCGCTCCTTTGCCGGGAGGAATGCCCGGGCCAGAGCAGAACGTCGCAGCGCACGATGCGGCACGCGCGAAGCAGCGGGCCGACGAGGCGATCAGGTCGCTACGAACACCTGCCACGCTGCCCGCACCGCCAACGCGAGCAACACCAGCGACGACACGAAAAACAGCGCGAAGCGCGTGTGGATGTGGTTGACCAGCGTCTGCACCAGGCTATGCACGACGCGCAGTCCGACGTAGAGCCAGGCAAGGGCGAGGCTCGTCGCCGAGGCGTCGCCGAGCACTGCAAGCGCCAGCGCGGTGGCGTAGAACAGCGTCGGCTGCTCCATCAGGTGGTTGTAGTTGTCGGCTTTCCAGCGCACGCGCGGGGGTAGCGTGGCCATCTGGTCGCCACGCGGAGCGTTGCGGTCCAGGCGCATGCGCATGGCCATGATGGCGGGGATGCGGGTGGCATACATCCAGGCCCAGATCACGAAGGTCCACAGGACCAGCGCGATGACGGGAGCGATCAGGGGGTTGGGCGCCATCATGATTTTCCTTTCTTGCGTTCGACGCGGTCGACGATGTCTTGCAGCATTTTGTCCGATTCGATCGAGGCGACCGGCGTTCGAAGTTCCGAATCGCTGAAGAAGGCCGACACGCGCACCAGGAACAGGGCGACGCCGGCGGCGAGGGCTTCGTGCGCGGGCACGTTCGCGCCCACCGGCGTCTGCGTCCATCCCGCGGCGGCCGCGTAGTCCGGCGTGGCGCCGCCGAAGGGTACGTCGGCGCCGGAGAAGATCAGGAAGGCGAGCCCCAGCCAGGCGATCACGGTGATGCCCGGCAGGAATTGATCGTCGGCCAGCGGCACGACCCAGGTGCCGCGCGGGAGTTTGCGGCGGTCAGGAAGCTGGCGCACGATCCAGTGCCGGTTTTCGAGCGTGCAAAGCCAGCGGCCGGTGACGCGCCGGTCTTCGCCTTCTCGCAACAGACGCCACAGCGCGCTGCCGCCGAGCCACGCCACCGCCACCAGGCCATCGACGCCGAACAGCGTGGTGCACAGCGCGCCGATGAGCACTGCGGGCACGACGACGAAACCGAGCTTGGCGCGACGCGACAAATCCTGGTCGGGGACGCGCCAGGCGTCGGCGAACGCAAACACGATGGCGAGCGGCAATTCGAGGAAGAACAGCGGCGCCGCGATGCGCAGCAGATCGAAGCCGAAGTAGTCCGGATCGAACCACGCCAATCCGCAGACCGCCGCCGCGAGCAGGCTGGGAAGCGCGGCGCCGAAACGGTTGCCGCGGTGCGGGGCAGGCGGACGGGCAGGTTCGCTGGCGCGCGCCGGTGCGACGGGGGCGAGGGCGGCCGTCGGCGCGATACGCGGCCGGGCGCGCGGGCGGCGAGGGTTTCTTCGCTTGGCCATCGGCGCACACTGTGCCCGCAATGCGCTTTTGCCGCCAGCCGCGGCGCGCGGCGACTTCCGGCACGGTCGTGCAGCCAGACTTGCGCGCAGCCTTCCGCCCCTCGCCGAATGGAGTGTTCCGCATGCATCCGAAACTCACCGCCGTCCTGCTCGCCTGCGCCGCTGTGCCGGCGTTCGCCGCCGAACCCGCGTCGCCGCCACCGCCTGCGCCGACAATGACCGCGGCCGAATGCGAAGTGTGGAACCGCGAGCGCTCGTTCGCGAAGAGCGTCGACGATCACGACACCGCCGCGTTCAAGTCGCATCTCCACGAAGGCGCGGTGTTCTTCGGCGGCCCGGGCCAGAAGCTCGTCGGAGCCGATCAGATCACCGAAGGCTGGGCCGGCATCATCGCCGGCGGCGAGCGCCCCATGCACTGGTATCCGCGCCAGGCCACCATCGCGCGTGCGGCCGACATCGCGCATTCGATCGGGCCTTACTGGATGGAGGACACCACGCCGGGCGCGAAGCAGCGCTTCATGATCGGCCAGTTCATTTCGATCTGGCGCAAGGTCGACGGCCAATGGTTCGTGCTGTTCGACGGCGGTGGCGGCGGCCGTCCGCAGCCTGCGACGGAAGCGCAGGTCGCAGCGCTCAAGGCCTCGTTGGCGCCGGAGTGCCCGCGCGCCTGATCAGGCGAACAGTTCGCGCTGCCGCGCCTCGAGCGCGAGCAGCGCGGACTTGATCGGCAGCCCGCCGCCGAAACCCACCAGCGAACCGTCGCTGCCGATCACGCGGTGGCAGGGGATCACGATCGGAATCGGATTGCGTCCGTTGGCGGCGCCCACCGCGCGTATCGCCGAGGGTTGCCCGATGGCGCGCGCCTGTTGCAGATAGCTGCGCGTTTCGCCGAACGGGATGTCGCACAGCGCGCGCCAGACGCGGAGCTGGAACTCGGTGCCGATCGGATTGAGCGGCAGATCGAATTCGCGGCGCTCGCCCGCGAAGTATTCCTCGAGTTGCGCACGCACGGCCGCCAGTTTTTTCGGCGCGCGTTCGCCGCCGGTGTCCTCGGGATGAGGATGGCGCTCGGTGCGGAAGCAGATGCGGCGCAGGCCGGCGTCGTCCGCCACGAGGCGCAACGGGCCGATCGGGGTTTCCATGATGTCGTAGAACATGACCTCGGTCCTCGTCCCTTGCTTTGCTTGCTCGATGCCCGCGCTACTTCGCTCGTCGCTCCCGTGGAGGCGGGAGCCCAGGTGCGGTGCGGTCCGAAGCGCCTCGCACCTGGGTCCCCGCCTGCGCGGGGACGACGAGTCGCTTGCTCGGCGCCATCGCTACTTCGCTCGTCGCTCCCGCGGAGGCGGGAGCCCAGGTGCGGTGCTGTCCGAAGTGCGTCGCACCTGGATCCCCGCCTGCGCGGGGACGACGGGGGAGGAGCCGAACCACAACGGCAGCACCGTGTACGCGCGCCATGGCCGCCAATCCTCTGCGCGTGCCGTCAACGCCCTCGCGGTGAGTACGACTCCGGGATCGAGCGCACGCCGCAGGATCAGATCGTCGGCCGGAAACGCATCCGGATGCGACAGCGCGCGCATCGCGATGTAATGCGCCGTCCACGCGCCGATGCCCGGCAGCGCGGTCCAGCGCGCGACGAATTCGTCCAGCGTGCGTTCGCGGCGGAAATCGACGCGCCCGTCCTCCAGCGCCTGCGCGATGCCGCGGATCGTCGCGATGCGCGCACCGGTGATGCCAAGACCATCGAGATCGGCTTGCGCCATCGTCGCCGTCGAAGGAAACAGCACATACAGACCCTCCGCCACCGGCGCATCCAGCGACGTTCCGTGCCGCGCCAGCAGCCGCTTCGCCAAAGTGCGCGCGGCCGCCACGCTGACCTGCTGGCCGAGCACCGCACGCACCGCGAGTTCGAAACCATCCCACGCGCCCGGCAGACGTAGCCCCGGAAAGCGCGCGAGCAACTCACGCAGGCGCGCATCCTGCGCGAGGTGCGCGTGGATCGCAGCCGGATCGGCATCGAGATCGAACACACGCCGCACGCGCGTGACCAGCGGCAACAACGCGTTCGCCGCCGCACCGCGCACTTCCAGCCGCAACGCCGGTTCACCGCCACCCCATTCGGTGACGCGCAGCCAGCCGGGCGATTGAGCGCTGCCGAACACGCGTGCATAGGACGCCTCGCCGACGACCTCCAGCCCCGGCAGGGCGCGATCGCGCATGAAGCCGAGCATGCCCGCGAAATCGTACGGCGGGCGATAGTTGAGCTTGAGCACGAGCGCTTCGTCGCTCGCCGCACGCGGACGCTTGCGCAGATCGCTCGGCGTGAGCCGATAGGCTTCCTGGAACGCCGCGTTGAAACGCCGCAGGCTGCGGAAGCCCGAGGCCAGCGCGATCTGCGTGACCGGCAGTGCCGATTCGCTGAGCAGTTGCTTGGCGAACAGCAGGCGCCGCGTCGTGTGTACCGACATCGGCGCGGCGCCGAGCTTCTCGACGAACAGGCGGCGCAGCTGGCGATCGCTCATCGACAGGCGCTGCGCGAGATCGGCCAGCGTCTGCGTCTCCAGTTCGCCGGCGTCGATCAGATTGAGCGCGCGCGCCACCACGCTGTCGCCGCGCCGCAGCTCGTCGCTGCCCGGCGCCAGTTCCGGGCGACAGCGTAGGCAGGGACGAAAGCCCTCCTGCTCGGCCGCGGCGGCGTTGGCGAAGTAGCGGATGTTCTGCGGGCGAGGCTGCGGCGCCGGGCAGACCGGGCGGCAATAGATGCGCGTGCTGGTGACGGCGATGAAGAACAGACCGTCGAAGCGCGCGTCGCGGCTGAGCCGGGCCTGTTCGCAGATGTGATGGGCGGGGAGCATGGTTCGCAGGCTAGCACCGGCGCGGGGCAGGGACTGGCCGTTTTCGGACATCAATGCCCGACCGCGTCCCGGCCTATAATCGCGCCCTTTCCGCCACCCGGATCGCCGATGTCCCTGCCGTCCCGCCGCGACCCTTCCCGCACCATCCGCGCCCCGCGCGGCACCGAACGCAGCTGCAAATCCTGGCTCACCGAGGCCGCCT
>CAMLOR010000192.1 GCA_946481615.1 uncultured Aquimonas sp.
TGCAATCCACGGCGCATCCGCAGATGGATGACGCCGAATTCGAGCGCTGGGTACGGCTGCTCGAGGCGCGCACGGGCGTCACCGTGCCGCCCGAGCGCAAGCCGTTCCTGGTGACCGGATTGCGCCGCCGCATGCGCGAAACCGGGCACACCGAGTTCCAGCGCTACTACGACGAGCTGCTCGACGGCGCGCGCGGCGCGATGGAGTGGGCGGCGCTGGTCGACCACCTCACCGTGCACGAAACGCATTTCTTCCGGCATCCGCCCTCGCTCGCCCTGATCCGCGACGAATGGCTGCCGCAGTGGCTGGCGAGCGCACCGGAAGACCAGACGCTGCATGCGCTCTCGGTGGGCTGCTCGACCGGCGAAGAGGCCTACACGCTGGCGATGCTGCTCGACGCCGCGCTCTCGCAGGTGGTGCCGCAGCGCCGCTACGGCGTCACCGCCACCGACGTCAGCCAGCCGGCGCTGGCCGTGGCGCGCAACGCGATGTATCCGAACTCGCGCCTCGACGAGATTCCGCCCGTCTACCGCGAAAGCGCAGTCGAAGCCGCCGAAGGCGACCAGTTCCGCATCACCGAGCGCCTGCGCAAGCGCGTCGGTTTCGCCTGCGTCAATCTTCTCCACGCCTCGCGCGCGCCGTTGCGCAGGCTCGATCTCATTTTCTGCCAGAACGTTTTGATCTACTTCGCGCGCGAACGCCGTGGCGAACTGCTCGACGGCCTCGCGCGACTGTTGCGGCCGAACGGCCTGCTCGTGCTGGGCCCGGGCGAAGTCACCGGGTGGAACCATCCGCAGCTCGCACGCACCGGCGGGCGTCAAACCTTGGCGTACCTGCGCAATCCGAAAGAGAACCAGGCATGAGGCTGCAGGACGACATCGACTTCACCACCCTGACCTGGGTCAAGGCGGAGCTGGACGAGACGCTGAAACAGGCGCGGCACGCGCTGGAAGCGTACGTCGAGGATCCGGCCGACGCAGCGCAGATGCGTTTCTGCGCCACCTACCTGCACCAGGTGCAGGGCACGCTGCGCATGGTGGAGCTGTACGGCGCGGCGATGGTCACCGAGGAGATGGAGCACCTGGCCTCGGCGTTGCTCGAGAACGACGTCAAGGAACGCGACGAGGCCTATGCCGTGCTGATGCGCGGCATCGTGCAGCTGCCCGACTACCTCGAGCGCCTGCAGACCGGCCACAAGGACATCCCCATCGTCCTGCTGCCGCTGCTCAACGACCTGCGCGCGGCGCGCGGCGAGAAGGGCCTGTCGGAGATCGTGCTGTTCACGCCCGATCTCACGCGTCCGCTGCCGCTCTCGGCCAAGGGCCCGCTGCAGTCGCTGCCCGAACTCGAACTGCGCCAGATCGCCGGCCAGCTGCGCGGCCAGTTCCAGATGGCGCTGCTGAACTGGTTCCGCAACGTCGACGTCGACGCCAACATCGCGCGCATGGCGCAGGTCTGCGACAAGCTGGTCGCGCTGGTGTCGCAGGAAGAGGCGCGCCGCCTGTTCTGGGTGGCCGCCGGCGTGATGGAAGCGCTGCGCGCCAAGGCCTTCGAGCCCTCGGCGCAGCTCAAGCAGACGATCGGCAAGGTGGAACGCGAGATCAAGCGCCTGGCCGACGCCGGCGAGAACTCCTTCCGCGTCGAGCCGCCGCGCGAGCTCACCCGCAACCTGCTGTATTTCGTCGCGCATGCGCCGACCGAGCACGGCCGCATGGCCGAGCTGCGCCAGATCTTCCGCCTCGACACCCTGGTGCCGACGGAAGCGGAGATCGCGCATGCGCGCGGCTCCATGTCCGGCCACAACCGCGCGCTGCTCGACACCGTCAGCGTCGCCATCAAGGAAGACCTGCTGCGCGTGAAGGACGCGCTCGACCTGCACCTGCGCACGCAGAACGCGCAGCCGGCCGAGCTCTCGGCGCAGGTCGACGTGCTCGACCGCGTTTCCGACACGCTCGGCATGCTGGGCCTGGGCGTGGCGCGCCGCGTGGTGCAGGAACAGCGCACCGCCGTGCACCAGGTCGCCACCGGCCACCGCGCCGCCGACGAAGCCACGCTGCTCGACATCGCCGGCGCGCTGCTCTACGTCGAAGCCTCGCTCGACGACCAGGTGCAGCACCTGGGCGGCGGCGCGGCCGAAACCGAAGCCGGGCGCGCCCTGCCGCAGGCCGAAGGCCGCCGCGTGCTCGAAGCGCTGATCAAGGAAGCGCAGGCCAACTTCGCGCAGGCCAAGCAGTGCTTCGTGGCCTTCGTCGAATCGAGCTGGGATCACGCCCAGCTGCAGGACGTGCCGCGCCTGCTCGAGGAAGTCTCGGGTGCGATGCGCATCCTCGAATTGAAGGACCCGCCGCAATACCTGCTGGCGATCCGCAAGTTCACCGAATCCGAACTGCTGGCGCGCCGCCGCGTGCCCAACGGCCAGCAGATGGACACGCTGGCCGACGCGCTCGCGTCGCTGGAGTACTACCTCGACGCCGTGCGCGAACATCGCGCCGGGCGCGAACGCATCCTCGAGGTGACGCGCCAGTCGCTCGAAGCGCTGGGCTACTGGCCGATCCCCGAAGACGTCGAGATCCCGGTCGCCGCACCGGCCTTCACGCAGGCACCCGCACGGGCCGCCGTGCAGCCCGAGCCCCCGGTGCAGGCCGCGCCGGTGGCCGAAACGGCGATGCCCGAAACGGTCGCCCCCGAAGCGGCCGCCGAGCCTCTCGCGCAGGTCGTGGAGCCCGCGCCCGCGCCGATCCCGGTGCCGGTCGCCTCCAGGCCCGCGGCTCCTGTTGCGCCGCACGCCGGCGCCGCCATCAGCGGTGGCTTCGAGGCCGCGTCCGACGAGATCGACGAGGAAATCCGCGAAGTCTTCATCGAGGAAGTGCAGGAGGAGATCTCCAACCTCGACGAGCTTCTCCCCACGTGGAAGGCGCGGCCCGACAACCTCGAGAACCTCAAGCCGATCCGCCGCGTGTTCCACACGCTGAAGGGCTCGGGCCGCCTCGTCGGCGCGCTCACCCTGGGCGAGTTCTCGTGGAAGATCGAGAACATGCTCAACCGCGTGCTGGACAACACCATCCAGCCGAACGCCGCGGTGCTGTCGATCATCGACCACGCCTGGGCCACGCTGCCGCAGCTGCTGGCCGCGCTGCGCGGCGAGGGCGGCGTGTACGCCGACATCGAAGGCATCAAGGCGATCGCCGATCGCGTGGCGGCCGGCGAGGAAGTCTTCTACGAAGCGCCGGCGGCCGTGGCCGAACCCGTGCCCGAGACGGCGCCCGAATCGGTCGCGCAGGTCGAGCCCGAGCCGGAGGTCGTCGCCGAAGCGCAGCCCGAACCCGCCGCCGAGCCGGAACCGGAGCCCGAACCCGAGGCGCCGGCGGTGTCCATCGACCCGGTGCTGTTCGACATCCTCAAGGCGGAAGTCGCCGGCCATCTGGAAACGATGGACGAGTACTTCGCCGCTTGCGCCAACGGCGTGCGGCCGGCCACCGATCCGCTGCTGCGCGCCGTGCACACCATGAACGGCGCCTTCGCGATGACGGACGTTCCCGCCATCACCGAAGTGATCGGCCCGCTCGAGGGCTACATCAAGCGACTGCTGGCGCAGGGCGCGGCGCCCAGCGCCGTCGGCCTGGCCTGCATCCGCGATTCGGCCGAGGCCGTGCGCGCGCTGATGATCGAACTCGAACAGGCGCGCCCGCGCGTGCCCGACCTCTCCTTGCTGGTCGAGCGCGTCACCGCCGAACGCGATGCGCTGCCCGAGCCGCAGGGGCCCTCGGTGCCGCTGCACCTGGAGCCCGAGGAAGAGGCTCACGCGCCGCAGCTCTCCGAAGCCGTCAGCATGGCGACGCCTGCCGTGGCGGAAGAAGCGCCTGCCGCCGAAGAGCCGCCCGCGTTCGCGCCGGAAGAAACCTTCGCGACCTTCGGCGAATCGGGCATCGACTTCGACGCCGAACTGGCCGCCGCCGCGCTGGAAGACGAACGCGCGGCGCCCACGCAGCCCGCGCCGGTGGCCGACGAATTCATCGTCGAACACGCCTTCGACGAAAACCGCATCGACGCCGCGCGCGAGGAAGTGCTCGACGCCGGCGAAGCCACCGAACCGATGGAAGGCCTGGCCGAAAGCCTGCCGGAGCGCGCCGAAACCTTCGACCTCGACACCCTGGCGCTGGAAGAAGCGCTGTCTTTCGACGAAGCGCCTTCGCCGCCTGCCGCGGTGCAGGACGAGGACGCCTTCGAAGCCGAACTGCTGGGCCTGGGCGATGCGGCCGCCGGCGATGCCGCGGTCGATTTCGAGATCATCGACATCGACGACGTCCCGGTCGCCGAGGAAGCCAGCCCCGCGCAGATCGAAGCCGCCATCGGCGCCGAGCCGCCGGTGCCCGGCCCGTTCGAAGGCCTCGACATCGAGGCGGTGTCGATCGAACTGGACACCTCGCCGGAAGCCGCGCAGGCGCGCAGCGACGAGGAGCGCGCGCTCGACGCCATGATCGCGGCCTACGCCGCGCAGCCCGACGCCGACGCCCAGGCACGCGAACGCGAGGAAGTCTCGCGTGAGGCTGATGAGCGTGCCGAGCGCGAACGCCTCGAACGCGAAACCGCCGAGGCCATGGAGCGCGACCGCGCCCGCCGCGAGGAAGAGGATCGCGCCGAACGCGAACGCCTCGAACGCGAGGAAGCCGAACGCGCCCGCATCGATGCCGAGCAGCGCGCCGAACGCGAGCGCCTGGAGCGCGAGGCGGCCGAAACCGCCGAACGCGAAGCCGCTGAAACCGCCGAACGCGAGCGTGTCGAGCGTGAAGCCGCCGAACTCGCCGAACGCGAGGCGGCGGAAATCGCCGAGCGCGAACGCGCCGAACGCGAAGCGGCGGACCTCGCCGAACGCGAAGTCGCCGACCTCGCGGAGCGCGAAGCCGCAGAAACCGCCGAGCGCGAACGCACCGAACGCGAAGCCGCCGCCGCGGCGGAAGCCGAAGCCCAGGCCCTGCGCGAAGTGGAAGCCGCCGCAGCCGAAGCGCAGGCGCGCGAAGCCGATCGCGCCGCCGCCGCGGCGAAGGAAGCCGAGGAACTGGCCGAACTCGAAGCGCAGATCGCCGCGCTCGAAGCCCAGGAAGCCGAGGAGCGCCGCGCGAAGGAAATCGCGCAAGCCGAGCGCGAAGCCGCCGAGCGCGCGCGCCTGGAGGCCGCGGCCGCCACGCTGCGCCCGGCAACGTTCGTGCCCGACGAAGCCTTGGCCGATTTCGCGGCGGAAGACGCCGCCAACGCCGCGGAAGCCGCCGAACCGGTCGCAGCGCCGCCCGCGCGTACCGAGGCCGGCGCCGCAGACGCCGCCGCGATCGCCGCCTTCACCGCGGGCCTGGCCGACGCCGACAAGGATCCGGACGGTCCGCTCGATCTGCCGGACATGGACGAGGAACTGCTCGACATCTTCCTCGAAGAGAGCGGCGACATCCTCGACCACTCCGACGGCCTGATGGCGCGCCTGCGCGACAACCCGGCCGACAAGGAAACCGTGGTCAGCCTGCAGCGCGATCTGCATACGCTCAAGGGCGGTGCCCGCATGGCCGGCATCGCGCCGATCGGCGATCTGGGCCACGCCATGGAATCGCTGCTGGAGATCGTGGCCGACGGCCGCCGCGAACTCAGCCGCGTCGGCGTCGAAACGCTGGAGCGCGCCTTCGATCGCCTGCATGGCCTCGTCACGCGCGTGGGCGAACGCAAGGCCCTCGCGATGCCGGTCACGCTGATCGAACGCGTGGAAGCGTTGGCGCGCGGCGAGGAATCCGTGCCGGTGCCCGGCGCCGCGCCGAGCGAAGCCGCGCTCGCGCAGGCGGCACCGACGCAGGCCGAGCGCAGCGCGCAGGCGCTGTCGGCGCCGCTGTCCGAGCCGATGGCCGAGGAAGAGGACATCTCGGTCCGCGCGCCGCAGGAACAGATCCGCATCCGCGCCGACCTGCTCGACCGCCTGGTCAACTACGCCGGCGAAGTCGCGATCTACCGCGCGCGTCTCGAACAGCAACTGGGCCTGTTCCGCGGCAACCTCGGCGAACTCGACCAGACCACCACGCGCCTGCGCGAGCAGCTGCGCAAGCTCGAAATCGAAACCGAAGCGCAGATCGTGGCGCGCTACCAGCGCGAGGCCGAAGTCGGCGACAGCGCCTTCGATCCGCTCGAACTCGACCGCTTCTCCACGCTGCAGCAGCTCTCGCGCGCGCTGTCGGAATCCGCGGCCGACATCGTCAACCTGCAGAACACGCTCGAAGACCACACCCGCCAGTACGAAACCCTGCTGCTGCAGCAGTCGCGCGTGTCGTCGGAATTGCAGGAAGGCCTCATGCGCACGCGCATGGTGCCGTTCGACGCGCTCGTGCCGCGCCTGCGCCGCATCATCCGCCAGACCGCCGGCGAACTGGGCAAGAAGGCCCAGCTCAAGGTGGAAGGCGCGCAGGGCGAAATGGACCGCAACGTGCTCGACCGCATGACGGCCCCGCTCGAGCACATGCTGCGCAACGCGCTCGCGCACGGGCTGGAAACGCCCGAAGTGCGCCGCGCCGCCGGCAAGCCCGAGGAAGGAACGGTCAAGATCGCGGTGCAGCGCGAAGGTTCGGAAGTGGTGATCGTCGTCAGCGACGACGGCAAGGGCCTGGACCGCGACGCCATCCGCACCA
>CAMLOR010000193.1 GCA_946481615.1 uncultured Aquimonas sp.
GCAGCTCGCACAGCTCGCGCGCGAAATTCTCGTTGAAGCCCGCCACGCTGCTCGATTTGTTGTCGAGGAACTGCAGCATCGCCGGCGCGCGGGCGATCTCTTCGAGCAGCGCGCGAAAGTTGCCGAGCGCGCGCGGCCGGATCACGTCGCGGTCGTAGTGCACGAACACCGGCGCGATGTTGAATTCCCAGCCCTGCACGTTGAAATGGTCGTGCCAGAACTCGACCATGCGCTCGTGAACCTGGCGTTTGCTATACACCGCGCGCAGCATGCGCAGGCACTGCGTCTCGGCCGCCGGGTAGTAGCGGTAGGGGTAGTCGTCGAGCCCCGCGCCGCCGCGGTCGCGCACGTGGTCGCTCCACAGCTGCGCCAGGGTCTTGCCGGTGGTGGTGTAGGCGGCCGCGGCGATGCGGGCGTCGCAGTCGGCGTCGTCGAGCGAGGCCGGGTCCAGTTGCAGGTCCACCCAGGCCGACAGACGCGCGGCCTCCGTGGCGCCCAGCGCGTTGAAGGCCGCCACGTCCCCGGCGCGCGCGCCGTAGGCCAGCTTGGTGAGCACGCGGACGGCAACGGGTACCTGCGACGGCGTGCCGCCGCCCCCGGCGGCGTCCTCGAAGTCATCGGCAAAAATGGTGTCGCCCGCACCCTTCCCGAGCATGGACATAAGCGGCCCCGACTGTGACTAACTGTCACATGTTCCGGATTGCGTGGCCGGCGGATCGTGATGCGCCTCACGCTCTATCGCACTGCAACATCGATGCGATCCGACCCCGTGACGGGCCGCACGCGCGCACGGCATGGCGCAAAGGCCGGTCCGGCACAGCTTGGCTGCCTATACTCGGATTCCACGGAGGGCAGCGATGCGACGGACGATGGTGGCGATGGCGTGGTGGCTGGCCTGCGGGGCCGCCTGGGCGGGCGTGGAGAAGCTGCCGCCCGGCGCGGTCGCGATCGATGCGGCGACGCCCAAGCCTGCGGCCGAGGCGCAAGCCATCGAAGCCGGCGAAATCGCGGCGCTGGCGCGCGCCGGACAGCCCGACGCCGCGTTCGCGCGGCTTTCGGCGATCGGCGATGCGCTGCGTTCCGAACTCGTCGCCACGCGCGTCGTCGACGCGCTGCAACGCCAGCCGGGGCAGGGCGGATCGGCCCTGCTCGAGCGGCTCGCGGCGAGTCCCGTGCGGGTCTACATGCGACAGCCGGAAACCGCCGCCGACTGGTTCGTGCCGGTGTTCGACGTGCCGGCCAAGGCGCGTTCGGCGCAGGGCGTGATCGCACGCGCGATGCGTCGCGATGCCTGGCTCGAAGCACTCGCGGCCGATCCGAAGTCGGCGGTCGCGCACGCCAAAGGATTGTCGATCGCGGCATTGCGACCGCGGAAGGCAGGCGAATCGCTGCTGGCAGACACCTATGTTTCTCATCCGGCCGACGAGCCCGATCCCATCGCCGTGGCGAAGATCGCGACATTGGCCGACGCCATCCGTCATGCGTCGCCCGCACTCGTCGCGCGCATCGCGGAGGAAGTGAGTGCGCAGAAGGCCGTGCTGCCTTCGCCTGCGCAGGCAACGCTCGCGCTACGCAGCGCGGATGCGCGCATGTGGGCGCTGGCCTTGCGTTCCGGCGAAGCCGTGGATGTCTTGCCGCTGTTCAAGGATGCAGCCGCGAACCTCGGCGAACGCGACGCGCGTGCGTGGCTGACGCAGGCGGCGCAGCGGTCGGACTACCGTTCGGCGGCGTTGCTGGCGCTGGCGCAACTGCCGCAGGGCGATCCGTACGCGGGGCTCGACGATCCATCCACGGCGTCCGAAGCCGCCGCGGCATTGGCCCGCGCGCCGGATGCGCTCGCCATCGTGGAACAGCTCCTCGCGGATCCGAAGGCAACCTCGACCCGCGTCGCGAGCCTCGCGCTGACGCTGCGACTGATCGACACCGGACCGGCGCGCGCACGCCTGCACACGCTGCGCGACGACCCGCGCCTGCCCGCGCAGGTACGGACGGAGTTGCAGCGATGAGTCGCCATCTCCTCCGTCATTCCCGCGCAGGCGGGAATCCAGGTGCGGAGCCTGCCGATTACGCGCGGCATCCGCGTGCCCGCCTTCACGGGGACGACGGATTCCTACTTCGCATCCGTGAGCGCTTGAAAGCCGCGACATTCACTGCAGCCTTGGTGACATTCGCTGCCACGCTCGTCACGACCGCCGCCTCGGCACAGCAGCTGCGCACCTACACGCAGTCCGAAACCGGCCCGCAGTTCCTGACCTACGGTCTGCCCGTGCCCATACCGATCGACTCGCTGACGCCGGTCGACGGGTTCCGCACCCATGCCGGCGTGCAGGCGCGGCTGCAGGATCTCGCGCTGCACTCCGCCGATCTCGCCGCCCACGACGTCGGCCGCACGCTCGCCGACCGCACGATCTGGGCTTACGTCGCCAGCGACGAAGACGCGAGCGACGTAGAAGGCCGTCCCGAGGCCGCGTTCTTCATCAATGCCTCGACCCACGCGCGCGAATGGGCTGCGCCGGAAGTCTCGACCGGCACCCTCGAGCACCTCATGGCGGGCGCGGGCGATGGCGGCATCGTGCGCTATCTGCTCGACAACACGCGCGTCGTCGTCATCCCGGTGCACAACATCGACGGCGTGCTGCAGACGCATCGTTTCCCGACCGACGTGCTGGTCGGGCAGGATCCGGATTTCCCCGCCGACTGGCCGCGCGACGGCCGCATGCGCCGCAAGAACATGCGCGGCGTCGACGAGGTGCTCTCCACCACCGGCGACCACCTGCTGGGCATCGATCTGAATCGCAACCACCCGCCGTTCTGGGCCACCTCGACGAGTTCCTCCGGCAATCAGAATTCCCTCGTGTTCCATGGTGCGGGCCCGCACAGCGAACCCGAAAACCAGGCCCTGCTCGCCGCCGCGCGCCTGGCGCCCGAAAGCCGCATCCGCCTGGGCATCGACGTGCACACCTTCGGCAAGGTGTACTTCTCGTCCAACACCGCGCGCACGCGGCTCAATACGATCCAGCGCACCCTGATCACGCGCATGATCAACCACCACGAGGCGGTGGCGAACACGCGCTACACCGACGTGCTCGACCCGCCCAACCGCGGCATCGGTGCGGCCGCCGAATACTTCGCCTACCAGTGGCTGGTGCCGGCCTGGACGCTGGAGCTCGAACCGGGCGAAAGCGCCGCGGAGTACGGCGGCACCGCGGTCACGCACGGCGGCTTCATCCTGCCGGCGAACCAGGCGCGCCGCGTGCGCGAAGGCTGGGCGCAGACGCATCTGATCGCCTTCTACCAGATGAGCGGGCCGCCGCACCTGGCGCGCGTGCGCTACCTGGATGCGCAGACCGGCGCCGTCGCACTGCAGATGCGCTGGCGCTACGACGCAACCAGCGGCCTCCGTGAGCGCGTGGCCGACGTGCCCGGCACGCTGGTGCCCGGCCGCCGCTATCGCGCCGAACTCGCCTTCAGCAAGCCGATGCGCTGGCGCGATGCGCAGGGCAACATCGCATCGCTCCCGGGCTTGCCGCAGGCACCGGCGGCCGTCTCGGCCACGCTGGTGCAGGGCGCCGCGCGCACCGCCCTGGATACCAGCGGCGGAAGCTGGATCACCGATCCGTCCCGAGTGCTGCGCTACCGCGACGACACTTTCGCATTCGAATTCGACGCGCCCGCCGCGACCGGCGATTTCACCTTGGAAGTCGCCACCTCCGACTTCACCAGCATGAGCCTCGACGCCGACCCGGCCTCGCCGGTCGATTGGTCGCAGGGGGCGTGGAGCGAGTACGAGAACTCGCAAGGTCTGGACGGCGATTTCGGCGGGGCGGATCGCAGCTTCGCCTTGAGCGTCGCGGCGTCGCCGCTGCTGGTCGTGCGGCCGGCGCCGGCCCTGGCGGGCGAGGGCGATGCGTTCGACATCGACGTGCAGCTGCCGGCGCCCGCGGCGCAGGTCCTCGGCCTGGCGCTCGCGCGCGGCACGCAGTTCGAGGCGCTGACGAACTGGACCGCCGGGACGTCCGATCGGCGCACCGTGCGCATCCACCTGGAGGACGACGTGCTCGCGCAGGGCGATCGCGATGTCTCGCTGGCGCTGCATCTGTTGGGCAGCAACGGCACGTCGCTCGGCGTCGCCGCCACGCTGACGCTGCGCGTGCTCGACAACGACAGCGAGGCGCTCGCCGTGATCCGCGGCCTGCGCGTCCCCAATGGAAGTTTCGAAGGTGCGCCGTCCGGCGCGGCACGCGCGGTGGTGCTGGACCGGCGCGACTATCACGGCCCGACCGTGCCGGAGTTCGTCTGCACCACGCTCGACTACTTCGGGCCACTGCGGGTGTACGGCAACGGCGCCACGCTGCGGCCGGGCGGCTCGGGCTGCGGCGTCAGCGTCAGATACGACGGCACCGGCGGCGAAATGGAGTTCCAGGACGTCACCTTCGCGGCGGTGGGAGAACCCTTCGTCGCCGAGCCTCCGCTCCTGCTCGCCGAGACGCTGCTGACCGGCCATGGCGATCTTCGCCTGCAGCGCACGCGTTTCGACGCGCGCTTCGATCAGGGAAACGGCATCGGCTCGGCCGACTCCGCAATGCTGGATGCGCGCGACGGCCGCATCCGCATCGCGCAGGGACGCTTCGAGAATCGCCGCGCCAGCGCGGCGCGCGCCGGTCTGCGTTTCCGCAACGCGACGGTGGAAATGGACGGTTCCTACGTACGCGAAGTTGACGGGCAAGCGCTGATCGAGGTGGAAGGCGGAAGCATCGCACTGCGTTCGACGACGCTGGACGCTCCAGGAGCGGCGACGCGCGCGCTGGTGCTGTCGGCCGGAGCGTCGGCGAGCTGGCGTGGAAGTCTCGTGCAGGGCTCCGACGTCAGCCCGGCGCTGTGCGAAGGCAGCACGGACTCGGTCTCGCAAGGTTTCAATCTCTTCGCCGACGCCAGTTGCGCCGCGGTCGCCGCGAGCGATGGAGTGATGCGGGTGCCGCTGAGTTTCGACGCGGCCGACGAGCGTTACGACGTCCCCGCCGTCGCACGCGATACTGGCGGTGCCGAATGCGGCCTCGACACGCGAGGTGCGCCGCGGCCGCAAAGTGCGGCGTGCGACGCCGGCGCCTTCGAGCACGGCATCAATCCCTACCGCGGCATCTGGTCGCCCGCGCGCTCCGGCCACGGCGTCGATATCCAGACGGTGGGCAACCGGCTGTTCCTGGCCTGGTACACCTACGAGGACGACGGCGAGCCGACCGCCTACCAGGCCGTCGCGCCTTTCACCGGGCTGCACTGGGAAGCCAGGCTCCAGCAATCGAGCCGCAATCCACAGACGGGCGCGTTGATGGTCAGCGACGTCGGACGCGTGACCATCGATTTCGCCGACGACACGCATGCCACGCTCGGCTGGCGCTTCGATGCGCGCGGCATCGACGGTTCCGAAGCGATCACGGCCGCGCTGTTCGCGCCGGACGATCCGCGCTTCGAAGTGACGGGGCTGTGGTATCCGCCGGCAGATTCCGGCCACGGCGCGACGATTTCGCGGCGCGGCGCCGTCACGGCGATCGGGGTGTACTACTACGACGCGCAGGGCAACGTGCGCTGGGCGCTGGGCACCGGCAGCGATGCCGACGCGCAGGAATTCGCGATGACGAGCTTCCGTGGTTTCTGCCCGGATTGCAGCGCGGCGCAGAACCCGGTGACGGGCACGCCGGCGGGCACGGCGCTGGTGCATTTCCACACGCCGGTGCAGGCGCGCGTGGATCTGCAGTTGACCTATCCGGGTGCGGCCGGCGGTACGTGGAACCGCGCGGGTGCTCGTTTCGTGCCGCTCAACGATCCGGTCGACAACACCGACGCATTGCGTTGATCGTCATTCCCGCGAAGGCAGGAATCCAGGGACTTCAGGCACCTCGCAGCATTGAAAGTCGCTGGGTTCCCGCCTGCGCGGGAACGGCGGCGCAGGCGCTCACGACCCCGGCAACAGCTCCTTCACCAGCTTGATCAGCGCCGCTTCGTTCACCGGCTTGGTGAGATAGGCCTTGGCGCCCTGGCGCATGCCCCACACGCGATCGGTTTCCTGGTCCTTGGTGGTGACGAGGATGATCGGAATGTGCGAGGTGGCCGGTTCCTTCGAGATGGAACGCGTGGCCTGGAAGCCGTTCAAGTTGGGCATGACCACGTCCATCAGGATGAGGTCGGGCAGTTCGCGCTTGGCGGCTTCCACGCCGAGCGCGCCGTCTTCCGCGGTGAGGATCTCGTGCCCCAGTTTTTCGATGATGCGCTTCATGCCCATCAGCTGGGAGGGAGAATCATCGACGATCAGCACTCGTGCCATTGTTGCCTCTTGCGAAGTCGGGGACGGCGGCGGGCCGCGGTCCGGGTCGGTTCGATGATAGCGGCTCGGGTGTCGAGCTAGAAGCCTAATCGGGCGCTGGTCACATCTTGACCAATGTCCGCCCGAACGAGGCGCCCGCCAGCATGGTGTCGAACACGGCGGGCAGCCCTTCGAGCGCGGTTTCGCGCGTGCAGATGCGCTCCAGGTGCGCCGGACGCCAATCGCCCGCCAGGTTCGCCCACACCGCCTCGCGCACGTGGCGCGGCGTGCCGGCCGAAGCGATGCCCAGCAGCGAGACGCCGCGGATGATGAAGGGCATCACCGTGGTGTGCA
>CAMLOR010000194.1 GCA_946481615.1 uncultured Aquimonas sp.
TCACCGCGGTCAACCTCGACCAGAAGCAGCCCGGCTTCCCGGAGCACGTGCTGCCCGAATACCTGAAGTCGCGCGGCGTCGATTTCACCATCCTCGAGCAGGACACCTACTCGGTGGTGAAGCGCGTCATCCCGGAAGGCAAGACCATGTGCAGCCTGTGCTCGCGCCTGCGGCGCGGCGCGCTCTACACCTTCGCCGAGGAGCAGGGCTTCACCAAGATCGCGCTCGGCCACCACCGCGACGACCTGGTCGCCACCTTCTTCCTGAATCTGTTCTTCCACGCCAAGCTGGCTTCGATGCCGCCCAAGCTGCGCAGCGACGACGGCCGGCACGTGGTGATCCGCCCGCTGTGTTACGTGGCCGAGCACGACATCGCCGAATACGCCGCCGCGCGCGAATTCCCCATAATTCCCTGCACGCTGTGCGGGTCGCAGGAAAACCTGCAGCGCAAGCAGGTGAAGAAGCTGCTCGATCAGTGGGAACGCGAGACGCCAGGCCGCATCGACCAGATCGCGCGCGCGCTCGGCGACGTGCGCCCGAGCCAGCTGGCCGATCCGAAGATCTTCGATTTCCTCTCGCTCGGCCGCCTCGGCGACGCGCCGCTTCCCGACGCGCATGCCTGGCTGGCCGGCGAACCGACGCAATGACCCGAATGGACTCGCATGCTGTTCCGTAACCTGACGCTGTTCCGCTTTCCTTCCTCGATCCGCCCCACGCTGGAAAACCTCGACGAGCATCTGCCGAACGCGGCCCTGAAGCCGGTCGGTCCGCTCGAACTTTCCTCGCGCGGCTTCGTTTCGCCGTTCGGGCGCGGCGAGGAGCAGCTCTCGCACCGCGTCGGCGATTGCGTGCTGCTGACGCTGGGCGGCGAGGACAAGCTGCTGCCTTCGGCGGTGGTGAACGAGGCGCTGGCGAGCAAGCTCGACGCGGTGCGCGAGCGCGAAGGCCGCAACCCCGGCGGGCGCGAGCGCAAGCGCCTGAAGGATGAAGTGTTCACGGATCTGCTGCCGCGCGCCTTCGCCCGGCCGATGCGTGTGAACGGGTATCTCGATCTGGGCCTGGGCTGGCTCGTCGTCGACACCTCGAGCAAGAAGACCGCCGAGGCCTTCGTCACGGCCATCCGCGAGGCGCTGGGCTCGTTCCCGGCGTTGCCGGTGAACGCCGAATCGAGCCCGCGTGCGCTGCTGACCTCGTGGATTTCCGGCGAGGCGATGCCCAAGGGTTTCGAGCTGGGCGACGAATGCGAACTGCGCGATCCGGTGGACGCCGGCGCCATCGTCAAGTGCAAGCGCCAGGAACTCGACAGCGACGAAGTGCGCGGGCATCTGGAGGCCGGAAAACAGGGCTTCCAGCTCGCGCTCACCTTCGAGGAGCGCCTGTCGATCGTGATCGGCGAGGACATCGTGGTGCGCAAGCTCAAGTTCCTGGAGACCGCCACCGAAGCGTTGGAGCGCGACGAGCGCGATTCGCTGCGCGCGGAGATCGACGCCACCTTCGCGCTGATGAGCGGCGAGCTCAAGCGCCTGCTCGAACGCCTGACGGAAGAATTTTCCCTGAGCGCGGCCGACGCTTGATTTGAGACACGGCGCTGGCAAGCTGGCGCACATGGCCCAGTTGTTCCGCGGCACCTTCGCGCCGCGCACCCAGGAACGCGACACCCTCGAGGTCACGCTGCCGCACGGCGGCGTGGCGTCCGTGCTGCGCGTGCGCGATCCGCGCGCGCGCCGCATCAAGCTGCTGGTGTCCGACAACGGCGCGCGGCTGACGGTGCCGTTGCGTGCTTCGCTGCGCGAAGCCGACCGCTTCCTCGAATCGCACCTCGATTGGCTGGCGCGCCAGCTCGACAAGCGCGCGCCGGCCGCGGCGCCGCGCAGCTTCGAGCCGGGCGACGCGGCGCCCCTGCCGCTGCGCGGCGAGCTGCTGCCGGTGGCGTGGGAAGAAGGCCGCGTGCTGCGCGTGGAGCGCGTGGAGGCGGGCATCCGCATCGTGCATCCGGCGGGCATGAAGGCGGCTTCCCTGCGCCGCGTGCTGCGCGAGTTCTATCTGGCCCAGGCGCGCCGCGATGTCGGCCAATGGCTGCCGAAATACCTGCCGGCGCTGCCGCGTGCGCCGAGTGCGCTGCGCATCCGGCCGCTGCGTTCGCTGTGGGGCTCGCTCAGCCCGACCGACGGGCTCTCGCTCGATCTGGCCCTGGTGCTCGGCCCTTCGGCCAACTTCGAGTACGTGCTGGTGCACGAACTCTGCCACCTGATCCACGCCAATCATTCGCGCAGCTTCTGGCGCGAAGTCGAGAAGCGCTGCCCGCAGTGGCGCGAGTTGCGCGCCTGGTTCCGCAACGAGGGATTGGCGTTGAAGGCGGAACTTCGGCGGATCGCCGGCTAACTGGCGAGGAAGGCGCGGATCGCGCGCGCGACCGGTTCCGGGTCTTCCAGGTGCAGATGGTGGTTGCCCGGCAGGACCACGCTGTCGAGATTGCGCACGCAGGCCATGCGCGCCTCGCGCAGTTCGGTTTCGAAGTAGGGAGGCGAGGGATCGGCGGCGACCAGCAGTACGCGGCATTCGATCGCCGCCAGCCACTCGCGGATCATGCTTTCGTGGATGCGCGCGGGCGTGGCGACCGTCAGGCGCGGATCGCTGCGCCAGGCGAAGCCGCCGTCGACGGCGCGCAGGCTGCGGTCGACCAGCAGGCGCGCGGCGGCTTCGGACAGGCCGTTGGCGCGCATGCGCGCTGCGATGGCTTCGGACGGATGCTGGAACGTGCGCAATTGTTTTTCGGCGGCGACGGCGCGTTCGTCGAGCGCCTTGCGCAGGCTGTCGACGGCCGTATCCGGACGCGCGGCGATCGGCCCCAGGGCTTCGATCAGTACCAGGCGCTGCACACGCTGCGGCCGCGCGGCCGCCAGTACCGAAGCCACCGCTCCGCCGAGCGAATGGCCGAGCAGCACGGCTTCGTCCCATCCCAGCGCATCGAACGCGGCGAGCGCATCGTCGAGATAATCGATGTAGTGGTACCAGGTGCGCGGCGGCCGGTGCGAGGAATGGCCGTGGCCGGGCAGGTCGAGCGCCACCAGGTCGAGTTCGGGCAGCGCGGCGGCCAGCGGGGCGAAGCTGTTGGCGTTGTCCAACCATCCGTGCAGCGCCAGTACGCGCGTCCCGCCGCGCGTGCCGAAGCGGCGCGCGGCGAGCGCGCGGCCGCCCGGATCGAACAGCAGGTCCTGGGCGTCACTCACGCTCGAAGGCCTCGAAATTCGACGCCGTGCGTGCCGCGCGGGCGGCGTCCTCGCGGCCCTCGAACTCCGGCCAGCCCGCGCCGTGGCGCCGCACCAGCGCGAGCAGCGCGGCAACATGCGCTGCCTCGGCGTTGAGCGCGGGAAGATATTCGAGGCGCTGGCCGCCGGCCGCGCGGAACAGCGCGGCGTTCTGGATCGCGATTTCCTCCAGCGTCTCCAGGCAATCGGTCGCGAAGCCGGGGCAGGCGACATCGACCTGCGCCACGCCGCGCTGCGCCAGGCCGCGCAGCACCTCGTCGGTGTAGGGCCGCAGCCATTCCTCGCGCCCGACGCGCGACTGGAAACTGATGCTCCACTCCCCGGAGGCCAGCCCCAGCCGCGCCGCGATCTCGCGCGCCGAGTACTGGCACTGGCAGAAATAGGGATCGCCGGCGGCGAAGTAGCGCTGCGGAATGCCGTGGAACGAGAACAGCAGGTGCTGTCCCCGGCCGCGTGCCTCGCGTTCGCGCCCCAGCGAGCCGGCGACGGCGTCGAGCCAGGCCGGCTCGCGGTGGTAGTCGGCGACGGTGCGCAGTTCCGGCTGCCAGCGCCAGCCGGCCATTTCGGCGGTCACCGCGTCGATCACCGTGGCGGTCGTGGTGGCGGAGTATTGCGGATACAGCGGCAGCACCAGCAGGCGCCGAAGGCCCTCGTCATGCAGGCGGCGCAGCACGGCCGGAATCGACGGCTCGCCGTAGCGCATGACCAGGTGCACGTCGACCGGCAGTCCGGCAGCCTGCAAGGCGCTGCCCAGCCCGGCCGCCAGGGCCTCGCTGTGCACCCGCAGCGGCGAGCCGGCCTCGGTCCAGATCTGCCCGTAGGCATGCGCCGAGCGGCGCGAACGCAGCGGCAGGATGGCGCCGTGCAGCACCGGCAGCCAGATCCAGCGCGGTGCCTCGATCACGCGGGGATCGGACAGGAACTCCGCCAGATAGCGGCGAACCGCCGCGGGCGTGGGGGCGTCGGGCGTGCCCAGGTTGACCAGCAGCACGGCGCAGCGCTCGCGGCTGCCGTGGCGATAGTCCGGAAGGCCGCGGGGCGGCTGGGGCATCGGCGCACTCTCCCGCGCCGGCCCGGAGCCGGCCCAAGGCCTTGTTCGGATGACGAAGAATGGTATTCTGGTACTCGCGCCGTAATAGGCGCGGTGACGATTGCAAATACTACTAGAAAGGACGACCACGATGCGTCCCCTGCTGGCCCGGCTCACCGCCGGCCTGATGGCATTGCTACCTCTGGCCGCTGCTGCGGAGCCGTTCGGCTACGCGGCGGGTTTCGCTACGCTCTACCGCATCGACCTGGCGACCGGCAACGCCACCGTCGTCGGCGAAATCGGCTACAACGATGTGGAAGGCCTCGCCTTCGGGCATGACGGCCAGCTCTATGGGGTGGCTGACGCCACCACCGCCGGCACCAGCACCGGTCTGACCGACCTGCTCATCCGCATCAACCCGCTGACCGGTGCGGGTTCTTTGATCGGGCCCTTGCCCGGCCTGCAGGGCCAAGGCCCCGGCGGAAACCTCGACTACGGCCTGGCCTTCACCTGCGATCAGCGCCTGTGGCTGTCGTCCGACACCACCCACCAGTTGTGGGAAGTGACTCCCGGCACCGGTGCGACGCGGCTGGTCGGCAACCTCGGCCTGCCCATCTCCGGTCTGGCCAGTCGTGGCAACGATCTCCTCGGCTTGAGCGTCGGCAGTGCGCCGACGCTGTATCGCATCGATCCGGCCACCGGTGCCAGCGCCGAAATCGGAGCGCTCGGCGTCGGCGGCGTGGTCGACGACGCCGGCCTCGATTTCGATGGCAACGGCTTCCTGTGGGGCGCGCTCGATCCGGAACCCGCCGCCGAAGGCGCCAGCCGCATGGCGCGCATCGATCCGCTCACCGGACACGGCACGGTCGTTTCCACGTCTTCGATCGCGCAGGTGGGCATGGAAGGCCTGGCCATCGCCAGCGTGCCGACGTGCAATGGCAACGGCGGCGGCAACACGCTGATCGAACCGCTCACCGTCCCCGGCCCCGGCCTGCCGTTGCTCGCGCTGCTCGGCACACTTGCCGGCGCCCTGGGCGCGCGCCGACTTCGCGTCGGGCAGGGCAAAGCTTAAGACCGATTCATCGCGCGCCGAGGATACTCGGCGCGATTCCCGCCTGGAGAACTTCCGATGCGTCGAGTGCTGTCGGCCGTGCTGCTGCTCGTTTGCTGTGTCTGCGCGCCGGCTTTCGCCGGCAACGAAGAAAACGAGCGCGCCGCCAACGCGGTGAAGGTGCTCGACGAGGTGATGCGCATGCCGGAGGACGCGATTCCCGGCAAGCTGCTGCAGACCGCGCATGCGGTGGCGGTGATCCCGAACGTGGTGAAGGCCGGCCTGGTCGTGGGCGGGCGGCATGGCAAAGGCCTGATCTCGGTGCGCCGCGCCGACGGCACCTGGAGTCACCCGAGCTACATCAGCCTGACGGGCGCCAGCGTCGGTTTCCAGGCCGGCGTGCAGGCCACCGACGTCGTGCTCGTGTTTCGCACGCCGCGCGGCGTCGATTCTATCGTGCACGGCAAATTCACCCTCGGGGCGGACGCGGCCGTGGCCGCCGGGCCGGTGGGCCGCAGCGCCGAAGCCTCGACCGACGGCCAGCTCAAGGCCGAGATCTACAGCTATTCGCGCGCCCGCGGCCTGTTCGCCGGCGTGGCGCTGGACGGCGCCGTGCTCGGCATCGATCACGACGCCAACGAAGCCGTCTACGGCCCCAACACCACGCCCCGTGCGGCTTTCGAGGGCCGCGTGGTGCAAAGCAGCGATCCGATCGTCGATTTCCGCGACCGCCTCGAGGAATACAGCGCGCGCTGACGCACGCCGTGAACGCGCCTGCGGTATCCTCGCTGGCCTGATTCCGAAGAGGTGATCCATGGGCAGTTTCAGCATCTGGCATTGGCTGATCGTGCTGGTCGTCGTGGTGCTGCTGTTCGGCACCAAGAAACTGCGCAACGTCGGTTCCGACCTGGGCAGTGCCATCAAGAGTTTCCGCAAGGGCCTGCAGGACGACGAAAAGCCCGCCGAGAAGCTCGAAGCCGCGCGCCGCGACGAGGCCACGCCCTCGCGCGAAGAAAGCCGCGACCGCAGCGAGTAAGCGTTCGGCATGTTCGACGTCAGCCTGGTCGAGCTGGCGGTCATCGCGCTGGTGGCGCTGCTGGTCCTCGGGCCGGAGAAGCTGCCGCGCGCGGCCCGCACCGTCGGCCTTTACGTGCGCAAGGCGCGCCAGAGCTGGTATTCGGTCAAGAGCGAGATCGAACGCGAGCTCGCCGCCGATGAGCTCAAGCGCAGCCTGAAGCAGACCGAGGAGACGGTGCGCCGCGCCGCCAGCGAAGGCCAGGCCGCGGTGCA
>CAMLOR010000195.1 GCA_946481615.1 uncultured Aquimonas sp.
TGCCCATCACCGACATGCCGCAGATGGTCGCCATCTTCAACGGCATGGGCGGCGGCTCGGCGGCGGCGATCGGCGCGGCCTCGCTCATCAATGCGGCGACGTTCACCGGAGCCTGCACGCCGGAAGCGGCCGCGGCGCATGCCTGCCTGGACCGCACCGCGCTCGTGCTCGGCGTGATCGGGGCGCTCATCGGCGCGATCTCGTTCTCCGGTTCGGTGATCGCCTGGGCCAAGCTCGACGGTCGCATGGACAAGCGCTACACCTTCCCGGGCCAGCAGTTCGTCAATCTGATCGTCTTCGTTGCCACCGTGGCGCTGGGCGCGTGGCTGGTCTACGAACTCGACGTGCCGCCCATCATCGCGTTCTTCGCGCTGGCGCTGGCCGTCGGCGTGATGATGACGCTGCCGATCGGCGGCGCCGACATGCCGGTGGTGATTTCGCTCTACAACGCCATGACCGGTCTCGCCGTGGCGTTCGAAGGCTACGTGCTGCACAACGAGGCGTTGATCATCGCGGGCACGGTGGTCGGCGCGGCCGGCATGCTGCTCACGCAGCTGATGGCCAAGGCCATGAACCGCCCCATCACCAACGTGCTGTTCTCGAACTTCGGTGGCGGTGGCGGCGGCGAAGCGATCACCGGCACCATGAAGCCCATCGAGGCGCCCGATGCGGCGTCGATGCTGTATCTCGCCGAGCGCGTGATCGTGGTGCCGGGCTACGGCATGGCCGTGGCGCAGGCGCAGCACAAGATGTGGGAGCTGTGCAAACAACTGATTGCCCGCGACAAGGAAGTGAAGTTCGCGATCCATCCCGTCGCCGGCCGCATGCCGGGCCACATGAACGTGCTGCTGGCCGAAGCCGGCGTGCCCTACGATCTCATCGCCGACATGGACGACATCAACCCCGAGTTCAAGACCTGCGACGTCGCGATCGTGATCGGCGCGAACGACGTGGTGAACCCGGTGGCGAAGACCGACAAGAGCTCGCCGATCTACGGCATGCCCATCCTCGATGTGATCGACGCCAAGCAGGTGATCGTGATCAAGCGCGGCAAGGGCACGGGCTTCGCCGGCATCGAGAACGCGCTGTTCTACGCCGAGAACTGCCGCATGCTGTACGCCGACGGCCAGGAGGCCGCGAGCCGTATGCTGGCCGAGCTGAAGGCGCTCGACGGCGGTGGCGGACACTGAGCGAGCCAGACGCGGTCGCGCCTTCGCGGGAACCACGTCGTTCCCGCGAAGGCGGGAACCCAGGTGCCCCGGTCCGACGTCAGCGCGACAAAACCCAGGCCACGACCACCGCGATCGCGTAGCAGACCCATTCGAAGAGACCGGTGTTGTGCTGCGAATACAGCCACGCCAGCTCGCCCGACATCAGCGGCAGCGATTCGAACGGCCGCAGCCCCATCACCACGCCGATATGCGCGGTCGCCACGAAATATTGCGCCACCAGGACGGTGGCTACGGTCACGCCGACGGCCAGCGCCGTGCGCGAAGCCCCGCGTGGCCAGTTGGCCAGTCGCAGCAGGAGGACGGCATCTAGCGCCGCCACGATGGCGAACCATGCGGCGAAGCCGCGCAGCAGCACGCTGGCGCCGGCCCACACCGCAGCCACGCCCAGCACGGCCACGAGGCAAGCGAACAGGGCGAGCGGCTTGGTCGCGGCGGGCGCGGGATGTTCGCTCACGCAGGTGTCCGGGAGGCAGTGGAGGGCTGCGGTAGAATAGCGGGATGAGCTACAGCCGCAGCAGTGAACCCATCAAGTTCGAACGCGATTGCGATGTCGTGCTCGTGCCGCAGGGCGACAAGGTGGTATTGCCGGCCGGCAGCGTGGGCTACATCACGCAGGCGCTGGGCGGCAGTTTCACGGTGTTCGTGGAAGGCAATCTGTTCCGCCTGGCCGGCAACGATGCCGACGCCATCGGCAAGGAGCCGCCGGCGCCGCTGGAACTGCCCGAAGGCGCCACCGACGAAGACGTCGAAGCCGCGGCCTGGCGTCAGTTGCGCACCTGTTTCGATCCGGAGATCCCGATCAACGTGGTGGACCTCGGGCTGATCTACCAGTGCGAGGTCGCGCGTGCCGACGACGGTTCGCGCCGGCTCGAGATCCGCATGACGCTCACCGCGCCGGGCTGCGGCATGGGCGAGGTGCTGGTCGAGGATGTTCGCAGCAAGCTCGAACTCATCCCCACGGTGAGCGAAGCCGACGTCGAGCTGGTCTTCGATCCGCCCTGGAACCAGGGCATGATGTCGGAAGCCGCGAGGCTGGAAACGGGGATGCTGTGATGCGCAAGCGCCTGCACGCGATCCTGGGAATCCTGTTCGTGCTCGCGCTGCTGTTCGATTTCTACGCCTGGGGCGGCCTTTCCAAGACTCCGGCGCTGGGGCGCATCGTCACCGATGCCACCTCGCGCGAACTGGCGCTGGCTACCGTGTACGTGCCGGCCGGAGCCACCTTGCTCGATCTGTCCGGGCTCGGCACCTCCGCTGCGAGCTTTGCGCAGGAAGCCTTCGCGCCGCTCGAGGCGCGCCTGCTGGCCAATCCCGCCGCGGCGATGGAAACCCTCGTGGTCGAAATGCCCACGTGGCTGAAACTGCCTTACTACGGCGCGCCGTTGCTGCTGGTCGCCTTCGCGCTGGCGTGGTGGCGGCGGCCGCGCGTGGTGCACACGTTCGGGCGAGGCTAGGGCTCCGCCCACATCCGCAGCAGCGCGCCGCTGCTGCGGCTGAGCGCCTGGAATTCCTCGCTGTCGCCGTCACGCTCGAACAGGGCGCGGCGTGCGCGGTCCAGATCGAACAGCACTTCGCGGCGCGCGGCGTCGCGCACCTGGCTCTGGATCCAGCCCACTGCGGCCAGCCGCTCGCCGCGCGTCACCGTCTCGACCCGGTGCAGCGCACCTGCCGGATACACCACGGCCGCGCCCGCCGGTAGCCTGATCGGCAGATCGCCCGCCAGGCCTTCGAGCACGAGTTCGCCGCCGTCGTAGTCCGCCGCATCGGCGAGGAACAACGTGAAGGCGAGGTCGGTGCGCAGGGGCGGTTCGCCCATCAGCGCGTCGTCGACATGGCGGCCGTAGCGCATGCCTTCGGCGTAGGCGTTGAGCAGCGGCAGCGTCATGCGCTGCGGCCGCGCGTACAGGCGCAGCAGCGGATGCGCCAGCAGGCGCGCGTGCAGTTCGTCCTGGATGGCCTGCACGGCCGGATCGGTGGCGTCGAATTGTTCGTTGGCCTTGGTGCCGCGCGCCGCCCAGCCGGCGGTCTTGCGGCCGTCCAGGCGCGGTAGCGAACGCAGCCGTTGGCGCAGCGTGGCAGCCTCGGCAGGGTCTAGCAGATCGGCGATGCAGAGCGGTTGCATGGGCTCCAAATGCGAACGGTTTGCAACAAGCGGGGGTCGCTCACGATAATACCGGCCATTCGCTCGCCCCCGAGCCTCCGGATTCCTCCCATGCCGCTGCAACTCAAACTCTGGACGCGCGCCGGTGCCTGCGCGCTGTTGGGCCTGACGTCGGTGTCGACGCCGGCCTGGTCGGCCCAGGAAGGCGGCGAGGGCGGGGAAGGTGGCGGCGAGGCCGGCGGCACGGTGCCTTCGCAGTACCGCCTGATGCTCGATGCGGCCGCCGATCCGCAGTACGACGGCGCGGCCCTGGCCGCGGCCTACGCGGCCGACGTGAAGACGGGCTACGAGCAGGCGCGCGAGGGCGCGCGCTCCCTGCAGCGCGCCATCGAGGCGCTGCTGGCGAAGCCCGGCGACGCGACGCTGGCGGCCGCGCGCAATGCCTGGATCGCGGCACGCCGCCCCTATCTCGCGACCGAAACCTACCGCTTCTACGACGGCCCGATCGACGCGCCGAAAACCGGCCCCGAAGGCCGCATCAACGCCTGGCCGCTCAACGAGGCGGTGATCGACTACGTCGAAGGCGATGCACAGGCCGGTCTCGTCAACGCCACCGACCTGCCGATCACGCGCGACACCGTGCTGGCGCGCGACCAGGTCAGCGACGAAGCCGACGTCACCACCGGCTGGCATGCGATCGAGTTCCTGCTGTGGGGCCAGGATCGTTCCGAGGACGGCCCCGGCGCGCGTCCGGCCTCCGATTTCGCACCGGGCACGCCGGCCAACGAACGCCGTCGCGAATACCTGCGCGTGCTCGCCGCCATGCTCGTCGACGATCTCGACATGCTTTCGCGGGCTTGGGATCCGGCCAACGAGCGCGGCTTCGCCAGGCAATTCCTGGCGCTGGAACCGCACGAAGCCGTCGGCCGCATGCTCACCGGCGCGGCGCTGCTGGCCGGCCACGAGCTGGCTTCCGAACGCCTCGCCGTCGCCCTCGACTCCGGTTCGCAGGAAGACGAGCAATCCTGCTTCAGCGACAGCACCTGGCAGGATTTCGCCTACGGCCTGGCCGGCATCAAGCGCGTGTACTACGGACGCTCCAACCCGGAAGCATCGCCGGCCGCCGCGATCCGCGCCTTGCAGCCCCGCCTGGCGCTCGAGATGGAGCGCCGCTTCGCCGAAGCCGAGCGTCGCGTGGCCGCGCTCAACGATCCCTTCGACCGCGTCCTGGCGAGTACGCCCGACAGCGCGATGCGCGCGAACGCCGAGGCCACGGTCACCGCCTTCCAGCAGCTGGCCGCCGGACTGCGCGACGTCGGGCGCGCGCTCGGCGTGCTGGTGATCGTGCCCGGCGCATGAACGTTCGCGTGAAACTGGCCGCGCTGTCGCTCGCCTACGGCGGCGCGCTCGCGGCCGCCACCATGCAGCTGGTGGCGCCGGGCGGCACGCTCACGCGCGTCACCGACAATCGCAATTCCTTCGCGCTGCCGGCGCCGGATCTTTCGGCGAAGGAACTGCGCGACTTCAATTTCGGCAACCGCCTGTTCAACACCAACTGGGTGGTGGCGCCGGCCTCGGTCGATGCCTTCGACGGTCTGGGCCCCACCTTCAACCGCGTCTCCTGCAGCGGCTGCCATCTGCGCGACGGCCGCGGCCGGCCGCCGATCGAAGGCGAGAAGGAAATGCTTTCGATGCTGCTGCGCCTGAGCATGCCGGGCAGCAATGCGCACGGCGGGCCATTGCCGCATCCGGCCTACGGCGACCAGCTCAACGATCGCGCCGTGCCTGGCGTGGCGCCGGAAGGCCGCGTCGAGATCGAATACGAGGAAATCGCCGGCCGCTACGACGATGGCAGCGGTTACTCGCTGCGCAGGCCGGCCTATCGCATCGTCGATTCGGGCTACGGCCCGCTCGAGGAAACCCTGCTGGTGTCGCCGCGCACCGCGCCGCACATGGTCGGCATGGGTCTGCTCGAGGCCGTCAGCGAAGCCGACATCGTCGCGCGCGAGGATGTTGAAGACCGCGATGGCGACGGCATCTCCGGCCGCGCCAACCGCGTGTGGAACCCGGTGACGCAGCGCGCCGAACTCGGCCGCTTCGGCTGGAAGGCGAACGCCGCCACGCTGATGGCGCAGAGCGCAGGCGCGGCCAACGGCGACATCGGCCTGACCAGCAAGTGGTTCCCCGAACAGAATTGCCCGCCGTCGCAGGCCGACTGCAGCAAGGCGCCGCACGGCGGCGAACCGGAACTGAGTGAGGCCTACCTGCAGAAGCTCGAGTTCTACCTGCGTGCGCTGGCGGTGCCGGCGCGCCGCCGCGCGGACGATCCGCAGGTTCGCCAGGGCGAGGCGGTGTTCGCGCAACTGCAGTGCGGCGCCTGCCACACGCCGCGGCTGGCGACGCCGACCGATGCCGAACCTGCGCTGCTCGCCGGGCAGGCATTCGCGCCCTTCACCGATCTGCTCCTGCACGACCTGGGCGAAGGCCTGGCGGACGGGCGGCCGGACTACCTCGCGTCGGGCTCCGAATGGCGCACCGCGCCGCTGTGGGGGCTGGGCCTAGTGCCGGTGGTGAACGGCCACAGCTTCTATCTGCACGACGGCCGCGCGCGCAGCCTGGAAGAAGCCGTCCTCTGGCACGGGGGCGAGGCTGCAGCGCAGCAACGTGCTTTCCGTGCCTTGCCCGCCGCCCAGCGTGCCGCGTTGCTCGCGTTCCTCGACAGTCTCTGACGCATTCGCGCAGTTTTTGCGCAGCGCATCGCGAAAACGCTTCCAGCCGACCCCCGCGCGGGGGTCGCGGGGCGGGGCGACATGGAATTTCTACCGTCCCCACGCGCGCGTACTGACGCGATGCGGTAACAAACTTTTGCGTTGTAAATCCCGTGTTTGCACCGTTTGTCGGTGACGAACGGTAAACATCTCTGTTGCGATGCAGCAATAGTTGCAACAGAAACAATGACTTGCATCGCATTTTCCGCTTGACGGTTTTTCGAACCGTCTATAGGGTCCAGCGCTGTTTTTGCCTTCGGGACGGGGCAAGAACTCCACCCCAATACCCGCTCGAAACAGATCGCACAGCCTCGCGGCCCGTGCGGCGCGAGTGGCGGTCTGTTGGCTTCGCCGGGGGGCGTGCCGACTGAAGGGGACCGGGCGCCGCGGGACGGTGGTGCCGCCGGGGGTGGACGAAAGGAGGCGTGGTTGCCGCGACACGAGGTTGCGGGGCCGACCGTCGAAACTTTCCATCTTGGGGTATCAGACAGTGCATTCACGTATCACTCGTTC
>CAMLOR010000196.1 GCA_946481615.1 uncultured Aquimonas sp.
CGGTGCGCGGCGATCCGGTGCGCCTGCGCCAGATCCTCACCAACCTGCTGAGCAATGCGATCAAGTTCACCGAACGCGGCTCGGTCAGCCTCACCGTGACGCGCCGCGGCGAAACCCGCACGCAGCACGAGATGCGCTTCGAAGTGCGCGACACCGGCGTGGGCATCGCCCCGGACGTGGCCGCCAAACTGTTCCAGCCGTTCTCGCAGGCGGATGCTTCCACCACGCGCACCTATGGCGGCACGGGCCTGGGCCTCGTCATCTGCAAGCGCATCGTCGATCTGATGGGCGGGCAGATCGGCGTGGAATCGACGCCGGGGCGCGGTTCGCTGTTCTGGTTCCAGGTTCCCATGCTCAAGGCGCACGGCGACATCGGCGCGCGCCGCCGCGAGCTCAACGGCGCGCGCATCCTCGTCGTCACCTCGAACCCTTCGCAGCAACGCCGTTTCGCGCACGCGCTGCCGATGTGGGGCGCGATGGCGGTGAACGCCAGCAACACGCAGGAAGCCATCGCCAAGCTGCGCGCGGCAGCGGGCCGCAGCAGCAGCTGGTCGTTCGACATGATGCTGGTGGACGGCAACTCCATTCCCACCACGCTGCTCGCGCTGCACCGCAGCGTGTTGCGCGAAACCACGCTGGAGGATCTGCAGATCGTCTATCTGCAGGGCGACGAGACGCTGCCCGCGGAGATCGTCGAGAACGAGCGCGTGCGCATCCTGCCGCGCGACGGCAGCGACGTGGAGCTGCGCACGCAGATCTCGCGCCATTTCGAAGGCGAGGCGCGCGCGCCGGCCGCGGGGCCGAGCGGGCCCAGCGTGAACGTGACGGCCGCACCGTCCGCGGCCGCGGCCGCAGCACACGCCGGGCAGGCCTACACGCCGTCCGCCCCTCCGCTGCCGGCAGGCGAAGTCATCGAGCGCAGGCTGACATTGGCTCCTGACGCGCCGCTGCGCGGGCACGTGCTGCTGGTCGAGGACAATCCCGTGAACCGCCAGGTGGCGCAGCGCCTGCTTGCGCTGGCCGGCCTCACGCTCGACTGCGCCGAGAACGGCCGCGAGGCGCTCGACCGCCTGAATGCCGGCGCCTACGACGCGGTGCTGATGGACTGCCAGATGCCGGTGATGGACGGCTACACCGCCACGCGTCAGCGCCGCGTGCAGGAAGCCGACCAGCGCCTCGACCACGTGCCCATCATCGCGATGACGGCGAACGCCATGGTCGGCGATCGCGAGAAATGCCTGTCGGTCGGCATGGACGACTACCTGAGCAAGCCGCTCAACCGCGGCCTGCTCGAAGAAACGCTGCGACGCTGGCTGCCGGCCATCCCGGTGGCGGATCGACTGGAAGCCGAGCGTCGCATGAGCGCGCCCGCGCCGGCGCCGGTGGTCGCGCGCCCGCCCGCCCCGGTGCGCGCGCCGATGCAGGAGCCGGCGCCCGCGCCCGCGCCGCCGCGCCAGGAATTCGAGATCGCGCCGGTGCAACCGGCCGCCGCGCCAACTCCAAGGACCGGACCCGTGATGATCCCCGAACCGCCCGCCGGCCCCGTGCTCAATCGCGAGATCGTCGACGATCTGCGCGAGATCATGGGCGACGAATTCATCTCGCTGGTGAAGGTGTTCCTGGAAGATGCGCCGCGCGCGCTCGGCAAGCTGGAACTGGCGGCCGGCCGCGGCGATCTCGACGCGCTGGTGGGCCCCGCGCACTCGCTCAAATCGACCAGCGCCAACCTGGGCGCCCTGGCGCTTTCGGACATCGCGCGCACCATCGAACACGGCGCGCGCCAGAAGAACCTGCCGGATCCCGCGGGCCTGGTCACCCAGCTCGCCCGCGAGTTCCACCGCGTCGAAGGCGCGTTGCGCGCCTTCATCGGCTGAGCGTTACGACGACTCGCCGTGTTTGCCGACCTTGGTCTGCAGCCAGTTCTGCAGCCCGAGGCGTTCGACGAGGCCGAGTTGCGTCTCGAGCCAGTCGATGTGTTCCTCTTCCGATTCGAGGATGTCCTCGAACAGTTCGCGCGAAACGTAATCGCCCACCGATTCGCTGTGCGCGATGGCGGCCTTCAGATCCGGCACGGCGAGGTATTCCAGCCGCAGATCGCATTCGAGCGCTTCCACCGGGCTTTCGCCGATGAACAGCTTGCCGAGGTTCTGCAGGTTGGGGATGCCGTCGAGGAAGAGGATGCGCTCGATCAGCTTGTCGGCGTGCTTCATCTCGTCGATCGACTCGTGGTACTCGTGGTCCGCGAGTTCCTTCAGGCCCCAGTTCTTGAACATGCGGGCGTGCAGGAAATACTGGTTGATCGCGATGAGTTCGTTGTAGAGCGCCTTGTTGAGGTGCTCGATGACTTTCGGGTCGCCTTTCATTGCAGGCCCTCCGTGCGAGGAATCGACGGAGAAAATAGCGCGATCGGGATTTCGATGCGGTAGCGAGAATCGCCCGCAACTGGCAGCGGGCTAAGCCGCGACCGCGAACACCGGCAACGGGAAGGTTTTCTCAAGGTGCTGATCGAGCACCTGCATCGCGACATCGGCGCAGCTGCCGCAGGTCGTCGCGCAGCCGGTCATGGCCTTGAGGTCGGACAGGGTTCGGGCGCCCGCATCGCCGGCGGCCTTCACGGCGCGCTCGGTGATCCCGTTGCAGAGACAGACGTACATGGCCGCCATTGCAGCCGAGATGCGAATGATTGTCAACAACCGCCTAGCGGGGACGGGCGGAGCCCGCGAACCGGCGCGGATGCTCGCCGCGCTGGGTGCGCTCGTCCAGCGGCGGCGGCGCCCGGGTCAGGATGGCGGCCCCGTCGGCCACCACGTGGGCCTTGCGGGCCAGATGGTGCAGGGCCTGGGCGTAGACCCGGCGCTTGAAATTGACCACGTGGTCGAGCGGATACCAGAAATCCACCCAGCGCCAGGAATCGAACTCGGGCTTGTCGGTGCAATCGAGCCGGACGTCGCACTCGGCGCCGGTGAGCCGGAGCAGGAACCAGACCTGCTTCTGCCCGATGCAGATCGGCCGCTCCCCGGCCCGCACGCAGCGGCGCGGCAGGCGGTAGCGCAGCCAGCCGGGCGTAGCGTCCAGGACCTCGACGTGCTGCGGCTGCAGGCCGGTCTCTTCCTGCAATTCGCGGTACATCGCCTCGAGCGGCGTCTCGTCGGTGTTCATCCCGCCCTGCGGGAACTGCCAGCCGTCGCGCGAGGCGCGCCGCGCCCAGAACACCCGCCCGTCCGCGTGCATGAGCACGATGCCGACGTTGGGCCGGTAACCGTCCGGATCGATCACGGGACGGACTCCATTCGTATCTGACCCGACAATGCCACGGCCCGCGTGCACCGACAAGCCGCCGCAGGCGTCGGTTGACGCTCCGCGGCACGCAATGGATAATTCGCGCCCCGCCGACGGCGGGCCCGCGTGGCTATGTAGCTCAGCCGGTTAGAGCACGGCACTCATAATGCCGGGGTCGGTGGTTCGAGCCCACCCATAGCCACCATCTCGCGTCACCTCACTCGACGACGAGCTTGCCCTTCATGATGGCCCAGTGGCCCGGGAAGGAGCAGAAGAACGCGTAGTCGCCGCCCGCCTTCAGGGCCGAACCCGGGAATGTCGCGCTGGTCGAGGCTCCACCGCCCACGATCGGCGTGTGGGCGATCGCGCGCGCATCTCCCGCCGGAACGTAGTTCGCGGCCGCGCCCGCGGCCATGCCGGCGGTGCCGAGCGCCTGCACGTCGCCCGCGGCGGAGATCACGACGTTGTGGCCCATCGCCGTCGCCGGCAGTTTGCCGACGTGCGTGAGGTTGATGGTGATGGTGGGGCACGACGACGAGACCGTGACTTCGGCCTTGTCGAACTTCATGGCGTCGTCGGCTTTCAGGTCGATGGTGCAGTTGGCGGCATGGGCGGAACCGGCGAGCAGCAGGCCGCAATAGATCAGATGGCGCATGGGTTTCTCCCGAGTGGATGACGCCACTGTAGCGGCGTGCATCCGTGCGCCCGTTGACGCAGGTCAAGCCGGCGTCATTGCGCCGCGAGTGTCGCGCGCACCTGCGCCAGGAAATCGGGATCGGGCACCGCGCCGAGCTTCTCGGTGCGCGCCACGACGCGGCCCTGCGCGTCGAGCAGCACCAGCGCGCTGGTGTGGTTGAATTCGCCGTCGGCGAGCGCGCGATAGCGGATGCCGAGCAGCGCGGCCAGCGTGCGCACGTCGTCCGGCGCCGGCCGCAGCAGCGACCAGCGCGCCGCGTCGAGCTTGCGGCGTTCGGCCACGCGCGCCAGCGCCTCGGGAGTGTCGCGCGCCGGGTCCATGCTGATCAGCACGACGGACAGCGCTGCGCGCTCTTCCGGCGTCAACGCATGCTCGACGCCCTTGGCGCTGTCGACGATCAGCGGACACACGTAGCGGCACGAGGTGTAGAACATCGAGACCAGGCGCGGCCGGCCCTGCAGATCGCGCCACGCCACGGCGCGCGCGCCCTGGTCCACGAACGCCGCGTCGGCGTGGTAGACCGAATCGGTCGGCAACTCCGAGGCGAGTGCCGCCGCGCTGCAAAGCAGCGCAAGGATGAGCAGCAACGAGCGTTTCATGTCAGCGTTTTCCCGTGATCGGGCGCGCGCAGCGGAAGCCGAGGTTGCCCGTGGTGTCGGCGGCCTGCAGCGCGGAGAGCATCGCCACGCGCATCAGCACCGCATAGTTTTCGCGATCGTCGGTGGAAAGCCCCGCCGCGCCGCAGAACTGCAGGCGGTCCGGATCGCCCTGCTGGCGGTTGTCGGCCGACACCAGCATCGCGGAATAGTCGTCCACCCATTCCCACACCAGGCCGTGCAGATCGTGCACGCCATGGACGTTCGCGGCGCCCTGCGCAACGGGAGCGAGCGGTTCGGTCGAGGGCCGCGCATACCAGGACAGGATGCGCTCACGCCAGGCCGCGTCCTGGCGCGCGTCGGCGCGCGTTTCGTCGGCGGCGGCGACGAGTTCCCACTCGCTCCAGGTCGGCAGGCGCGCGCCCTGCGTTTCGCAATAGGCCTGCGCCGCGAACCAGCTCACCCAGATCACCGGCTGCGCGTCCTGCGCCGCGGCGCCCGGCGTCGTCGCGCCGGCCCAATGCTGCAGATAGCGCGCGTCGGCCAGCACGGCCGGCGCGCGGCCGCGTTGCCAATCCGGGTGGCTTCGCACGAAGGCGGCGTAGTCGGCGTTCGTCACCGGATGCGCCTGGATCTCGAACGGCGCGATGCGCTGTTCGCCTTGCGTGTCCTCGTACTTCAGCACCGACTTGAACGCGTCGTTGCCGGGAATCGCCACCCACTCTGCGCCGCTTGCGGAAGCGGCGCCGAGGAACAGTGCGAAGCCGAGGGCAGGCAAGCGGATCATGGCGTCAGTGCGCAGCGCCTTCGGCGCGCGGCGTGGCGGCACGTTGCGCGGCCACCTCGGCCTTGGTCACGACGTCGCCCTGATCGTTCCATTCGCGCCGCACGAAGGTGAGGATGTTGGCCACCTCGTCGTCGGTCAACTGGCTCATCGGCGGCATCACCGAGTTGTAGTCCTGCCCGTTGACCTTCACCGGCCCGGTGAGGCCGTTGAGCACGATGCGGATCAGCTCCTCCTTGGTGTGCGATGCCACGTAATCGGACTTCGCCAGCGGCGGGAACACGCCCGGCAGGCCGGCGCCGTTGTCCTGATGACACACCGAGCACGTGCCCGCATAGAGCGACTTGCCGGCGTCGACCTGCTGCTCCGCGGACAGCGTGCCCGCGGCCGCGGATTCCGCCGCCGTGGTCACCGCGGCCAGGCTGCCCGCCTTGTCGCCCAGATAGGCCGAATCGACTTCCTTGCCCGAGTAGATGCTCTTGTCCTCGGCCCCGGCCACTTGCAGGATGCCGAGCGCGCCCTTGTTGAAGGCGCGGAAGATCGAGTGATCGACGAGCACGTAGCTGCCCGGCACTTCGAGATGGAAGTCGGCGATCATCGCGCCGCCGGCCGGCACCAGCGTGGTCTGCACGTTCTCCTGGTAGCGCGTGCCGCCCTCGTACCAGACCTTGTCGAAGATCTCGCCGATCACGTGGAAGCTCGACACGAGGTTCGGGCCGCCGTTGCCGACGTACAGGCGCACGCTTTCGCCGACGTTCGCTTTGAGCGCGGCATCGCCGGTCAACGCGGTCTCGCGGCCGTTGAAGAGCACGTAGGTCGGGTTCTCGTCGATCGCCTTCTGCATGTCGAAGGCCTGCAAGCCTTTCTCGCGGAACTTGCCCACGGTGTAGAAATCGCCCTGCATCACGTAGAACTCCTTGTCCACCGGCGGCAGGCCTTCGGGCGGTTCGACCAGGATCAGTCCGTACATGCCGTTGGCCACGTGCATGCCCACCGGCGCCGTCGCGCAGTGATAGACGTACAGGCCCTGGTTGAGCGCCTTGAAGGTGAACTGCGAGCCGTGGCCCGGCGCGGTGAAGGTGGAGGCCGCGCCTCCGCCTGGGCCGGTGACCCCGTGCAGGTCGATGTTGTGCGGCATCTTCGACGACGGGTGATTGTTGAGATGGAACTCGACGGTGTCGCCCTGGCGCACGCGGATGAAACTGCCGGGCACCGTGC
>CAMLOR010000197.1 GCA_946481615.1 uncultured Aquimonas sp.
TCCACCGCGGTGGCGGGGTAACCGAGTTCGCCGCACAGCCGCGCGATGGCCTCGGCGTCGGCCGCCTCGGCGGCGCGCACCGCGGCGGTCATTTCGTCTTCTTCTTCGCCCCGCCGGGCCAGCAGATCGGGCAGGGGCCCGGGCCGCGGTACTTGTGGCCGCGCGTGCAGGTCTTCCAGCCGTTGTTGCCCGTGCTCATCGGCGTTCCTCCATCAGGCCCACGAGATTGCCGTCCGGATCGCGCACGAAGCCGATCCACAATTCATGGTCGGGCATCTTCGCGGTGCGTTGCGGCGGGCGCTCGTTCGCAGCGCCCTTGGCGAGCATCGCCGCATGCGCGCTTTCGACATCGGCGACCTTGAAGTACAACACCGAATTCGCGCCGGGCGCGCCGTGCCCTTGCGGCGTGCTCAACATCACGCGCACTGGGCCGGCGGCGAGGAAGGCCAGGTTGGGACCGGCGTCGAACAGATGCCGCAGGCCGATCACGTCGCGGTAGAAAGCGGTCGCCTTCGGCACGTCGCTCACCGTGATCGCGATCTGGCCGATCTCCACGTCGTTCATCGCAGCGTCCTCACTTCGCGATCTCGTCGTAGCCGCGGCCAAGGAACTGCACCAGGCAGAACCCGTGGCCGAAAGGATCGGCCATCAAGGCCAGTCTGCCCCAGTTGCGCGTGGCCACCGGCTGTTCCTGCGTGGCGCCGGCGGCGAGGGCGCGCGCCACGGCGGCATCGATGTCGTCTACCACGAAATCGAGATGCACCGGCGTCCAATGGCGGCGGTAGTCGCGCAACTGCGGCGTGCTGGGCGAAGACACCGAACCGGCGTTCTTCTCCAGCAGGTAGAGCGGTGCTTCGGCGCCGAGCATTTCCACTGCGCCCTCGAAGCGGCGCCCGGCATGCAGGCCGAAAGCCGCGGCGTAGAAGCGCTCGCCGGCGGCCAGATCGTCCACGTCGATGTTGACGAGCAGCGGCATCACGACTCGACGAAGGTGTCGCAGCGCCGCACGTCGACTGCAAAACCGAGCGCCTCGCCGACGTTCGCGGCGGCATGCTTGGACGCGATGCGGCGCGCCTCTTCGTCCGACGCCGCCTCCACGATCAGGAAGGCGCCCACCTGCTGCGGGATCGCGAGATACGGCCCCGGCCGCAGCTCGGGCTTGCCGTCGCGCGGCACGAAGTGGACCCAGGTCTCGGGCATCGCGAGCGATCCGGTGATGCGCACCTGGCCGGTCGCGTTGAGCGCGGCGTCGTGCGGCGCGCAGGCCGGGCCAAGGGCGGCGGCTTCTTCCTTCGACATCCGTGCGTAGGCTTCGGTGTCGTAGTACAGCAGGCACAGGTACTTCATGGGTTGTTCCCGATGAATTCCGCACGGATCGCCGGGCGCGTGAGTTTCCAGGCGATGAAACCGAACAGCATGGAGAATCCGAGCGCCATGAGCCCACCGACCACGATCATCGTCATGCGCATGGCTTCGAACTGCGCGGCGAACTCGGGTGGAGCGCCTTCGCCGAAGGTGCCGGCCATCGACTGCATCATCGCGATCTGCAGCGCCACGCCGAGCAGGTTCCAGAAGATGCCGAACAGCATCACGCCGATGAAGGCCAGCCGCGCCCAGTTGCGCCGGCGCAGCAGGCCGATGGACGCGGCGAGCGTGAACGCCATGGCGGCGAGCACCAGCACGAAAAACCAGCGCAGATGCGCGGCGAAGAAACGCGCCAGTTCGGGAACGGGATCGGAGGCCTGCACCGGCAGCTCGCCCAGCGCATCCCCGAGCACGAAGAACACCAGCGCGTTCTGCAGCAGCCCGATCACCACGCCGAAGCCCGAGATCACGATGAAGATCCAGGCCAGCACGGTGACGAATTGCGAGCGCGCGGCGTTCATGGACAGGAACCCGCAGGAAGCGGTGTCAGCAACAGCCCGAACCCGGATCCGAATCGCATGCCGGCGGCTCCGCCGTGGGATGTCTGCGATGTTCCATGGCCGATGCGCGGCGCGTCAAGACGAACGCCGCGGCGGCCACCGCCACCACGCCCAGGCCACCAGCGCGCCGAACGCGGTGTAGGCCGCCACGAACACCCAGTCGGGCGCGCGGAAGAACATCGCCGCGTGCACCCAATGCTCGATGAAACCGCCGTCGTAGACTGCCTGCCCGCCGCGCAGCCGCAGCCAGGATTCCAGCGTGGTGAGCGGGCAGACCTGCCCGAGCCACGCCTGGATCACGACGAACCCGATGGCGCAAAGATGCGCGACGCGGAACCAGGCGCGGTTGACGGTGCGCCAGCCGCGCAGATTGCCCACGACGATGGCGACGAGCCCGCCCACCACGAACACCACGATGGCGAAGTGCAGCAACAGCACGGCGTCGGCGAGAACGCGCCAGCCCATGGACTACACCGGCCGCAACTGCTCGTCGAGGCTGCGGGTCTTCGCGGTGACTTCGCTACCCGTGTGCTTCGTGGATTTGCGCTCGATCAGCATGATCAGGCACTCCTCCTCCGCCACCGGATTGTGCCGCGTGCCGCGCGGCACGACGAAGGTGTCGCCTTCATGCAGCACCACGCTGCGATCTTCCATCTCGATGCGCAGCGTGCCGCCCAGGATGAAGAACAGCTCGTCCTCGTCGTCGTGCGCATGCCAGGCCAGCGTGCCCTGCACCTTGGCGACCTTGACGTAGGAATCGTCGAGTTCGGCCACCACGCGCGGCGACCACAGTTCGGTGAGGCCGGCCGCGATCCGGCGGGGCGAGACGACATCCGTCATGGCGGTCCTCCTGAGAGAGTGCGGGAAGTTTCGCATCGCGCGACCCGGCGTGCGACCGGCGCGCTGACGTCCTCGGACGCATCCATGTGCCGCGCCGATCCGCGCTGGCGCCTTGCCTTGGTCAGCCGGAAACGGCGTCCACGACCGTGCCGTCCGTGCGAACGAGGCGCATGACCTGGCCGTCGAAGGCGATATGACCGAGCCTGCGGCAGATGGCTGCGATTTCGCCGCGTTCGGATGCACGATGGGAGGTGCGGATCGACCAGGATTTCGACTCGCCGGCGTTCACCGAAAATTCGTACCAGGTCTCGTCGTCCTGGTGCGCGGCGGAAAAATGGTCGTGGCTCTCGCCCTCGCCGAATCGGCGCCATCGCAGCGCGGGGAAAACCTGCGAGAGTTCCCGCATGACTTCGGGGCCGCTCAGCGTGGCCACCGCTTCCTCGCGCAGATCGTCCATCGATTGGACGTCCACGAGCGGCTTGAACATCAGGAAGTCGTAGCTCATCGTCGGTCGCCTCGGAGTGGGCGGTGCGGGGCGCGCGAATCGCCGGATGACAGGGCTTCAGCCCGGCGGGCCTGCACCTCGAACGGGTTGTCGAAATAGGCGCGCCGTCCCTGCAGCAACTGCCAGGCGCTCGCCAGCGGGTAGGCGAGGAGGAACACGATGCCCCAGCGCTCGTATTGCGCCACATGCGCATGTTCGTGGGCGCGCAGGCGGTCGAGGCAGCCGGCGTCGAGGGCGAGCACACAGTGGCCGAAGGTGATGGCGTTGAAGGGCAGGCAGCGCCGCGTGAAGCGCGAGGCGTTGTGCAGCGCGATCTCGATCACGCCATCGGCGAGGCGCGCCGAAGCCAGCCCGAGCGTCAGCGGCAGCGCCGCGAACGCCAGGCCCAGCAATGTGCACGGCGCGGCCCACGTATAGCGCCAGGCGCGGCGCATCAGCGCGCCCAGTCGCCCAGCGCGCGCAGCGCTGCGTCTTCGGAGAATGCCTCCGCGGCGCGCTGCACGTCCGACGGCACCCATTCGGGAAACGGCACCTCGCTGCGCACGTGTTTGCCGGTGGGCGTGTGTTCCTCGCGCACCCATGCAAGCCTGTCGGGCGGGAAGCGCCCGGCGCAGCGCACCAGCGCGGGCCACAGGTGCGCATGCACGAAGCTGCGCTTGCCGCCGACGAGGCGGCAGGTCAGCACTTCGCCGCTGTCCGCGAGTTCGCTCAGCGCCGCGAAGATGCGCTTGCCTTGCGCATGACCCCACCAGCTTCCGCGGATCGGCTCGCCCGCGACCGCATCCGCCACGTTCGGCACCGGTCCCTTGGCGGACGCCAGCACGACGCCGTGCCGGCGCACGAAGTCGAGCGCATCGAAATTCATGCCGGGCGCCGGCCGGGCGTGCGCTTCACGGCCGCACGGGCTCCGTGCCCGGCGCGGTGCGCTTCGCCGCGAACACCACGAGCAGGAAGGCCGCACACAGTCCGGCCAGCAGGGCGAGTTCGCCCGACGCGGGCGGAAATATCAGCACGAAGCCGCGTCCCTTGATGAGCGAAGAGAAGCTCGACACGCAGAATGGCATCAGGAACAGGCGTGCGGTCTGCCAGCGATCCTTCGATGCGCCCACGCTCAGCACCAGCGCGACGCCGATCACCGCGCTGATGCCGAGCGCGTTGAGCCAGATCGCCGGCGCTGGATCGAAATGCAGCACGACGACGCCCAGGTACCAGAGCAGATAGCACCACAGCGCGGCCTTGCCGGCCGGAAGCATCGCCAGGTAGCGCTTCAAGGCCGCGCACCGTCGGCGGCGGCGAGCGGTGTCATTCCGTATCGCTCCGCGGCCGTAACCAGAGCCAGAGCGGCCACAACGCCACGACCAGCACGAACACCGCACTCTGCACCGTGCCCCAGGGCAACGGGGTTGCCGACTCGATGCGGGAAACGAGCGGCAGCGTGTCGGTGAGGAAGTAGACGATCGCGCCTGCGATCACGTAAAGCGCGATGACGACGGTCAGGTCCATGGGCCTTCTCCAATCGCGTGTCGTCGGATCACGTGGTTTCGAGCCAGCTGCCGCATGCCGGCATGGACGCTACGCCGCCCAGCCGCGTTTGACCGCCAGCCGGGCCAGCGCCACGAGCGCGACGCCGATCGCCAGCACGATCGCCTGCATGACGACGGCCACGGGGCCAGCCAGGCTCGCACCGTCGGCCAGCACGAACAGGCCAAAATCCTGGACCAGGATGCCGATGAGCGAGAGAACCAGCGCCACCAGCGCCCATCGTTATGTGCACCAGCAGGCCGACGCAGCCGAGCACCCCGCCGAACACCGCGACCGCGGTTGCGGCGATCGCCCACATCGGGCGCGCTGCGTGCAAGGCCCGCTGCGCGTCGGAAAGCTTCGCAACGTCTTCCGCCGACAGGCGCAGGTCGGCGAAGAACGCCAGGCACCCGAGCAGATTCCACAGCAGGGCGACGACTGCGACGATCTTGAACCAGGCAGGCGAGGGGTTCATTCGAGATTCTCCACGAGGCGGGCCTACGCTTGCGGCCCGACTAACGATGCGGGGAGTCCGGCACGCGGGCCGCGCCACGGCCGAAGACAAGGTAGCCGAAACAACAGGCAAGGACAGCGTAACCCGCGAGCGGAACCAGCAAGAGCGGCGGGAACCCTGCGCCGACCGCAGCCTTGCCGATCGCAAGGCTGCCGGAGGCGAAGTGGACCAGGTTTCCGAGCGTGAGCGGACGGGAATAGATGCCCCCGATGACCAGGCCGCGCGCCGTCCAGTTGAGGAGGGCCCAACCGACGAGGCTCGCGCCAGCCATTTGCAGCAGGACCGCTGCAGGACCGGAAGCCGACACTCCCATCGCGACCAGCATCTCATGCGGTGCGAACGTCAGGACGAGCCCCAATGCCGCGAGGAACGCGGCGCTCGATGCCATCAGAATCCGGGGGCTCATGATTGCGGACGTCGTGCCTCGAAGCGGACTGGCAAACGAACTCGATAGCAGCTCGGGGTGGAGGCGATGAAATGGTGTCTCCAGCATGCGCCAGCCAATGTTCGCTTGGCCACCATCACTTGGATCGGGTCGATCCGGCCCGCGACCAGAGCATGAAACCCGCCAGCATCAGCAGGCAGGGACCGAGCGTCGTGCCCTTGGGAGGGGAAGCCACGACCCCGGCCCGGACCACGATCTCGTACAGTTGCTCGGTAGAAATCGTCGCGTCCGGCGTCGCCAGAACCGATCGGTGGGCATCGGACACGGCAGCCGCGATGCGCGCGCCGCGAACCACGATGAGCTCCGCTCCCAGTGCAAAGATCAAGGACGCCCCGATCATCAAGGCTCCCAGCGTTCGGCCTGCAAAACCCATCGTTCTCGCTCCGATATCGTGTCGAGCCGCTGCGGCCGGCTGCAGTGCAGCCGGCCGGGCGTGCAATTCGGTACGACTCAGAACCCGCGATCACCCGAAAGAATCCCGCCCAATCCACCGAGCACCGACCCTTCCTCCTTGCTGCCGCCCTTCTGGTAAGCGGCGGCGAACATGCGGCCGGCCATGCGCGAGAACGGCAGGGATTGCATCCACACGTGGCCGGGCCCGGTGAGGGTGGCGAGGAAGACGCCTTCGCCGCCGAACAGCATGCTCTTGATGCCGCCGACGGGTTTCACGTCGAAGCCGACGGTGTCGGTGAGGGCCACGACGCAGCCGGTGTCGACGTCGAGGCGTTCGCCCGGCGCGAGCTGGCGTTCGAGGATGGTGCCGCCGGCGTGCACGAAGACCTGCCCGTCGCCTTCGAGCTTCTGCATG
>CAMLOR010000198.1 GCA_946481615.1 uncultured Aquimonas sp.
TTCGATCTCGGCCTTCTTGATGCGCGAACCGGTGACTTCGATGCGGTCGAGTTCGCGCGCTTCCTCCTGTGCCTGCACGGCTGCGATCGGCAGCAGGCTGAGCAGCAGGGCCGAGCGCACCGCGGCGCTCAGTCGGTTTCGGCTGACGGACTTCATGTGCTTCTCCCCGGGAGAGTGTGGTGTGGCGCCCGCTTTAATGTTTTTGTAACAGCGGGACGCTGCCCCTTGTAAAGAAAGGTGCCATGTTGCGCAAGGGGCGAAAGGTAGGCCGCCAGCGGCGGGCTTCGTCTCAGCGCAGCAGCACGGCCGTGCCGGCGGCCACGAGGAACAACGCGAAAACCCGCTTGAGGGCCGTACCGCTCAGGCGGTGCGCCAGGCGGGTGCCCCAGGGTGCCGCCAGCACCGAGGCCACCGCGATGCCCGCCGCCGCCGGCAGGTAGACATAGCCGATCGATCCGGGCGGCAGGACGCCCGCTTCCGGCCCGTAGCCGATGTAACCCGCCGCGCTGGCCAGCGCGATGGCCACGCCGCAGGCGCTGGACGTGCCCACGGCGCGCACGGGCGTCACGCCCAGCCAGACCAGCAGCGGCACCGTCATGCTGCCACCGCCGATGCCGACGACCGCCGAAGTGGCGCCGATGGCGGTGCCCGCCGCGGTGAGCCCGGCGCCGCGCGGCGCATCGGTGCGCGCGCCATGCCCGCGCACGCCGCCCAGCGCCAGTTGCAGGCCGGCGAGGTAACAGAAGCCGGCGACGAACCAGCGCAGCGTGTCGCCGCCGAGCATCGTGGCGAACTTCGCACCGACGAGCCCGCCGACGAGCAACCCCGGCACCAGCCAGGCCACGCTCGGCCACAGCACGCTGCCGCGCGCATGGTGGGCGCGCGCCGACGACATGCCGGTGAGCACGATGCTGGCGAGCGAGGTGGCCAGCGCCACGTGCATCGCATGCACTTCCGGAATGCCCTGCCACGGCAGCACGTAGACCAGGCTGGCCACGATGACGAGCCCGCCGCCCACGCCCAGCAGACCGGCGAGCAGGCCCGCCGCCGCGCCGAGTGCGAGATACACCGCGATGCTCGCGATCATTCCGCTAGACTTCCCTGCATGCGATGGACCTTCTCGTTGTTGCTGTCGGGTGCATTGTGCGCGAATGCGGCCGCGGACGATCTTGCCGCGCGCCGCGGCGACTTCCGGCGTGCGCTGGAAACCGCCGAGCGCGGGCCGGTTTCCGATTACGCCCGGGCCGCGAAACCGTTCGCGGATCATCCGCTGGCGCCTTATCTCGAATACGCACACCTGCGCCGCCAGCTCGCCACCGTCGAAGCGCGGCGCGTGCAGCGATTCCTCGACAACCACACCGATGTTCCGATCACGGCCTCGCTGCGCGAAGCCTTCCTGCACGCGCTGATCGCGCGGCGCGACTGGCTCGCGTACCGGACGTTCTACACGGACCAGAAGGACGCGACGCTGCGCTGCGGCGATCTGCAGGCGCGCCTGGCCACCGGCATGGACAAGGCCTTTCTCGACGATGCGCAGGCGGCCTGGCTGAGCGGCAGCTCGGTGCCTTCGCTGTGCGATCCGGCCTTCGCAGCGCTGCGCATCGCCGGGCGCATCACGCCGGCGCGGGTCTGGCAGCGCATCGATCTGGCGATCGATGCGAACAATCCGCCGCTGGTGCGCTTTCTCGCGAAATCGCTGCCGTCGGCGGAAGCGCGGCGCGCCGAATCCTATGCGGCCTTCCTCGCCACGCCTTCGTCGGCGCTGACGAAAGGCTGGCCGGCCGACGCGCGTTCGCGCCGTCTCGCGACGCAGGCGCTGACGCGCATGGCGCAGCGCGATTCCGACGGCGCCGAAGCCTTGTTCGCTGCGATCCAGAAGCCGCTGGCACTCGAAGAGAAACAGCGCGGCGAAGTGCTCAACCAGATCGCGCTGTGGAGCGCGGCTTCCTATTTGCCGAGCGCCGCGCAACGCTTCGCGCGCGTGCCGGCCGCGGCGTGGGACGAACGCCTGCACGAGTGGCGCGCGCGCGAGGCCCTGGCGCGCGGCGACTTCAAGGCCACTCGCGCGGCCATCGCCGCGATGAGCGAAACGCAGCGCGCCGATCTGCGCTGGCGTTACCTCGATGCGCGCCTGCGCGAGCGCCTCGGCGAGAAGGATGCGGCGCGCGCCGCCTTCGCCGCACTGGCGCGCGAACCGACGTATTACGGTTTCCTCGCCGCCGATCGCCTGCAGGCCTCGTACGCGCTCTGCCCGCTCGAGGTGAATGCCGGCAAAAAGGCGCGCGACGACGTCGCCGGCGAGCCGCATCTGGAACGCGCTTTCGAATTGCACGCCATCGAGCGCGAAGCCTGGGCGCGCCGCGAATGGGACGCCGCGATGCAAACGCTCACGCCGGAGGAACGCCGCGTCGCCGTCGCCCTGGCCGATGACGCCGGCTGGTACGACCGCGCCGTCTTCACGCTCAACAGCGGCGAGGATCTGCGCTACTACACGCTGCGCTTCCCGCGCCCGCACGCACGGCATCTGGAGGCCGAGGCGAAGAAGAACGGCCTCGATCCGGCCTGGGTCGCGGCCTTGATCCGCGCGGAAAGCGCCTGGATCGCCGATGCGCGATCGCATGCGAACGCGCGTGGCCTGATGCAGCTGCTGCCCTCGACGGCCAAGCGCGAAGCCAGGCGGCTCGGCATCGCCTGGGGCGGCGACGCCGCGCTCTACCAGCCGCGCGGCAACATCACGCTGGGCACGGCGCATCTGGCGCAGATGCTGGCCAAGCACGGCGGCAAACCCTATCTCGCCACGGCGGCCTACAACGCCGGGCCCACGCCGATCGCGCGCTGGCTGCAGCAGCGTCCGCCGGTCGACGTCGATCTGTGGATCGAAACCATCCCCTACCGCGAAACGCGCGACTACGTCTCGCGCATCCTCGCCTTCAGCGTGATCTACGATTGGCGCCTCGAAGGCAAGGCGCTGCCGGTGAGCCGCCGCATGCTGGGCGACGATCCGGCGCGCGCGCCGCGCCGCGCATTCGCCTGTCCTGACACCGTCGCGAGGGTGCCGTGATGCCGCAGAAGATCGTGATCCTGGGCGGCACCGGCTTCGTGGGGCGCGCGCTCGCCGCGCGGCTCGCGGCCGACGGCCATCGCGTCACCGTGTTGAGCCGCAACGGCGCGCAGCGCCGCGAAGTGGGCGTCGAGCCCAACGTGCGCGTCGTCACCTGCGATGTGTACAGCGAAGCCATGCTGACCCGCCAGCTGGCCGGAGCCGATGCCGCCATCAACCTGGTCGGCATCCTGAACGAGCCGGGGCGCGGCGGCAGCGGCTTCGCGCGCGCCCATGTCGAACTCACGCGCAAACTCATCGCCGCCTGCAAAGCCGCGGGCGTGACGCGCCTGCTGCAGATGAGCGCCCTCAATGCCGGCCGCGGCCGCAGCCACTACCTGCGCACGCGCGGCGAAGCCGAGGAGCTCGTGAAGCAGTCGGGCCTGCGCTGGACGATCTTCGAGCCGTCCGTCATCTTCGGGCCCGGCGACGGTGTGTTCATGCGCTTCGCCGGCCTGCTGAAACTTTCGCCCGTGCTGCCGCTGGCGCGGCCCAAGGCCAAGTTCGCGCCGGTCTATCTTGGCGACGTGGTCGAGGCTTTCGTGCGCGCGCTGCGCGACAAGGCCACCATCGGCCAGACCTACGAACTCTACGGGCCGGACACGATGACGCTCGAGGAGATCGTCAAGTACACGGCACGCCACCTGCGTCTCAAGCGCGTGGTGCTGCCGCTGCCCGATGCCGTCGGGCGCCTGCAGGCGCTGGCGATGGATTTCGTGCCGGGCAAACCCTTCTCGACCGACAACTATCTTTCGCTGCTGATGGATTCGGTGGGCGGCATCGACGGCCTGTACCGCTTGGGCATCCCGCGCACGCCGGTCGACAACGTGATGCCCGCGCTGCTCGGCCCGGGCGGACGCCAGGGCCGGCTCGACCGCTACCGCCGCGCGCGCGTGCTGCGCTAGCGTCCGACGATCTGCGGCTTCATCGGCGCCAGCGCGCCGATCAGCTGCTGCTGCGTATCGGCTGGCACGCCGACATCGGTGAGCCCGGCGGTGACGTCCTCGACGAAGGCCGTGAACATGGCATCGTCGATCTTCAGGCCGGTGTGGGCTTCTTCCATGCTGCGGCCGCGGTAGGTGCAGGGGCCGCCGGCCGCTTCGCAGATCTGGTCGACCAGCAGCGGCGCGAGCTGGGCCGGATCGGTGGCGCGGAACTTGTCCTTGATGCGGTCGTCGGCCAGCACGCGCACGAGGATGGCATCCACCGCGCGGGAGATGCCGGGGCGTTCGCCCAGCGCGCGGTAGAGCGAATCGTCGCGCACCGGGGCGGAACTGCAGGCAGCGAGCAGCGCGGTCAGGACGAACACGACCCATCGATGCATGGCGGAACTCCCCGTGCTTGTTAAGCTTTGCCCACTCTAACCCGAGGCGGGCCCGGCTGGAATGCAGGACATGCAGGTCTATCTCGTGGGCGGCGCCGTGCGCGACCGCCTGCTCGGACGCGACGGCGGCGATCGCGACTGGGTGGTGGTGGGCGAGACGGCCGCGTCGATGACGGCGCGCGGCTTCCGGCCGGTGGGCAAGGATTTCCCCGTCTTCCTGCATCCGGAAACCCACGAGGAATACGCGCTGGCGCGCACCGAGCGCAAATCCGGGCACGGCTACCGTGGTTTCGAGGTGCACGCCTCGCCCGGGGTCACGCTGCAGGACGACCTGGCGCGGCGCGACTTCACCATCAACGCCATCGCGCAGGACCCGCAGACGGGCGAACTGGTCGATCCGTTCGGCGGCGCGGCCGATTGCGAGGCGCGCCTGCTGCGCCACGTGGGGCCGGCCTTCGTCGAAGACCCGGTGCGCATCCTGCGTGCGGCGCGCTTCATGGCGCGCTTCGCGCCGCTCGGCTTCCGCGTCGCCGAGGAGACCATGGCACTGATGCGGCGCATGGTGGAAGACGGCGAAGTCGACCATCTGGTGCCCGAGCGCACCTGGCAGGAACTGGTGCGCGCGCTGCAGGAACCCACGCCCTCGGCCTTCATCGGCGTGCTGCGCGAATGTTTCGCGCTGGCGCGCATCCTGCCCGAGGTCGATGCGCTTTACGGGGTACCGCAACGGGCCGAATACCATCCGGAGATCGATGCCGGCGTGCACACCGGCATGGTGATGGACATGGCGGCGAAGCTGGCGCCGGGCGACGATCTGATCGGCTTCTGCGCGCTCACCCACGATCTGGGAAAGGCGCTCACGCCGGACGACGTGCTGCCGCGGCACCTGATGCACGAACACAATGGCCTCAAGCCCCTGCGCGAACTGGCCGAGCGCCTGCGCGTGCCGCGCGAGCACTTCGTGCAGGCGCAAATCGTGTGCCGCGAACATCTCAACGTGCATCGCATCGACGAGCTGAAATCCGTCACCGTGCACGACCTGATCGCACGCTGCGACGGCTTCCGCAAGCCGGCGCGCATCGCGCGGCTGGGCCTGGCCTGCGAATGCGACAAGCGCGGGCGGCTGGGCATGGAGGACGAAAGCTACCCGCAGCGCGCGACGCTCGACCGGCTGCACGGCGCGGCCTGCGCGGTGAATGCGCGCGACCTCGGACTGGAAGGGCTCAGCGGCGAACAGATCGCCGAACGGCTGCGCAAGGCCCGCATCGCGGCGATCGAAGCCGCGCGCTGACCCGAACCATTCCTCAACTGCGTCGACGGTGCGCGGTCTCTGTCACAGCGCAGGCGGAAATCCGGCGGACGCCCACCTCTGGAGTCTCCGCACCCGGGTTCGCGCCTACGCGGGAACAACGAGGCGTTCGAAGCGCAGCAGCGCATATCGCAGCGGCGTGGACGCCACGATCATGCCGATCGCAACCCCCAGCGCATTCGCCGCCATGTCGGCGAGATCGCCGCCGCTGCGCCACGGCACGAAGGTCTGCAGGCCTTCGATGAGCGCACCGAGCGCGAGCAGCACGGCATACGCCCACCGCCGCATCCGGACCACCTCGAACAACATGCCGGCATAGGCCGACAGCAGCGCGTAGCCGATGAAATGTTCGAGCTTGTCGCCATGAACGACCGTGAGCGGCAGGGCCGGCATCGGCAGCAGGCACACTACCAGGGTGAGCGCCATCATCGCGAACCAGGCACGCAGCCAAAGCCGCGGCCGCCGGAAAGCCCGCAGCCCCTCGATCACAGCCGATGGCTCTGGTCGCCGAATTCGAACTGCGCGGTGGCGTCGACGCCGCGCTGCAGGCCCATCACCTTGAAGCGCTCGCCCATCTCGCCGGGCAAGGTCAGGCGCTTGGCTTCGTTGGTGCGGCGGTGGCGTTCGACATCGTCGCCCTCGCCCGCTTCGAGGCGATCCTGCAATCCGTTGTTGAGCAGGAAGGCCGCCTGCGAGGCGAAGCCCGCCAGCTCGAAGCCTGCGACCTGTCCGGCTTCCGCCACTGCGGTGAAATCCACGAAGGCGGTGAGATCCTGCAGGCCGGGCAGGAAGAACGGATCGCCGTGCGCGC
>CAMLOR010000199.1 GCA_946481615.1 uncultured Aquimonas sp.
GGTGGTGGTGAGCAACACCTGCGGCGGCACGCTGACGGCGGCGGCCAACGCCACCACGGCCGCGCTGAGCAACGGGACGATCCCGGTGAACGGCAGCTGCCAAGTGGTGATCAAGGTGGTCGGTACGGCCGTCGGCACCTCGGTCAACCACACCGGCACCATTACGAGCAGCAATGCCAGCATAGGGGCTGATGCGACCGCGACGCTGACGGTGACCGCAGGCGCCCACGTCAACCTGCCGCCCGTCGCCAATGACGCGGCGTTCCAGTTGCCCGAAACTGCGGCCATCGGCGCACTCGTCGGTACGGTTTCGGCCAACGATCCCGACATCAACGAAGTCTTGAGCTGGGCAATCACCAGCGGCAACGCCGGCAACGCGTTCACGATCGACGCCGCCACCGGCACGATTACTACCGCTGAACTGCTCGACTTCGAGACGCTGGCCGCCTACACGTTGACGGTCGACGTGACGGATACCGGCGGGCTGCAGGATACCGCCACGGTGCAGATCGCCGTCACGGACGTGGGCGGCAGCAACGATGTCAACGATGCACCAGTGGTCGTGGACGCGGTGTTCGAGGTGGACAACGCCGCGCCGAGCGGTACGCCGGTCGGTACGGTCACCGCCACGGATCCCGACCCGGCCGATTCGAAGCTCTGGTCGATCGTCGCGGGCAACGTGGGCGCCGCCTTCGCCGTCGATCCCGCAACCGGTGCGATCGCCACCGCCGGCGTCATCGATTTCGCCACCCTGCCCACGTACACGCTCACGGTCCGCGTCACCGACGCGGGGGGCTTGTTCGATGAAGGTACGGTCATCGTCAACGTGCAGGACCCGGGGAATGGCGACGTCAACGACCCGCCGATCGCCGTCGACGACCAGTTCTTCGCCACGCAGGACCAGCCGATGACGATCGCCGCGCCCGGTGTGCTGGGCAACGACTCCGATCCCGATCTCGATGCGCTGAGCGTGCAACTGATCGGTGCCCCCAGCGTGCCAGGGGCGGTGGTGACGCTCAGGCCGGACGGCGGATTCGATTTCACGCCGCCGCCGGGCTTCGTCGGCGATGTCGTGACCTTCGCCTACCGGGTGACGGACGAACAGGACACCACCGACGACGCGGTAGTCGCCGTGTTCGTGCAACCGGCAGCCTTGTTCGAGGATGGCTTCGAAGACTAGGAACAGTCTGAGGTCTTGTTCCGCAACCCGCCGGCGCCCTCCGGCGGGTTTTTCTTTTGCGGGCGGATCATGCGCATGAGGCAATGAGGCTCCAACCAAGGAGATCCCCATGCGCCAAGCCCTCGCCCTGCTCGCAATGTTCGTTTGCCAGGCCTCGCATGCCGGTTTCGTGAACCTGCCGGCCGAAACCGGCTCGCCCGTCAACGAAGACGACTGGTCCATCCCGCTGCAGCGCTGCCTGCGCACGACTTACAACGGCGTCGGCGTGTACGACGGTGCCGAGCGCTGCACCATGGCCTTCGCCATTCCGCTCGACACCGGCCGCAAGGTGCTGCGCGTACGGGCTCTCTACCAGGACGACGATTTCGACTCGCAGTTCGAGATGCGATTCCTCACGCGCGATGTTGGCTTCGGCGGCGATGCGCTGCTGATGTCGGCCAAGGACAACGATCCCTCGCTCACCGTCCTGGAGGTGATGACGCTCGAACCGAACCATGTGCTGGCCAAGAACGACGCGGCATTCGTTCTCGTCGAAGTGCGCGGCGATACCCGCCTGCTGGGTTTCAGCTACGAATACGAATGATCATGCGGCGGAGCGCGCCAGATCCATCGGAAGCTCCAGTTCGGCGGCCAGTGCCAAGTGATCGCTCGCGGCTCCGGGGAACGCCCATCGCTTCGCGATGCCGATGTGTTCCGACACCAGGATGTGGTCGATAGCGCGACGCGGTTGCCAACTGGGAAAGGTGGCGACGCGGTGGGTGGGCTTCTGCATGCCGGCGCGTTCGTAGAGCGAGCACATCTCGTCGGAATCGGGCTCGCAGTTGAAGTCGCCCATCAGCACCGAATGCGGGTACTGCGAGAGCAGATCCGCGAGGAAGGCGATCTGCACCATGCGCGCCTTGATGCTGAGCGAAAGATGCGCGATGGCGACGAGCAGCGAGTCGTCGCCTTCGCCGTAGCGCGCCAGCAGCACGCCGCGGCCGGGGATGCGCGAGGGCAGCGGGTAATCGAGCACTTCGGTGGGCTCGATGCGGCTGAGCAGCCCGTTCGCGGAGGAAGCAATGCCGCCCATGCGGCGGTTGGGCTGGTGGCTCCAGTAGGGGAAGCCGGCCTTCTCGGCGAGATAGTGCGTCTGGTTGAGGAAGCCCGACCGCAGCGAACCGGGGTCGGCTTCCTGCAGCCCCACCACGTCGAAGGCGGTGGCCATGTCGGCCACCGCGTCGAGATTGGCGCGCTTCTCGCGGTGCGGGAGCACGTGGCTCCACGGGCGCGTGACGTAGTCGCGATAGCTGGTGGTGCGCGCGCCGGCCTGGATGTTGGCGCTTAGCAGGCTGAGGCGTCGGGAGTCGGCCATGCTCCCATGTTAGCCCGACTCAGGCGGGCTTCTTGGCCGCGCGTTCCTTCGCAACGAGGAAATCCACGATTTGCAACATCTTCTCGAAGCCGTTCTCGCCGCCCGGGGACATCACGCGGTACTTGCCGTTCACGATCATGGTGGGCGTGCCCTCCACGCCGTAGGCGCGCACCTGCTCGATGGCCTGGTTGATCTTGGCGTTCACCGGGAAGGACTGCAGCCCCGAGAGGAAGGCTTCCTTGGAGACGCCGTAGTCGGCATAGAACGAGGCGATGTCCTCGAGATTGCGGAACTGGCGCTTCTCGGTGTGGATCACCTCGAAGAGCTTGTCGTGCGTCTTCTCCATCACGCCCATGGTCTCGGCGGTGTAGTAGGCGCGGCCGAAGGCTTCCCACACGCCGCCGAACACGGCCGGCATGAAAGTCAGCTGCACGTCGGGCCCGAGCCCCTTGGACCATTCGCGGATCACCGGCGCGGCATGCGCGCAGTGGATGCACGGATAGCCGAACACCTCGACCACCTCGATCTTGTCGCCCGAGGCGGTCGGCTGGGCGGGCGTGATCTCGAAGTAATCGCGTCCGGCCTCGTACTGGGCCAGCGCGAGCGGCGAAAGAAGCAGGAGGGCGGCGGTGGCCAGCAGGCGCGACAGCATGGAGTTCTCCGACAGGATGTTCGTGGGCCGAGGCCGTGGGACCGTCAGGGCGTGGGGTTCGTTCCCATGGCCGCGCGTTCGCGCGCCACGAGGTGTTCGATGACTTCGAGCACGCCCTGCTGGCCGCGCGCGGTGCTGGTGACCTTGTACTTGCCGGCCACGACGAAGGTGGGCGTGGCGTCGATGGCCCAGCGCGTGACGGCCTTCTGCGCGCGCGCGATCTGCGCGTTCACCGCGAAGGACTGCATGGTCGAGCCCATCGCTTCGGCATCCTGGCCCAGCGTTCCGTACAGGGCCGCGATCTCGTCGGCCTGGCCGGTCTTGATCTTGTGCTGCACGGCCACGCTGTCGAACATCGCCTCGTGGGTGACCGGCAGGACGCCCATCGCCTCGGCCGCGTAGAAGCCACGCGCGAAGGGTTCGGCCTGGCCGTGCGCGATGGGCACGTACTTGAAATCGACGTCGGCGGGCAGCGTCGCCTTCCACGGCGTCACCAGCTTCTGCATCGTGGCGCAGTGGATGCAGTAGTAGGCGAACACCTCGGCCACTTCGATCTTGCCGGGCGTCTGCGCCATCGGGGCCGGCGGGTCGATGCGTTCGTAGTCCTGGCCTTCGACGGGCTCGGGGCCGCGCGGCGCCGGAATGTCGGCGGCGGCGACGGGTGCCGGTGCGGCTGCGGCCGGCGTCGCGGCGGCCGGTGCGGGCGTGGCGGCGGCGTCTTCCACGGGCGCGGAGGTTTCCGGCGCGGGCGCCGCGGTGTCGGCGGCCGGGTCTACAGGGACTTCGGCGGCCGGAGCCTCGGCGACAGGTGCTTCAGTGGACGCAGCCGCGGGCTCGGCGGCCGGCGCCGCCGCGGACGCTTCGGCTGCAGGAGCCGGCGTAGCCGGGGCGGCGGGGGTTTCTTCCTTGCCGCAGCCCGTCAGCAGGGCGGCGGCAAGCGCGAGGGCAGCAAGCGCGGATTTCATCGGGGCGACTCCTTTGCCAGGAAAGCGGCGATCGCAGCCGCTCGCGCGCCGCGCGCGCGGCCCGAATGCCGGGGGATCAGGGATTGGCGGCGGCGGTCTGGCCGGCGCTGGCGTGCAGGCCTTCCACGTAGGTGGCCAGAGAACGGATCTCTTCGTCGGTGAGGTACTTGGCCACGCCGGCCATCACGTTGTTCGCGTTCGGCCCCTTGCCGTACACGGTGCCGGCGCGGAAGGCCTCGAGCTGCTTCTGGGTGTAGCCGGCGTGCTGGCCGGCGATGGCCGGGTAGGGCGGGCCCGGATTGCCGTGGCCGGCGGCGCCGTGGCAGGCCATGCAGGCCGGCACGCCGCGCGCGGCATCGCCGCTGCGCCACAGCTTCTCGCCCGGCTGGTAGAACTTCTGGCCGGCGTTCGGGCCTTCGGCGATGGCGGTTTCGTCGGCCACGCCCGGCAGCACCTTCTGCTGCGCGAAGTGGGCGCCGATGTCGCGCATGTCCTGCGGCGAGAGCGGGGCAGCGAAGCCCATCATGATGGCGTTCTCGCGCTCGCCGGTCTTGAACAGCGCCAGCTGCCGCGCGATATAGCGTTCGTTCTGGCCGGCCAGCTTCGGGTACTGCGGGTCGGACGCGTTGCCGTCGGCGCCGTGGCAGGCGGCGCAGGCCGCGGCCTTGGTGGCGCCGGCTTTGGCATCGCCCGGGTTGGCGGGGCCGTGCGCTTCGGTGGTGGCGACCGCCACCGGTGCGGCGGTCTCCTCCAGCGGAACGACTTCCGTGCCGGCCGGCGGCTCGGCGGCCGGGGTGGCCTGCACCGGGGCGGCCGTTGCGGGCGTCGCGGCCGGTTCGGTCTGGGCGACGGTGGCCGATGCGATCAACAGACCGGCCAGCGCGCTACCCGCGAGAACCGAAAAACGCCCAAAGCTCATGTACTTGCTCCACAATGTCCGGAGGGTGGCCGCCGCGGCAGGCGGACGGCACGAAACCGCCGAATTATTCCAGCCGCCCCCAACCCGGTCAATGAAATGAATGAAGTGAACCCTTTGCGCGCCGCGCGTTACCTGCGCAGCGTGCACGAAACGGCGCAACTGCCGCCCGACGATGGCCTCGAGGTGGCCATCGCCGGCCGCTCCAACGCCGGCAAGTCGAGCGCGATCAACGCCATCGTCGACCAGAATGCGCTGGCGCGCACCAGCAAGACGCCCGGCCGCACGCAGCAGCTCGTCTATTTCGAGGTCGAGCCCGGCCGCCATCTCGTCGATCTGCCCGGCTACGGCTATGCCAAGGTGCCGCCCTCGCTGCGCGAGCACTGGCAGGGCCTGATCGACGATTTCTTCCGCAACCGGCAATCGCTGAAAGGGCTCGTGGTGGTGATGGACATCCGCCATCCGCTCAAGGATTTCGACCGCCTGATGCTCGACTACGGCTTCCAGCGCGGCCTTTCCTCGCACGTACTGCTCACCAAGGCCGACAAGCTGCCGCGCGGGCAACAATCGAAGACGCTGCTCGAAACGCGCCGTGCGCTGGGCGAGTACGCCTCCGTGCAGCTGTTCTCCGCCGAATCGAAGCAGGGCGTCGACGAGGCCCGCGCGCTGCTCGCGCACTGGCTGCAGCTCTGAGTTGAAGCCCGCGCAAGGCGGGCTTGGAAAGTTTCAACGCCGCATCCACCTCGGGGGCTTAAACTCCCTTTCTTTGCTGCCCCGAGGTGTGCGTGTCCGGTCCCAGCCAGGTGAAAGAAACGCCGATCGAACACCGGCACGCGCTGGTCGAGTTCCTCGCCAGCGGCAGCAAGCCGCGCGAGCAATGGCGCATCGGCACCGAACACGAGAAATTCGGCTTCCGGCAGGACGATCTGCGCCCGCTCGCCTGGGACGGCCCGCAAGGCATCGAAGCGGTGCTGCGCGGCCTCACGCGCTTCGGCTGGGCGCCGTTCGAGGAGAACGGCAAGCTCATCGCGCTCACCAAGGACGGCGCCTCCGTCACGCTGGAGCCCGCGGGCCAGCTCGAACTCTCCGGCGCACCGCTCGAAACCATCCACGCCACCTGCTGCGAAACCACCTGCCACCTGCGCGAGGTGAAGACGGTGGCGGAGGAACTGCAGGTCGGCTTCCTCGGCATGGGCTTCCAGCCCAAATGGAAGCGCGAAGACATGCCGTGGATGCCGAAAGGCCGCTACAAGATCATGCGCGAATACATGCCCAAGCGCGGCAACCTCGGGCTCGACATGATGACGCGCACCTGCACCGTGCAGGTCAACCTCGACTTCGCCAGCGAAG
>CAMLOR010000200.1 GCA_946481615.1 uncultured Aquimonas sp.
CGGTCTGGTAGTTGGCGCGGTCGTAGGAAACATATTCGCCGCCGCGGATCTCGCAATCGGCCTGCGTGGTGCGGATGGGGCGGCGCGCGCCCTGGAACACGGCCTGCTTGCCCATCTTGCGGATCTGCCCGGGCAGCAGGCAGTCGACGATGAGCAGGTCTTCGGGATTGCGCGACGCGGCCTTCGCCTGCGTGGGTTGCGGAGCCAGGCCGGCGGCCAGCACCGTGGCGAGCGAAGCGGCAAAAACGAAGAGTCGCGTCCACGCAGGACACGCGTTGCGCATGGTGGTCATCTGCTTTGCTCCTTGGCCCCCGGAACAGGCCTCGCGCTTTGCAGTTGACGCAGCGCGAAGCCGCTATACTGACGCGGCGAGTATAGCCAATCCTCGGGGGGACAGCTCATGTCGCGATACGGATGCCACGCTCACGGGGCGGCGCGTGTCGCGCGACCCTGGCTGCGACTTTTCCTCCACGGATTGCTCATCGCGCTGCTGTCGATGCCCGCGCTCGCGCTGGCCGGCTCGTTCGGCAACTGCACGCTCGCGCCGCCTTCTCCGAATTCCGTCACGGCGGGCAACAACGAGATCGTCACCATCTCGTTCCAGGTCGTGCGCTCGCCCGAAAACACGACCGTGCCGTGCATCGGCATCACCGGCGTCGTGGGGTTCGAGGGCGGCGGCAACATCCTGTCCATCGTGCCCGAGGATCCCAGTCCCGAAACCGACGATTTCATCGCCGACGAGAACCAGACGGTGACGATCACCTACGACACGGGATCGGCCAACGGCGACGGCACGTTCAACATCGGCTGCGATTCGGCCGATTGCTTCGGGCACGGCACCGACGCCTTCACGTACACGGTGACCGTCGTCGACCGCACGCTGGCCGTCGTCGGCGGAACCTCTTTCACCGGCGATCCGCAGGAATCGATTCCGCTGGAAGTACAGGCGCTGGACGATGGCGTCCCGCCCACCGGCCCCGTGCAGATCGACTGGAGCGTCAGCGGCGCGCCGGCCACGCTCAACACGCCGACCTCGACCTCGGATGCCGGCGGCAATGCCTCCAACTTCGTGACCCCGGGAACGTCCACACCGGGCAACAACACCGTCACCGTCACCGCTTCGCGCGCCGACAACCCGGCCGCCACCGTCACTTTCACGATCGTCGTCAACACCTACGAGCTGGCGGCCACCTCGCCGGCACCGGGCACGCCGGTGCAGGGCGGCACGCCGGTCGGCCTGAGCGTGAAGTACCTCGTCAACGGAGCGCCCGCGAGCGGTGTGCAGGTGACGTGGGCGGTCGAGCAGAACCCGAACGATTCCTCGCTGCTGTTCGATCTCACCGGCACCGACGGCACCGGCACGAGCACCAACACGCTGACCATGGGTACGCCGAACGTGGGATCGCCGCCGCCCCACGTGGTGGTGCGCGCCACGGTCGTCATCAGTCCGGCAGCCAAGGGCGCGATGACACCGCCCAGCGCGGTCTTCACGCTGGCGCCGTTCGATGTCATCGACGTCTCCGTCGTCTCGGGCGACGGCCAGACGGCCACCGTGGGCGAGGGCCTGACCGACCCGCTGATCGTGAACGCCACGCGCAACGGCGTTGCCGACAACGGCGGCCTGCTCAACTGGACCGTCGATCCGCCCGGCGCCGCCACGCTCGCCAGCGGCCAGAGCACGGCCGACGCGCAGGGCAACGCGAGCATGACGGTGACGGCGGTGAACGTCGCCGGCGCGTTCACGGTGACCGCCGCGCACAACGACGATCCCTCCCAGACCGCCGCCTTCAGCGCCACCGGCACGGCAGCCACGCTGGCGCTGGGCTCGCCCAGCGGCGACGGGCAAAGCGCTCCCGTGAACGAAGCGATGGCGCAGCCGCTGCGCATCCAGGCCTTGTCGAACGGTGCGCCGCAGCCGGACGTCACCATCGACTGGACGGTGTCGCCCGCGGGCTTCGCGACGGTGACTCCGGCTTCCACGGTCACCGATTCGAACGGCTTCACGCAGGTCACCGTCACCAACGGCGCGAGCGGCGGCGCCTACACCGTCACCGCCACGCGCGGCGACGACCCGGGCGTCAGTCACACGTTCGGCCTCACCGCGCTGCAGCGCGATCTGGAGAAACCCTCCGATTCGGGCAATGCGCAGTTCGGCGCCACGGGCGCCACCCTGCCCCACCCGCTGGTGGTGGTGGCCACGCTCAACGGCACCGCCGAGAGCGGCGTGGGCATCACCTGGAGCGTGATCAGCGGCAGCGCCACGCTGAACAACGCCACCTCGCCCACCGATGTCGCGGGAAGATCCAGCGTCGAGGTCACGCTGGGCAGCACGCCCGGCAATATCGTGGTGCGCGCCGCGCGCAACGACGACGGCAGCATCGTCGAGGACTACACCCTGCAGGCCTTCAGCAAGATGCTGGTGAAGCCGGGCACGGGCTCCGGCGACGGGCAGAGCGGCGCGGTCAATACCACGCTGCCGCAGCCGCTGGTGGCCGTGGCCACGCTCAACGGCACGCCGGAGCCGGGCGTCACGGTGAACTGGAGCGTGGTCAGCGGCACCGCCACGCTGTCGAACATCACCAATCCGACCGACAACGCCGGCCGCAGCACCGCCACGGTGACGTTCGGCGGCAGCGGCGGGCCGGTGGTGGTGCGCGCGGCGCGCGCCGACGTGCCCTCGCAATTCCAGGATTACTCGCTCACCGCCATGGACGTGCGCACGCTCGACAAGCCGCCCTCGGGCTCGGGCGATGGCCAGAGCGGCCAGGTCGGCACCACGCTGCCGCAGCCGCTGGTGGTTTTCGCGCGCAACAACGGTGCGCCGGCGGCGGGCGTGCAGATCCACTGGATCGCCAGCAACGGCGCAGTCGTCATGCCCGACACCAGTGTCACCGACGCCACCGGCCGCACCGAGGTGCAGGTGCGGCTGGGCAACACGCCGGGGCCGGTCACGGTCACCGCCAAGCGCGCCGACGCCAGCACCGCGACGGCCTCGTTCGTGCTCACCGCCACCGGCCTGCCGCCGCCGGTGCTGACCATCGAGAAGCCCGAGGGCTCCGGCGATGGCGCCACGCTGGCGCCGGGCGACGTCGTGACGCTGGTGGCCAGGACGCTGACCGACGGCGTGCCCGATGCCAGCGTGCCGGTGTTCTGGCAGGTGCTGTCGGGCAGCGCCATCATCGGCGCAGAACAGAGCATTTCCGACGGCCAGGGCCTGGCGCGCAGCACGCTGACGGCCGGCATGTCGCCCGGCCCGGTGACGGTGCGTGCGGTACATGGCGATGGCGGCGGCACGGTCACCTACGCGCTGACGGTTTCGGGCACCACGCAAGGCCTGGCCCTGGCCATCGTGGGCGGCGACGGGCAGACCGCCCCGCCGGGCGCACGCGGCCAGGATCTGGTGGTGAGCCTCACCCGCAACGGCGTGCCGGTGCCGGACGCCAGCGTGGCGTGGGAAATCGTGCAAGGCTCGGCCACCCTGGACGCGCCTTCGAGCAGCACCGGCGCCGACGGCCGCGCCAGCAACGGCATCGGCTTCGGCACCGAGCCGGGCGACGTGCTGGTACGCGCCAGCGCCGAGGGCGCCAGCGTCGTCTTCCACTTGCACGTGCAGGAAAGCGGCGCCTTCGTGCTGCGCCTGCTGGACGGCAATCACCAGAGCGGGCCGATCGGCACGCGCGCCGACGAACCCATCCTGGTGGAAGTGGTGGACGGTAGCGGCGAACCGGTCGCAGGACAGCCGATCGACTGGCAGGTGCAGTCCGGCAGCGCCGTTCTCGACGCACCGGGCACGGTCACCGATACGGGCGGCCGCAGCATGATCGGGTTCCGCTTCGGCAACACGGCCGGCGCGGTGCGCATCCGCGCCAGCATCGGCACGGCCAGCACCCAATCGGTGTTGGTGGAAGCCACCGCGCTGCTGCCCACGCTCGCGATCGTCGCCGGCGACAACCAGACCTCACCGCCCGGCGCCCTGCTGCCGCAGGATCTCGTGGTGCAGATCGCGCTGCCGTCGGCCGCCAAGACGCTCGCCGGCGTGACCGTGCGCTGGGAGGTGGTGGATGGCGGCGGCACGCTCGCCACGGCCACCAGTCTCACCGACGCCAGCGGCCGCGCGAGCAACAAGTACACCCTCGGCGGCGGCAGCGGCGCCCAGCACGTGCGCGCCTCGCTCGAAGGCGGCGCCTCGGTCACCTTCACCGAGCATGCCGCGGCCGACGTCGGTCCGCTCACCATCGTCTCGGGCAACAACCAGGTGCTGCCGACGCATTCGCCGTCGGCGCCGCTGGTGGTGTCGCTCGCCAGCACCGCGGGCACGCCGCTGCAGGGCGCCGTGCTGGTGTGGTCGGCCACGAATGCCGAACTGGCCAGCGTGCGCACCACCACCGACGCGCAGGGCCGCGCCAGCAACGCGGCCGAAGTGCTGTTGCCGGGCACGGCCAGCATCACGGTTTCGGTGGAAGGCGTCGCCGACAGCAGCAGCGTCGTGTTCACGCTGCAAGGCGGCGTGGTCAACACGCCGCAGCTCGGCCAGCCGGAAGAAACCGTGGCCAACGCCATCGACAGCCTCTGCCCGGCGCTCGTGGCGCTGACCAATCCGACCCCGGAACAGGCCGACCTGCGCGCACGCTGCCTCGAACTGGTCGACAACGCGGGCGACCACCCCGGCGAGGTCGGCGACGCACTGGACGAAATGCGCCAGGACGTGGCGCTGGCCCAGGCCAACGCCGCCTTCGTCGCGGCGCAGGCGCAGTTCGACAACCTCAAGACGCGCATCGCGGCGCTGCGCAGCGGCGCCAGCGGCGCCGACTTCAGCGGCCTGGCCGTAGCCAATTCCAGCGGCACCATGCCGTTGTCGTTCCTGCCCTCGGCCGTGGTGCAGGGCGAGGACGAAGGCGAAGGCGGCAGCGCGGAAGGCCAGGACCTCGGCAGCGATTTCAGTCGTTGGGGCTTCTTCGCCTCCGGCATCATCGGCCGCGGTTCCTACGACGGCTCCACGGTGACGCCCGAGTACGACTACGACAGCAACGGCCTCACGGCCGGCGTCGACTACCGCGTCAACGACCGCTGGATCGTCGGCGCTTCGCTCGGCTGGAACCAGCAGGAAACCGAACTGGCGCACGACGACGGCGCGGTCGAGACCGACGGCTGGAGCGTTTCGGGCTACACGACCTGGTATCACGACAACCAGTGGTACTTCGACGGCGTCTTCACCTTCGGCAGCAACGACTACGATCTGGAGCGCCGCATCCTCTACTCGCTGCCCGGCAGCGGCGGCACCACCACCACGGTCGATCAGCTGGCGCGCGCCTCCACCAGCGGCGACCAGATCTCGCTGGCGCTCTCGCTGGGCCGCGATTTCCAGCGCGGCAATCTGAGCTTCGGGCCGTATTTCCGCGGCATGTACACGCGCGTGGATTTCGACGCCTACGAAGAGCGGCTCGGTGGCGGCCTGGGCACGGGCCTGGGCCTTGCCGTCGACGAGCGCGAACTGAAGTCGATGACGGGCGTGCTGGGCGGCAAGCTGACCTGGGCACTGAGCCGCGACTGGGGCATCCTGATGCCGCATGCGCAGGTCGAGTGGGAGCACGAGTTCGAGGACGATCCGCAGCAGCTTGCGGCGCGCTTCCTGCACGACCCCACCCGCACCACGATCCGCGTCGAGGGCGACGAAGTCGACACCGATTTCTTCAACATCGGCATCGGCCTGTCGGCCCTGTTCGCCAACGGACGCTCGGCGTTCTTCTACTACGAGCATCTGGCCGGGTCCGAAGGGCTGTCGCAGGACAACCTCTCGCTCGGCGTGCGCCTCGAGTTCTGACGGCGACCTTCCCTTGCGCTCTTTTCCGTCAAGGCGTCATGATGCGGCAAGAACCCGGGTATGACGCCTGCATGATCGAATTCGGCCACCTCAGCCACGTCGGCCTGCGCCGCGAGCACAATGAGGACACCTACTACGGCGACAGCGAGCTGGGCCTGTGGCTGGTGGCCGACGGCATGGGCGGCCACGAGTTCGGCGAGGTGGCGAGCGCGCTGGCGCGCGACACCATCGTCAAGGAGACGCGCGCCGGCAAGCCGCTGGCGCAGGCCATCCAGGCCGCCGACGAGGAAATCATCAAGCACTCGCGCCGCCGCGCCGAAGCCCTGCCCATGGGCACCACGGTGGCCGCCGCGCGCGTGCGCAACGATCGCTTCGAGATCGCCTGGGTCGGCGACAGCCGCGTCTATCTGTGGAACGGCGAACTGCGCCAGATCTCGCAGGATCACTCCTACGTGCAGGAGCTGATCGACCAGGGCGCGATCACCGCCGAACAGGCCCGCACCCACCCGCACCGCAACGTGGTGACGCAGGCGCTCGGCGTCACCGATCCGCAATCGCTCAAGATCGAGAC
>CAMLOR010000201.1 GCA_946481615.1 uncultured Aquimonas sp.
CGGCAGCATCACGTTGAGCTGGAAGTTGCCGCTCTGCCCCGCCACCGTGATCGTGACGTGGTTGCCCATCACCTGCGCGCAGACCATCGCCATCGCTTCGGGGATCACCGGGTTGACCTTGCCCGGCATGATCGACGAACCCGGCTGCAACGCCGGCAGTTCGATCTCGCCCAGGCCCGCCAGCGGACCGGAGTTCATCCAGCGCAGATCGTTGGCGAGTTTCATCAGCGCCACCGCCAGCGTGTTGAGCTGGCCCGAAAGTTCGACGGCGGCGTCCTGCGAGGCGATGCCTTCGAACAGGTTGTCGGCCGGTTCGAAGGCGACGCCCGTGGCCGTGGCCAGCGCGTCGGCAGCCAGCGCCGCGAATTTCGGATCGGCATTGATGCCAGTGCCGATGGCCGTGCCGCCCAGCGGCAGGCGCCGCACGCGGCGCAGCGAGTCCTCGATGCGCTCCTGCGCCGATCGCAGCTGCGCCGCCCAGGCCAGGAATTCCTGTTTCAGCGTCAGCGGCATCGCATCCATCAGATGGGTGCGGCCGGTCTTGACGATGCCGCCGAATTCCCCGGCGCGCTTCTCGATGGTGGCGCGCAGATGCAACAGCGCGGGCAGCAGCTGTTCGTGCGTCGCGACCGCGGCCGAGACCTGGATCGCGGTCGGGATCACGTCGTTGGAACTCTGCCCGAGGTTGACGTGATCGTTGGGATGCACGCCTTCGCCGCAGAGCGCGGCGATCACCTCGTTGGCGTTCATGTTGCTCGATGTGCCCGAGCCGGTCTGGAACACGTCGATCGGGAACTGCGCGTCGTGCGTGCCTTCCGACACCGCCGCCGCGGCCACGCCGATGCGCTCGGCCACCTCCGCCGGCAAGTGCCCGAGCGCGGCGTTCGCTTGCGCCGCGGCACGCTTGATCTCGCCCAGGGCACGGATGAATTCGCGCGGCATGCGCAGCCCGGAGATCGGGAAGTTCTGCACGGCGCGCTGCGTCTGAGCGCCCCAGAGCGCGTCGCCGGGCACGCGCAGTTCGCCCATGCTGTCGTGCTCGATGCGATCTTTCTTCGCCATCTCCGCGCTCCCGCAATGAGGAAGCCGCCAGCATAACGCCGCCGCCCCGTCATTCCCGCGAGGGTGGGAATCCAGCGACTTGCGGCGCGCGGAGAGCAACGTCGCTGGGTCCCGCCTTCGCGGGGACGACGGACTGCTCGACGAAGCGCACGGTGGCTTCCCCCCGCCTGCGCGGGGACGACGGTAGAATTCGCAGTCCTCGCCGCAGGTCCCCGCATGTCCGACGCCTCGCTCACCGCCCTGTCCCCGGTCGACGGCCGCTACGCCGCCAAGGCCGACGCGCTGCGCCCGATCTTCTCCGAATACGGCCTGATCAAGGCGCGCGTGAAGGTGGAGATCGAATGGCTGCTCGCGCTCGCGGCGGAGCCCGCCATTCCCGAATTGCCGGCCTTCGATGCCGCCCGCATCGCTTCGCTGCGTGCGCTGGCCGAGGGCTTCTCGGTGGAAGACGCCGCGCGCGTGAAAGCCATCGAGCGCACCACCAACCACGACGTCAAGGCCGTCGAGTATTTCATCAAGGAACGGCTCGGCGCCGACCCGTGGCTCGAGTTCGTCCATTTCGCCTGCACCAGCGAGGACATCAACAATCTTTCCTACGCGCTGATGCTGCGCGAGGCGCGCGATGCCGTGCTGCTGCCCAAGCTCGACGAAACCATGGCGAAGCTGCGCGCCATGGCGCATGCGCATGCGGCGCTGCCCATGCTCTCGCGCACGCATGGGCAGACCGCCTCGCCCACCACCGTCGGCAAGGAACTCGCCAACGTGGTGGCGCGCCTGGAACGCCAGCGTCGCCAGCTCGCCGCGGTGGAGCTGTCGGGCAAGATCAACGGTGCGGTGGGCAATTACAACGCGCACGTGGCGGCCTATCCGGAAGTGGATTGGCCCGCGTTCTCCAAGCGCTTCGTCGAATCGCTGGGCCTGGCCTGGAATCCCTACACCACGCAGATCGAGCCACACGACATGATCGCCGAGCTGTGCGATGCGCAGCGCCGCATCGGCACCATCGGCATCGATCTGTGCCGCGACGTGTGGGGCTACATCTCGCTGGGATATTTCAAGCAGGCCGTGAAGGCCGGCGAAGTGGGTTCCTCGACCATGCCGCACAAGGTCAATCCCATCGATTTCGAGAACGCCGAAGGCAACTTCGGCATCGCCAATTCGCTGCTCGGACATTTCGCCGAGAAGCTGCCGATCAGCCGCTGGCAGCGCGATCTCACCGATTCCACCGTGCTGCGCGCGCTGGGCGTGGCCTTCGCGCATGCGCTGATCGCCTTCGATGCGCTGCTGCGCGGCCTGGGCAAGCTGAGCGTCAACGAGGCGCGCCTCGCGGCCGATCTGGATGCGGCCTGGGAAGTGCTGGCCGAGCCGATCCAGACCGTGATGCGGCGTTACGGCTTGCCCGAACCCTATGAACAGCTCAAGGCGCTGACGCGGGGACAGGGCATGAACGAACAGACCATCCGCGCCTTCATCGAACAGCTCGACCTGCCCGCCGAAGCCAGGGCGCGGCTGCGCGCGATGACGCCGGCGGACTATGTCGGCCTCGCGGCGGCACTGGCGAAAGCGATCTGATGGTCGAGATCGACGCGCGCGGCGAGCCACCGCTCGGCATGCCGCCGGAACGTTTCCTCCGCGAGTTCTGGCAGAAGAAGCCGCTGCTCGTCCGCAACGCCTTCCCGGCCTTCGACGCTCCGCTCACGCCCGAAGACCTCGCCGGCCTCGCCTGCGAAGACGCCGCGCTTTCGCGCATCGTGCTGCATGATCGCAGGCGCGATGCCTGGACGCTGCGCACCGGCCCTTTCGCGGAAGACGAGTTCCCGGGCATGCCGCGGCAGGACTGGACCCTGCTGGTGCAGGACGTCGACAAGTGGGACCTGGACGTCGCGGCGCTGCTGCGGCATTTCGATTTCCTGCCGCGCTGGCGCATCGACGATGTGATGGTCAGCTTCGCGGCGCCGGGCGGTTCGGTCGGCGCGCACGTCGACCAGTACGACGTCTTCCTGCTGCAGGGCCTCGGCCGCCGCCGCTGGCAGATCGATGCGCGGCCCCATCCGCCGACGGACTTCCGCGACGACGTCGAACTCAAACTGCTGCGCGAATTCACGCCGAGCCACGACTGGGTGCTCGAACCCGGCGACATGCTCTACCTGCCGCCGGGCGTGCCGCACCACGGCGTGGCGGAAGACGCCTGCCTCACGTTCTCGATCGGCATGCGGGCGCCCTCGCGCAGCGAATTGCTGGTGGAGTTCGCCGAATTCCTCGCCGAATCGCTGCCGGAAGAAGCGCGCTACGAAGATCCCGACCTCGCGCCGCCGCGCGACGCGGGCGAAATCGACGACGACGCCCTTGCCCGCCTGCAACGCGCCCTGCCCTGGGTGCGTGCCGAAGGCGACGACCTGCGCCGCTTCTTCGGCCGCTTCATCACGCGCTACCGCAGCGCGGGCGACATCGCGCCGCCGCCCAAGCCGCCTTCGGACCGCATGATCGAATCGGCGCTCGCCGGCGGTGGCCTGCTGGTGCGCCATCCGTTCTCGCGCAGCGCCTGGGCGCGCACGGCCGAGGCTGCGGAACTCTACGTGGACGGCGAAGCGCATGCCGCCTTGCCCGCCGCCGCCGCGCGCCTCGCCGATCCGGCTCCGTTGGCGCAGGCCGATGTGGCGACGCTCGATGCGGCCGGGCGCGCGCTGTTGCATGATCTGGTCCGCCAGGGCAAATACGGCCTGAGCCGACCGAGCAGGCGCCGCCGATGATCCGCGACGACGAATTCTTCGTTGAGATCGCCAATTACGAATTGGACTACGACGACCTGCGCGCCGTGCGCGAACCGGTGTTCATCGGCGAACAGGGCGTGCCGCCGGAGATCGAACTCGACGAACTCGACCCGCAATGCCGCCACGTGCTCGCCCGCGACGCCGAGGGCCGCGCCATCGGCACCGGCCGCCTCACCCCGCAGCGCACGATCGGCCGCCTCGCGGTGCTGCCCGAGTGGCGCGGCAAGGGCGTGGGCGCCGCGCTGCTGCAGGCGCTGGTCGATCTGGCCCGCGGCCTCGGCCACCCCACCATCGAGCTGCATGCGCAGGTCGATGCCATCGGCTTCTACGAGAACTTCGCCTTCGAGGTGGTCGGCCCCGAATACCTCGAGGCCGGCATCCGCCACCGCAACATGCGCCGCACGCTGGATCCTTTCCCGGAAGCGACACGCGCCGCCCTGGCGCCGCGCCCGGAGAGCCGCGAACTCAACATCGAGTCGCTGGGCGAAGCCCAGGCCGTGGTGCTGGAGATCCTGAAGCAGCCGCGCAAGCATCTGTGGATCTATTCGCGCGACCTGGACCCGCTGCTGTTCGGCACCCCCGAGGCGCTGGAGGCGATCAAGCAATTCGCCATCACCAGCCGCGGCGGCCAGCTGCGCATCGTGCTGCAGGAACCGACCGTGCCGCTGCGCGAAAAGCATCCCCTGATCCCGCTGATGCAGCGCCTTTCCAGCTGCATTTCGGTGCGCGTCCCGCACGAGGAAGCCGACCTTCAGTATCCCGGCGCCTTCGTCATCGCCGACCGCGGCGGCTATCTGATGCGCCCCATCGGCAGCCGCTTCGAGGGCACCGCCAATCTGTATGCGCCGGGCCGCCAGCGCCAGCTGCGCGACTATTTCGACCAGGTCTGGGAACGCTCCCTGCCCAGTCCCGAGCTTCGCCCCCTGCACATCTAGCCGCGCCCTCGGGCTATAATTGCGGGCCTTGTTGCTGCCATGCAGCAACTCCGCGTTTTTCCTCGTCCGCACAAGGACTTGGGCCGGCCGCGCCGGCTCCACGCAAGGGCTAGAAGTGAGCAGTCTGATCCAGCAGTTTTCGCAGTCCTCGCAGCTCGGCGGCGGCAATGCCGCCTTCATCGAGCAGATGTACGAGGACTACCTGGCCGATCCGGCCTCGGTCTCCCCGGCCTGGCGCCAGTACTTCGACACTCTCAAAGGCCGCGAAGCCGGCGACGTGCCGCATTCGCTCGTCATGCAGCGCGTGCAGCTCGCGGCGAAGCTCCAGGCCGTCAACGCCCCCGTGCCGGTGGGCGAGGAACACGCGCAGGGCCAGGGCGGCGTGCGCAAGCTGGTCACCGCCTATCGCTCGCGCGGCCATCTGCAGGCCGAACTCGATCCGCTCGGCCTGATGCCGAAGAACCCGGCACCGGACCTCGAACTGCCCTTCCACTCGCTGTCGAACGCCGATCTCGACACCGAGTTCTCGACGCAGACCTTCTTCGGCCCCGAGCGCATGAAGCTCAAGGACCTGCTGACGCGCCTGAAGGCGACGTACTGCGGTTCCATCGGCGCCGAGTTCATGCACATCGCCGACGCCGACCAGCGCCGCTGGATGTACGAGCGCATGGAGCGCGCCGCCGGCACCTACCCGCTGTCGAAGGACGAGAAGCAGCGCGCGCTCGAACGCCTCACGGCGGCCGAGGGCCTCGAACGCTTCCTGCACACCAAGTACGTCGGCCAGAAGCGCTTCTCGCTCGAAGGCGGCGAAAGCCTGATCCCGCTGATGGACACGCTGGTGCAGCGCGCGGGCAAGGGCGGCGTGAAGGAGATGGTGATCGGCATGGCCCACCGCGGCCGCCTCAACGTGCTGATCAACACGCTGGGCAAGGCCCCCAACCTGCTGTTCGCCGAGTTCGAAGGCAAGCACGACGACGTCGAGGACCCCGCGCACTCGGGCGACGTGAAATACCACATGGGCTTCAGTTCCGACGTGCAGACGCCGGGCGGCCCGGTGCACTTGGCGCTGGGTTTCAATCCCTCGCATCTGGAGATCATCGACCCGGTGATCGCGGGCTCCGTGCGTGCGCGCCAGACGCGCCGCCGCGACGAAGCCCGCGCGCAGGTCATCCCCGTGCTGATCCACGGCGATGCCGCCTTCGCCGGCCAGGGCGTGGTGATGGAGCTGCTGCAGATGTCGCAGGCCCGCGGCTTCGCGGTCGGCGGCACGGTGCACGTGGTCATCAACAACCAGGTCGGCTTCACGACCAGCCGTGTCGACGACGCGCGCTCGACGCTGTATTGCACCGACGTCGCCAAGATGGTCGGCGCGCCCATCCTGCATGTGAACGGCGACGATCCCGAAGCCGTGGTGTTCTGCGCGCAGCTGGCCTACGACTTCCGCCAGGCCTTCAAGAAGGACGTGGTGATCGACCTCGTCTGCTATCGCAAGCACGGCCACAACGAAGCCGACGAACCGGCGGCCACGCAGCCGCTGATGTACCAGA
>CAMLOR010000202.1 GCA_946481615.1 uncultured Aquimonas sp.
GCGGGCGGCGCAACCCATCCCCGAACCCCCGAGCGCCCCCGCGTCCCGCCGCAAGTCCGCAATCCCGCGAACTGCCGAAGAACCTCGCACAGCGATTGTCCGCGCCGCCACCCCAGTGGCAGGATCGCGCCGTGAGCATCAGGCCCGCCGCCACGCCGAATCTGGACGAACTTGCGCGTTTGCGTCGCGTGCGCGATCGCATCGATCGCGAGTACGCGCTGCCGCTGGACGTCGAAGCGTTGGCGCGCGGTGCGGGCATGTCGGCCGGGCATCTGAGCCGCCAGTTCCGGAGTGCCTACGGCGAGTCGCCCTACAGCTATCTCATGACGCGTCGCATCGAGCGCGCGATGGCGCTGTTGCGGCGGGGTGATCTCGGTGTCACCGACGTGTGCTTCGAGGTCGGGTGCTCGTCGCTGGGCACCTTCAGCACGCGCTTCACCGAACTGGTCGGGATGCCGCCGAGCGTTTACCGGCGGATCGCGGCGGGCGCGATGGCGGGGATGCCGTCGTGCATCGCGAAGCAGGTGAGCCGGCCGATCAGGAATCGAGAAGCGCCGGTGAGCGTCGGCGACTAGCATCACGGCTCGATCCCCACCGAGCCCGAACCATGGACATCACCATCCACGCCAGCTTCCTCCCGCACACCGATCCGGAGGCGTCGCTGGCCTTCTATCGCGACACCCTCGGCTTCGAAGTCCGCAACGACGTCGGCTATCAGGGAATGCGCTGGATCACCGTCGGTCCCGCCAGCCAGCCTGCGACATCCATCGTGCTGTATCCGCCGTCCGCCACGCCCGGCATCAACGACGACGAGCGGCGCACCATCGCCGAGATGATGGCCAAGGGCACCTACGCCACGCTGCTCCTGGCCACGCCCGATCTGGGCGGCACCTTCGCACGCCTGCAGGCCGGCGAGGCCGAGATCGTGCAGGAGCCGACCGACCAGCCCTACGGCGTGCGCGATTGCGCCGTGCGCGATCCGGCCGGCAATCTGCTCCGCATCCAGGAACAGCGGCGGCCGGCGCTGGGCTAGTCCGCGGCCGGCAGCAGCATCAGGTCGACGTCGAGGGCGTCGGTCCGCGCCAGGACGGCGAACGAGCCGTCCGCGGCGACGCTGATCGCGTCGCCGATCGCGCTGGGCGCAAGATCGTGCACCTTCGCGGTTTCGCCGGTGCGCAGATCGTGCCGATAGAGTCCGCGCGCCGCGCCCGCCTGCGGAAACCAGAGGGCGTCGGCCGCCAGATCCCAGGCGCGCAGGTCGCGGTCGAGTTCCGGCAGCACCTCGCGCGTTTCGCCCGTGGTGCGGTCCTGCAGCCACAGTCCCGCGGCGCCCGGCCGGTGACAGGCGAGCCAGCGCCCGTTGGCGCGGCAGCGATCCACGGCGCCGCCGGTCTCGATGCGCGCTGCCGGCGAGCCGTCGAACGCGTGCCGCCACAGCGCGGCGTCGCGCGTGGTTTCGTCGACCGCGGCGAAGGCATCGGCCTCGAGGAAGAACGCTCCGTTGCGATTGCGCGCGAGGCCCGGAGGACATTCGGTCGCGGCACTCGCCAGCACGTGCCGGCACACCGACGCTTCCTGCCCGGCGTAGCGCAGCACCAGCAACTGCGCACCGTCGGGCGACCAGGCCGGCGAGGTCCAGCGTTGCGCGGGGTCGAGCGGCAGCTTGCGTTCCTCGCGGCCGTCGGTCCGCATCAGATACACGCCTTCGCGTCCGTCGCGGTTCGAGCCGAACGCCAGCCACTGTCCATCGGGCGATACCGCCGGCTGGTTGTCGTAGCGTGCCGTGCGCGTGAGTTGCAGCGGCGGCGCCTGTGCATCGCGCAGATCGATGCGCCACAGGTTGGCGTCGTAATGCGCGACCTCGTAGACCAGCGCGCCGTTGGCCGCGATGTCCGGGAAGCGCGCGCCGTTGCCGCCCAGCAGCTGCGGCGCGTCTTGCGCCAGCCGCACCAGCGCGCGCTGCCCGAAGCGATCGTCAGCCGTGATGGTTGCGCCATCGCGGTCGAAGGCGTGGCCGAAGGCGAGGTAGCCTCCGTCGGAGAGCGGCTGCGCTTCGCCGTCTTCCAGCGCCACGCGCATCGGTCGCCGCGTGTTGCCGTCGCCGCGCCAGAACACGACGGCGGTGCCGTCCGGCGTGGCGCGCGGCGCCAGATCGGTGGCGCCGGCCGGTGGTGCGGTCAGCACGCGCAGGGTGCCGTCGGCGAGCGCCAGCGCCCGCAGCCCGCGCTGCGTCTGTTCGCCTTCGAGCAGCAACTCGCGCCCGTCGCGCGTGAAATCGGGGCAGCCCAGCGAATGGCCGCTGCCGCAATCGGCGAGGGCGCGCGCCGGCCCGCCACGCAGGTCGCGCAACATCACTTCGCACCGCGGTCCGCGCGTGCGCAGCCAGGCGAGCCGGGTGCTGTCGGGCGAGATCGCGCCGCAGTAGTTTTCGAACTCGTCCTGCACCAGGGCGCGATCCTCGGTGCCGTCCACCGTGCGCAAGCGCAGGTGCGCGGGCTCGCCGCCCGGCACGAAGCGCGTGTAGGCCACCCAGCGCGCGTCCGGCGTGAAGCGCGGGAACAGTTCGCGGCCGGGATCGGCGGTGAAGGGGCGTGCTTCCAGCAGGCGCGCGGGCGTGAGCACGTGCGTCCGTGACGCCGGGCTGAAACGCAGATACCACCCGTGCACGAGGACGGCGATCGCCAGCAGGCCGGTGGCCGCCGCCAACACCAGCGGCCAGCGCCTGCGCGGCGAGCGCGGTGCGGAGCCGGCAGGCGAAAGCGCCGCTTCTTCGCGCACCTCCGCCAGGAAGCGGTAGCCGACCTTGGGCAAGGTTTCGATGTAGCGCGGCGCCTTGGCGTCGTCGCCCAGCGCCGCGCGCAGGTCGGCGATCGCGCGCGAGAGCACTTCCTCGTTCACGAAGCGCCGCTCCCACACCTCGTCGAGCAGCGTTTCGCGCCGCACCGGCTGGCCCGGCTCGCGCATCAGGCGAAGCAGCAAATCGGCCTGCTTGAGCGGCAGGCGTTGGCTGCCTTGCGGCCCGGTCAGCTCGTTGAGCGCAGGATCGAAGCGGTGTTCGCCGAAGCGCAGCGGATGCGGGGGGCGGAGCGGACTCATGGCGCAACGATAGCGCGCCGCGCACGGGCTGGGTTTTCCGCGCGCACGGGAGCATCCTCGCCGGACGCCATGCCGAAGGAGCCGACGTGCCGCACCGGATCAGGCTGAGTCGTACGCGCGGCTGGCGCATGCCGGCCGGCGCGGTGAAAGTGGATCGCGCCACGCGCTGGGGCAATCCCTTCCTGGCGGCGACCGCGCAGGAACGCGCCGTAGCCGTCGCGCGCTACCGCGAGTGGATCCGCGAGCCGGCGCAGGCGCCGCTGCGCGAGGCGGCGCGCGCAGCGCTGCGCGGCAAGGATCTGGCCTGTTGGTGCCCGCTCGACGGGCCGTGCCACGCCGACGTGCTGCTGGAAATCGCGAACGCGCCGTGAGCGCGGCTTGAAGAAAAAGTCGTCGCTGACTATAAGTCAGGGACGTCGAGACCACGCTCGGGCAAGGGAAGGCATGGACCCGCGAACCGCATGGCTGTTGGGCCTCTCGCTGCTCGCTCCGGGCGCGTGCCTTGCGGCCATGACCGATTCCGAGGCGCGCCACCTGGCGGAGCTGAGTCTCGAAGACCTGATGCAGGTCGAGGTCACCACCGTGGCCGGCACCGCGCAGCCCAGGCTCGCATCGCCCGCGGCGGTGACGGTGATCAGCGGCGAGGACATCCGGCGTGCGGGGCACCGCACGCTGGCCGAAGCGCTGCGTCTGGTGCCGGGCATGTACGTGGGGCGCGTGAACGCGAGCAGCTGGATCGTCGGCTCGCGCGGCATGGCGGCTTCGGCGATCACGGCCAACCGCTATCTCGTGGTGATCGACGGGCGCATCGCGCACGATCCGCTGCTTTCCACCACGTTCTGGGACAGCGCCGACCGCGTGGTCGACGACATCGACCGCATCGAGGTGATCCGCGGCCCCGGTGCCACGCTGTGGGGCCAGAACGCGATGAACGGCGTGATCAGCGTGATCACGCGCGATGCGCGCGACACCGTCGGCAGCGTGGTGCGCGTGGGTGCCGGCAGCAATGGACGCGCCTTGGTTTCGCTGCGGCAGGGCAACGCGATCGACGGCGGTGCCTGGCGGCTGTGGGGCAAATACTCGCGCGAAGGCGATTTCGAGAATGCGCAGGGCGTGTCGATCGAGGATCAGTGGTCGGTGCTGCAGGGCGGCCTGCGCCTCGACCAGGAACTGCGCGCCGGACTGACGCTGACGGCGCTGGCCGAAGGCTTCACGCAGCCGACCGCGCACTACGCCGTGCAAGTGCCGGTGCCCGGCGTACATCTGCAGACGCGCCGCGAAACGGGCCATGCGCAGGTCGACGGCGGACATCTGCTGATGCGCCTGGTGCAGGACGGCGGCGACGGCACGGGCTGGAGCCTGCAGGCCTACCACGACCGCAGCCAACGCCAGGACGCCCGGCTCGGGCAGGAGCGCCGCAGCAACAACCTCGATTTCCGCCAGTGGCGGCCGTGGAGCGCGCGCAACGAGGCGATCTGGGGCCTGCAGTACGACCAGACCTCCGACGACGTGGCCTGGAGCCCCGTGCTGCAGTTCACGCCGGGGGCGCGCACGGTCCAGAGCGTCAACGCCTTCGTGCAGAACACCACCGAACTGCTGGACGAGCGTCTGTGGCTGATGGCCGGCAGCAAGTTCACCCATCACGATTTCACCGGCGTGCACGCGCAGCCTTCGCTGCGCCTGTGGTGGACGCCGGACGCGCGGCAGACGTTCTGGGCGGCGGTCTCGCGTCCGGTGCGCGTGCCTTCGCGCTTCGAGGAAGACGGCCGCCTGATTTTCTCCTACGTCGATACCGGCCTGATCACCGGCCGGCCGGCCACGGGCGTGATCGTGCCGCTCGCGCTCGAGGGCAACGATGACTTGCCGGTGGAGAAATTGCTGGCGTGGGAAGCCGGCCATCGCATCCAGTTCGGGCGGTTGAGCTTCGACACGGCGCTGTTCTACAACGAGTACCAGCGCCTGGTGTCGGTGCCGCGCAGCATCTTCGGCGTGCTGGGAAGCGATGCCACGGGCACGGTGTACGGCGCCGACGTGGCCGTGACGTTCCAGGCGACGGCGGACTGGCGGTTCGACGGCTCCGTGAGTTTCATCGAAACCGATATCCGCGGGCCGGTGTTGCAGTTCGACGAGGACGGTTCGCCGCAGCATCTGGCGCAGCTGCGCAGCACCTGGAGTTTCGCACCGGGCTGGGAACTGCATTCGGCCATCTATCACGTCGGCGAGATTCCGCGCCTGTCGATCGACGCCTACGAGCGCGTGGACGTGGGCCTCACCTGGCATGCCAGCGAACGCACCGAGTGGACGTTGCGCGGCCAGAATCTCACCGATCCTGCGCATCCCGAGGCTTCCGGCGCCGAGGTGCCGCGCAGCGTCTACGCGCAATTGACGTTGCGGCTGTGAGGCGGCCCGGCATGTGGCGCGCATGGCTCGCGGCGTTGTTGTTGTCCGCAGGCGCGGCGATGGCCTCGGCGCCGCGCGACGAGCAGCAGGTCAAGGCGGCCTACGTGCTGAATTTCCTGCGCTTCACCGAATGGCCCGGCCCGCCGAGCGGCGCCGACGAGTTCGTGCTCGCCGTGGTCGGCACGCGCGAGTTCGCCGACACCTTGCGGGGCATCGCGCGCGAGGCCGTGAAGCTCGGCCAGAAGCCGGTGCGCGTGCATCGTCTCGAACCGAACGTGGCGTCGGCACGGCTCGAGCGCGTGCTGGCCGGCGCCGACGCGGTGTTCGTGCAGTCCGCCGAACCGGCCGTCGCGAAGAAGGTGCTGGCGCTGAGCGCCAGCCGCCCGCTGCTCACCATCGGCGACGGCCCCGGTTTCGCCGCCGCCGGCGGCATGCTCGGCCTCGTGCCCCGCGGGCAGCGTATCGTCTTCGACGCCAATCCCCGCGCCATCCAGGCCAGCGGCCTGCAGGTGAGCGCCAAGGTGCTGAAGCTCGCGCACATCGTGGAGCCGCCGCAGTGAGGCGCTTCGATTGCGCAGAGCAGATGGTTCCCGCGAGGTTGTCGCGGGCGCTCTTGCCGGCGTGGGGCGGCCGGCGAAGGGCCTCGGCGCCGGCTTCGCCGGAAGCTGGAGTCGGGCAGGGTTTTTCGACAGTCCATCCATGGACTGACGAAAAACTCGCCGGCATCCATGCCGGCGACCCTGCGGGCGGGAACCTGCCCGACTCCAGCCGCCGGGCCATC
>CAMLOR010000203.1 GCA_946481615.1 uncultured Aquimonas sp.
GACGCCTCCGCCGAGCGCGCCGCGCTGGCGAAGGCGTGGGCGAACGCCGACATCGAGCCGAAGGGCGCACACCTCTGAGGCGCGCTCACTTCCCGCAATAGGCCTCGACGCGATAACCGTCGGGGTCGATGGCGAAGGCGGCGTAGTAGTTCGGGTCGTAGTCCTGACGCACGCCGGGCCGGCCGTTGTCCTGGCCCTTCTCGCGCAGCGCGGCGGCGTGGAAGGCGTCGACGCTCTGGCGGGTGGGCGCGTCGAAGCAGAAGTGCAGGCCGGACGCGGTGTCGGCCGGCACGGGGCGGTCGGTCTGCGAGATCCACAGCGCCACCGAGTCCTTGCCGTAGCCGAGCGAGGAAGGCGAATCGCTGAGGCAGCGATAGCCCAGCGGGGCGAGGGCGGCGTCGTAGAAGCGCTTGCTGCGCGCGATGTCGCGCACGCCGATCGATACGTGGTTGAGCATGGGACGACTCCTGCGTTCGGGTGGATGCAGTGTCGGCGCCGGCGGGGGTCCTGGCTTGGGGAAAATTGCTGAGTTCGCGTGCCGAGCCGGCCCGATCGCGCGGCAGCTGTCGTGTCGGGCGATGTGCGCGATACTGGCGCCATGGCTGCCGCGCCCTCCACAGTCGAAGTACTCGCCTCCGGCCGCGGCTGGCGGATCAGCGACGTGCGCTGCGAACGCGGGCCGCGCGACCGGCCCTTCGAGGAGCAGCACCGCAGCGTCAGCCTCGGCGCCGTGCTGGGCGGCACCTTCCGCTACCGCGGCAGCACCGGCGACGCGTTGTTGTATCCGGGAGCCGTGCTGCTCGGCGCACCGGGGGCGTGCTTCGAATGCGGCCACGAACACGGTGTCGGCGACCACTGCCTGGCGCTGCAGTTCGACGTCGACGTGTTCGAGGAACTCGCCGCGGGCGCCAGCGGTGACGCGCGCTTCCGGCTGCGCCGCCCGATGCTGCCCGCGGTGCGCGACACCATCGCGCCGCTGCAACGCCTGCAAGCACGGCTGGCGACGAACGAAGGCATCGAGGAAGCCGCGCTGCAGTTCGCCGAAAGCGTGGTGCGTGCACTGAGCGACGACCCGCCGGATGCACCGCGCGTATCGCCGCGCGATCAGCGCCGCATCGCCGCCGTGGCGCGCCACATCGAGAGCAACAGCCACGAAGCGCTCGACCTCGATGTCCTCGCGACGCTGGCCTGCATGAGCAAGTACCACTTCCTGCGAAGCTTCAGCCGCACGCTGGGCTGCACGCCGCACCAATGGCTGTTGCAGCAACGCTTGCACCGCGCCGCTCGGACGCTGCGTGAAGACCGCAACACGGCCATCGCCGCCGTCGCGCTCGACGCCGGCTTCGGCGATCTCTCCACGTTCAACGCCCTGTTCCGCGGTGTGTTTGGAACCACGCCGAGCGCGTGGCGGAACGTTCCGCGCTGAGTCGCAAGTGCCCCATCATTCGGAGCAAAATCGATGACTTTTCTTCGCCCGCCCGTTCTCGTCCGTTTCGCGCTGCTCCTCGTGGCGCTCGGCAGTGCTCCGCTGGTGCACGCGCAGTCGGCGATCACGATGTCAAAATCGTTCAATCCTTCCAGCGTTGCGGTCGGCGGCACGGCGACGACGACGATGACGGTGACGATCACCAATCCGAACGGGTTCGCGGTCAGCGGCATCGCTTTCAGCGATACCTATCCTGCAGGGCTGGTGCCCGATCAGGTCGGCGCCTACACCTGCAATGCCGGCAGCGCGATGTTCAATGGCTCGGGCTGGGCGTTCAACAACGTGACGCTCGGCGCCGGCGCCTCGTGTTCCGTGCCGATGCTCATGCATGCGGCGGTGGCGGGGCAGATCACCAATACGACCTCGCAGGTCACGGGCATTGGCGTGCCGCCCGGCGGACCCGCTTCGGCCGTACTCAACGCGGGCGGTGCGGTCGATCTGCCTTTCGTCGCACCGATCGCGATACCCGCGCTCTCGGGAGGCATCCTCGTGCTGCTCGCCGCGGCGATCGCTGGCGTGCTCCTGCTTCGAATCAGGAGATGAGCGGCCGGCGCCGCGCTATCTGCCTGCGGCCTTCTTCGCGACATCCTCGACTTTTTCGGCCACCCTGTCGGTGGCCTCGGTGACTTTGTCGGCGATCCTGGCCGTGCCTTCCGCCATTTTGTCCGCCACTTTCGCGACGCCGGCTTCGGCATCCTCGACGAGCTTCTCCTTCGCCGCTTCGGTCGCGGCTTCGCCCAGCGTCGGGCGCACGCGGTCGCGTTTGACTTCAGCGTCGATGGCGTCCATCGATGTTTCGGGGATGAGGCCCAGCGTCAGCGCGTGTTCGGCGATGGCGAGGCTGTCGCTCACGCGCAGCATGGGCACGTTGGTGCCGGCCACTTTCTCGATGTAGGTGTCGACGAAGCGGTCACGCGGGTCTTCGGTGTCGGGATCGACGTCGCGGATGTAGATGGCGAGGATGCGGTTGCCGAATTCGCGTGCGGCTTCGGCATAGAGTTCGGCGTCGGCCTGGCCGGAATCGCCGAGCAGGATCCAGCGCATATCCGGGAAGCGCAGGATGATCTCGCGGGCGCGTTCGAGCTTGTGGCCGTGCCCGGCGCTCTTGAGGAACTTGCCGGTGTCGAAGCCGAGATCGCGCAGGTGGATGGGGCCGAACGGGATCGCGTTCAGTTCGAGGAAGTCCTCGAGCAGGTCGTAGAGATTCCAGGGCGAACTCGACACGTAGAAGATCGGATTGCGCGCTTGCCCATCGGCGCCGGCCTGCAGCGCCTGGTAGAGCTTGGCCACGCCCTGCAGCGGTTTGCGCGTGCGCGCGTTGTGCAGGAAGGTGAGCTGCGCCGCCGTCTTCCAGTCGAGGATGCTCGAATGCAGGATGGTGTCGTCGATGTCGGAGATGCAGCCGTACGCGGCCTTCGGCCCCACCTGCAGGATCGGTTGCGGCGTCAGCAGCGTGCCGTCGGCGAGCGACACCGCCGCGTTGTCCCACAGTTCGTCCAGCGGCACCGCCGAGGTGTCGAAGGCGAAGCGGTAATAACCTTCGGCGTCGCTGGTGGCGGTGGCCTGCGCGCCGCGGAACTGCGCTTTCAGCGCCACGCCCGGCACCTCGTCGCTTTCGAAGCGGCGATAGGTGTTGAGCAGGTTGTCCCACCAGTCGTCGTCGTCCTTCGGGCCGCCCATCGGTTTGGACGCGAGTACGCGGCCGGTGAACTCGACGGTCCTGGCGTCGGCCCAGCCGCGGTAGGCTTCGATGTGGCGCGGGCGGGCCCAACCGAAACGCGTGTCGATGCGGCGACGCGCCGCATCGAGGTATTCGTCCGCCTGGATCACCGAGTTCTTGAGGTAATCCACGACGTGCGCGGGAAAGCGCCGGCCGGGCGGCTTCGCCACGGCGGGCTCAGGCCTTGAGTTCGAACAGCGGCTTGAAGCCGCCCCAGAACATGCGCATGCCGTCGAAGGGCAGCTTCTTCGGATCCATCATCGCGCCCAGGCGCGGATCGGACATCACCTTCTTGTTGATGCGGTCGCGCGCGGCGCGCGATTTGTAGACGATCCAGGAAAACACCACCACTTCGCCGGGCTTGAGTTTCACGGCTTGCGGGAAGGACGTTTTCTTGCCCGGTTTGACGTCATCCTCGACGCACTCGATGTAGTGCAGGGCGCCGTGCTCCATCCAGATCTTGCCGGCCTTGCGCGACATCGCCTTGTAGGCGGCGATGTTCTTCTTCGGCACCGGCAACACGAAACCGTCGACATACGCCATGGCGGATTTCCTCGGGTCGGGTGTTCGGAGTCTAGTACGATTCCTCCGTCGGGAGGATGCCAGCGCAAGGAGCCGGTTCATGCAACGAGCACTACTTTCCGCGGGCCTGCTGCTGTGCGGCACGGCTCAGGCCGCCACCATCGCCGTGAGCGTGGACACCACGCAGGACCGGCGCGCGATCGATCCGCGCATCTACGGCGTCAACGATGCCGACGAACAACAACTCGCCATCGGCTACACGGTGAACCGCTGGGGCGGCAACGCCACCACGCGCTACAACTACACCACCGACGTGAGCAATCGCGGCAGCGACTATTTCTTCCTCAATGTGAATCTCGGCGCGGCGACACCGCCCGCGCAGTCGAGCCTGAATTCGTTCATCGATCGCACGCTGGGTGCGGGCGCCACGCCGCTCGTCACCCTCGGCACGATCGGGTGGCGTCCGCTCGACAACGTGCGCTCGAAGCGCTACGGCTTCTCCATCGCGAAGTACGGGACTCAGCTGGAAAACGGCTGCCCCTTCGATTGCGACGGAGGCAACGGTGAATGCGATTCGGCGGTGAACACGACGGTGTATTGTCCGGATCGCCCGGGTTATCCGGATCTGATGGTGCTCAATCAGCCGAGCGACACCTCGTCTTCCTCCGATCCCGATTGGACCGGCGACTGGGTCGATCACCTGGAAACCCGCCACGCCGCGGCGGTGCATCACTACGCGCTCGACAACGAGCCGATGCTGTGGAATTCCACCCATCGCGATGTGCACCCGCTGCCGGCCACCTACGACGAGATGTGGAACCAGCGCACCGTGCCTTACGCCACGGCGATCAAGAATGCCGATCCGGCGGCGGTGGTCTTCGGTCCGGTCACCTGGGGCTATTGCGATCTCTTCGGCTCGGCGGCCGACGATTGCGTGCAGGGTGCGGACCGCGCCGCGCACGGCGGCGTGGCCTTCGTGCCGTGGTATCTGCGGCAGGTCTGCGCGCACCAGCAGCAGACCGGCCGCCGCCTCGTGGATTACCTCGATCTGCACTACTACCCGCAGGGCCAGATCGCGCCGCAGGTGGGCGTGGTCGATTTCGGCGACGGCGCCAACGATGCGAATACGGCCGCGCTGCGCCTGCGTTCGCTCAAGGAACTCTACGATCCGGACTGGGTGGCCGAGTCGTGGTTCGCCGATCTGGGCGATTTCGACGAAAACCACTACAGCAAACCGCAGTTCATCCGCCGCGTGAAGGCGTGGATCGCGGCCGAATGTCCGGGTACCAGGCTCGCCATCACCGAATACCAGTGGGGCTCGGACCACGGCGCCAGTTCGGCGCTGGCGCATGCCGAAGTGCTGGCCATCTTCGGGCGCGAAGGCGTGGATCTGGCCACGCGCTGGGTGGCACCGGCGAGCGGTTCGCTCGTGGAGCGCGCCTTCCGGCTCTTCCTCGATTACGACGGCAACGGCAGTCGCGTCGAGGGCACCAGCGTGCGCGCCAGCAGCGCCGACGTCGATTCGCTCGGCGCCTACGCGGTGGATCTGACGAACCAGCGCACCATGATCCTGCTGTTCAACAAGGACGCCGAAGCCAACACCGCGCAGATCGCCCTGAACGGCACGTACAACGGCGCCTGGCAGCTGTATCGCTTCGATGCCGGCCACGATCTGGCGCAGGTGGCGAGCGGCAGCATCGCGGGCAGTTCGATCACCTTGGCGAACCTGCCGGCGCGCAGCGCCAACCTGCTGGTGCTGCCGGCCGGCGTGGTGCCGGACGGCAGCATTTTCGCCGACGGCTTCGAATGACTATTTGACCAAGCCTTCGGCCTTGAGCGCGGCCTGCACCGCAGGCCGCGCCACCACACGCTTCTGGAAGGCGAGCAGGTTGGGGAAATCGGAGAGATCGACCTTCACCGCCTTGGCCCAATTGGTGACCACGAACAGATAGATGTCGGCGACGGTGTAGTGCTCGCCGAGCAGATAGCTGTTGGTGGCGAGGCGCTGTTCGATCAGGTCGTAGCGTTTGCGCAGGTAATCGATCTTTTCCCTGCGCGTCTCTTCGCTGGTGGCGGAATTGAACAGCGGCGAGTAGTTCTTGTGGATCTCGGAATTGATGTAGCCCAGCCATTCCAGCAGACGGTAGCGCTCCATCGTTCCGGGCAGCGGCGCGAGGTCCGATTCCGGATGCAGGTCGGCCAGGTACTGCGACACCACCGGCCCTTCGGTGAGGATGGCGCCGTCGTCGAGTCGCAGCGCGGGCACGTAGCCCTTCGGATTGATGTCGCGGAAATCGCCGCCCGAGGCCATGGCCTTGGTCTTGGTGTCGACCTTTTCCAGATCCAGGCGGATGCCGGTTTCGTGCGCGACGATGTGCGGCGCCAGCGAGCAGGCGCCGGGCGCGTAGTAGAGCTTCATCGGTGTTCCCCTTCAGTCGAAGTCGTCGCGGAAGATTACACGCGAGTCGAAGCGCAGGCCGAGGTCGTCGAACAGGA
>CAMLOR010000204.1 GCA_946481615.1 uncultured Aquimonas sp.
GTCGTCGGAGGGAAACCCGGCGCGCCCGTGGGGGGCTGGCGGCCACCGAACGTCTGGCTCTTCGAGAGCGCAAGGACAGGCAGGTCGCGACATGCGTGCGAATCCGATGCAACAGGTGTGGTGGGACGCGACGCCGACGCGCCGTTCGCGCCGCGCCGTCCTGCTCGCGGCGCTCAGTCTCGGGATCCTCTGGTGGCTCGCGATGCGCCGCGTGCGCGAGGTGGCGAAGCTCGCGCGCAGCGAAGCGCCGCTCGACGCCGCCCTGATGGTGCCGGCCTTCGGGCTGGACGGCGGAGAGATCTCGGCCGAATACGGCCGCCGCCTGCAGCGCGTCACGCGCCTGTGCCGCGAAGCCTCGGAACGCCGCCTGCTGCTCACCGGCCGCTCGAAGGAGGCCGCCGCGCGTGGCGAATCGGCGGCGGGCTGGCGCTGGATGCGCGAATTCGGGCTGTGTCCTCAGGCCGTCGTCTCGCTCGACGAGAACGAGGGCGATACCGAGGACGACCTGCGCCACGCCGCCGCCCGCATCGTGCCGGGTCAGCGGGTGGCCATCGTCAGCAACCGCTATCATCTGGCGCGCTGCGGCGTGCTGGCGCGGCGCCTGGGGCTGGACTGGTCGCTGTGCGCGGCCGAATCGGCCTGGCGAGGCGGCCTGTGCTGCCAGTTCGCGGTGGCGCGCGAAGCCCTCGCGCTGCTGGCGCTGTGCGGCTGGCGCGCCGCCTTCCTCGATCCTCCCCTGTTGCCGGAACACGATAGATGACGCAGCCCGAGTCCGTTGCCGCCTTCCTGCGCAGCCTGCAGGACCGCATCTGCAACGAACTCGAAGGCGTCGACGGCGAAGGGCGGTTCCTCGAAGACACCTGGACGCGCGCCGAAGGCGGCGGCGGCCGTTCGCGCGTGATGAAGGAAGGCGCGGTCTTCGAACAGGCCGGCATCGGCTTCTCCGAGGTGCAGGGCGCCACGCTGCCGCCCTCGGCCACCGCGCACCGTCCCGAACTCGCCGGCGCGCCGTGGCGCGCGCTGGGCGTGTCGCTCGTGTTCCATCCACGCAATCCCTACGTGCCGACCACGCACATGAACGTGCGCTTCTTCGAGGCGCGGCCGAAGGATCGCGAGCCCGTGTGGTGGTTCGGTGGCGGCTTCGACCTCACGCCGTTCTATCCCTTCGACGAGGACGTGCTGCACTGGCATCGCATCGCGCAGCGCGTCGCAGGCGTGCACTACGCCGCGCACAAGAAATGGTGCGACGACTACTTCCATCTGAAGCACCGCGGCGAGACGCGCGGTGTCGGCGGCCTGTTCTTCGACGACTTCACGCAAGGCGGCTTCGAGGCCGCGTTCGCTTACCAGCGCGCGACAGGCGAAGGCTTCCTCGAGGCGTACCTGCCCATCGTGCAGCGGCGCCGCGATACGCCGCATGGGGAACGCGAGCGCGAGTTCCAGCTCTACCGCCGCGGACGCTACGTCGAATTCAACCTGGTATGGGACCGCGGCACGCTGTTCGGCCTGCAGTCGGGCGGGCGCACCGAGTCCATCCTCATGAGCCTGCCGCCGCGCGTGCGCTTCGAATACGGCTACGCTCCGGAACCCGGCAGCGCCGAAGCGCGGCTGCAGGACTACCTGCGGCCGCGCGATTGGCTGACGGAGTTGCCGTAGCGCTGATTACGGCGCGCGGTCGGCTCGTTCGAAGACGTAACCGGCGCTGTCGCCCACGCCGGCCCCGATCAGGAACAGCTTGAGCGGGCGCGGCAGCCACGGATGCAGCGGTTCGCCGTATTCGAGGCGGCCGCTGCCGACCACGCGCGTGCCGTACGCCATGCGTGCATCGAAGTCGAACGAATGGCGGGCGGGGTCGAGACGCTCGATGCGGCCGCTGAAGGCGACTCGCCCGAACTCGATCGCTTCGTAACTCAGATCGGCGTGCACGTCGATGCGCTTGAAGCAGACGAATCCCGAGCATTTGTCTTCGCCGTAGCTGCCGGGCAGCAATGTGGCCAGCTCGCCCTGCGGCACCTGGCCGCCGTCCTGGGCGTAGGCATCGAGCACGGCTTCGGCCTGGCGGCCGCTGCCGTCCTGCATGGCGATCACGAGACGGCCCGCGCCATCGCGGCGCAGCGGTCCTTCGATCACGGCGCCGAACCGCGCTTCGGGATAGCTGCCACCGCTGCGTCGCAGCTGGAGCCATGGCTCGCCGTTGCGTTCGATGAAGATGCCGCGATAGAAGCCCGAGTAGAACACCCACGCGTAGACCTCGTCGCGCGAATTCACGAAGACATCGACGAATTCGTGACCGGGACCGACGGTGCCGGTCTCGACGCGGCCGCTGTAACGATCGCCGAACCATGCGGGCCGCGCAGCCGGGATATCGCAGTTCACGCCTTGCGGGATGGTGAGGCGGGAAAGCGCGAAACTGCCACCGCCGGAGGTCGTGTCGTAGGCGAATACCGCGTGCCTGCAATCGGAGAATTCGAGCGAGACGCTGCCGATTTCGGTGACGCCCAGATCGGCATGCGCGAAGCTGCCGAAGCGCATCCCGCGCGGCGCATAGGCGCGTCCGGCGAGTCGCCGGCCCTGGCCCGAGGCTTCGATGTACACCTGCATCGGCTGGCCGGCAGCGTCGTACGTGTACCAGTACACGAGCGCCGAGCCCGGCGCGACGACGTCGACGTTGATGCTGGCACCTTGCAGCTGGGAATGATGCCAGGTGCCTTCGAACGCACCGAGCGGGCCAGGATCGTGCGGCGTGCAACCGCCCGTCAGCGGGCGCAATGGCGTGCTGCCGTTGCCGAACGCGTGGCCACCGTCGGCGACGTTCGAATTCCACGAAAGTGTCGCGTCATCGCAATCGCCGGGCGTGAAGCTCAGCGTGCCCCACGGCTCGAACACGAGTTCGCGTGGATCGAAATCGTTGAAGCGAGGGCCGTAGGGCGCGTATGCGGTGCCGACGAAGGCGCCGTTCTCGCGGCGAGCTTCCGCATATACCGGCATCGAATTACCGGCGAAGTCGTAGGTGAACCAGAGCAACAGCGCGGCATCGTCCGAGAGCCGATCCACGGCAAGGCCGTGACCGGACTGCGCGGGGTTGTACCAACTGCCGGACTGCGCGAACGCAAGCGTGGGCACCGAGAAAACGAGCGCCAGGCAGGCGCGACGGAATGCAATGAGGATGTTCATGGTGCTGCGGAGACGCGCACGCCATGCGCATCCCCCAGCAGGTTTTCCGACCGCACAAAAGAAAAGCCCCACAAGCTAGGGGGGAGCTTGTGGGGCGGGGTCGGAAGCGGGCTTGGGGAGAGACCGGCTTCCGACTGGTTCGAATCGAAGGGGGGTCGATTCGAACCGCGGGTGGCGTTGCGTCCACCGTGTGCACAGATTACGGATTCAGGCTGAAAGTTCCGTGAGCAGTTTCGTAAATAAACCGATAAGTTCAGAAACCATTCAGTCCAAAAATCCGGACTGCGGGCATCCGGGTGCATGCCCATAGCATCGATGCGTCAGCGGGAAGAAACGTTTCATCCGGACACGCTCGTCTCGTCGCGAAATGGGGGCGGTCCACCCCGCTTCAAGGCCCGGATCAGTGCGCCTGATCCCAGTTTTCGCCGACCCCGGCGTCGACGACCAGCGGCACGCGCAGCTGCGCCGCGGCCTGCATGCGCTGGCGGACTTCGTCCAGCATTTCTTCGACGAATCCGGCTTCGACCTCGAACACCAGTTCGTCGTGCACCTGCATGATCATCGCCGCGCGGCCGGCGTGCGGTTGCAGCCAGTCGTGCACGCTGCGCATGGCGCGCTTGATGATGTCGGCGGCCGTGCCCTGCATCGGCGCGTTGATGGCGGCGCGCTCGGCGCCCGCGCGCAGGCCCTGATTGCGCGAATGGATCTCGAGCAGATGCAGGCGGCGGCCGAACACGGTTTCGACGTAGCCGCTTTCGCGCGCCTGCTGCCGCACCTGCTCCATGTAGCGCTGCACGCCCGGGTAGCGCGCGAAGTACAGCGCCATGTAGTCCGCGGCATCGCCGCGCGAGATGCCGAGGTTGCGCGCCAGCCCGAAGGCGCTCATGCCGTACATCAGGCCGAAGTTGATGGCCTTGGCGGCGCGCCGTTGGCCGGCGTCGACCTGATCCACCGGCAGGCCGAACACTTCCGCCGCGGTGGCGCGATGGATGTCCTGCCCGCTCTCGAACGCGGCGACGAGGCCCGGGTCTTCCGAGAGGTGGGCCATGATGCGCAGCTCGATCTGCGAGTAGTCGCAGGCGACGATCCTGCGTCCGGGCGGCGCGATGAACGCGGTGCGGATGCGGCGTCCATCCTCGGTGCGGATCGGGATGTTCTGCAGGTTGGGATCGGTGGACGAAAGCCGCCCGGTGGCGGCGCCCGCCTGGTGGTAGCTCGTGTGCACGCGGCCGGTGTGCGGATTCACCATCTCCGGCAACTTGTCGGTATAGGTGCTGCGCAGCTTGGCAAGCGCGCGGTGTTCGAGGATGAGGCGCGGCAACTCGTGCTGGTCGGCGATGGCCTCGAGCGCTTCCTCGTTGGTGCTGGGCTGGCCGGTGGCGGTCTTCACCAGCACCGGCAGCTTCAGTTCCTCGAACAGCAGCTGGCACAGCTGCTTGGGCGAGTCGAGGTTGAAGTTGCGCCCCGCCGCCTCGTGCGCGCGCTGCTGCGCGGACAGCATGCGGCGCGAAAGATCGGCGCTCTGGCGGCGCAGTTCGTCGGCATCGATCAATACGCCGTTGGCTTCCATCGCCGCCAGCACTTCCACCAGCGGCATCTCGATCTCGCGGTAGACGCGCTCCAGCCCCGGCTCGCCCTGCACGCGCGGCGCCAGGGCGTGGTGCAGGCGCAGCGTGATGTCGGCATCCTCGGCCGCATAGGCCGTGGCGCATTCGACCGAAACCTGCGAGAACGGGATCTGCTTGGCGCCCTTGCCGCAGACGTCCTCGTATTTGACGGTGGTGTAGCCGAGGTAGCGTTGCGCCAGCGAATCCATGTCGTGGCGGCTGGCGTTCGAGTTCCACACGAAGCTCTCCAGCATCGTGTCCTCGGCATAGCCCTGCACCGCGATGCCGTTGCGGCGAAACATCTGCAGATCGTACTTGCCGTGCTGGCCGACCTTGCGCCGGGCGACATCCTCGAAGATGGGCCGCAGCGCGGCCAGCACCTCGTCGCGCGGCAGCTGTGCCGGGGCGTCTGGTCCGTCGTGCGCGATCGGCACGTAAGCGGCGCGGCCACTCTCGACGGCGAAGCTGATGCCCACGAGATTGGCGCGCATCGGATCCAGCGAATCGGTTTCGGTGTCGAAGGCGATCAGGTCGGCGGTGCGCAGGCGCTCGGCCCATGCAACGAGCTGCTCGCGCGTGAGGACGGCCTCGTATTCGCCTTTCACCGCCAACGACGCGTCGATGGCTTCGGCGGGCTGCGCGGCGCCGCGCGCGAATCCGCCGCTGCGCGCCTTGCCCGGCTCCTTGTTGGTAGTCACCGACGGGCCGCCGCCTTCGAGTTCGCGCAGCGCCTGCACGAAGCCGTAGCGCGAGTACAGGCCCTTGAGCGCTTCGGCATCGGCGTCGCGCAGCTTCAGCGTGCTGCAATCGTCGGCCAGGGGAACGTCGGTCTTGATGGTGGCGAGCTGGCGGTTGAGCGGCAGCTGCGGCAACGCCGCCCGCAGGTTCTCGCCGATCTTGCCGCCGATCTTCTCCGAATTGGCGATCACGCCGTCGAGCGTGCCGTACTCGCCAAGCCATTTGGCGGCGGTCTTCGGGCCGCACTTCTCCACGCCGGGGATGTTGTCGACGCTGTCGCCCATCAGCGCCAGGAAGTCGATGATCTGCGCCGGCTTCACGCCGAATTTCTCGACGACGGCGGCTTCGGAATCCAGGCGCGAACCGCTCATGGTGTTGATCAGCGTGATGCCCGGCCGCACGAGCTGCGCGAAGTCCTTGTCGCCGGTGGACACGGTGACGTCCATGCCGCGCTCGGCGCCCTGCAGCGCCAGCGTGCCGATCACGTCGTCGGCTTCCACGCCCGGCTCGCGCAGGATCGGGAACCCGAGCGCCGAGACGATGGCGAGCATCGGCTCGATCTGCACGCGCAACTCGTCCGGCATCGGCGGGCGGTTGGCCTTGTACTCGGCGTACAACTCGTCGCGGAACGTCGGGCCGCTGGCGTCCATCACGAACGCGGCACAGTCCGGTTTCTCCTTGAGCGTGGCGCGCAGCATGTT
>CAMLOR010000205.1 GCA_946481615.1 uncultured Aquimonas sp.
TTCCGGCGAAGCCGGCGCCGCAGCCGGGCCGGCCACCCCACCCCGGCAAGAGCACCTGCGATGCACTAACGCGCACCACCTGCTCTTACAGCCCGAGACGCCGTCCTCAGTACTTCTGCTTGCTCGTCTCGAGCACTTCGGGAGGACGAGGCGTGGCACGAGGCGGCGGTGCCGCGCGGTCGTCGTCGCTCGTGTCTTCGCGCAGGTGCTCGCGCAGCAGGCGCGACCAGCTTCGGTCGAGTTGCGCGTATTCGGCTTCGCAGCCTTCGGCGCGGGCTTCGGGCAGTTCCCAGGTGTCGATCAGTTCCTGGCTGTTCTCCGGATCGCTGCCGTAGGCCCAGCACACGAGGTTGAAGTAGCGCTGGCGATTGAGCGAGTGCTCGTCGGCGAAATCGCTGTCGTCGGCTTCGTCTTCGGTGTAGTAGCTGGCGGCGGCGCCGAGGACCGAATCGACGTCGTCGGATTCGATCAGGATCCACGCCGCGAGCTGATCGACGGCATCTTCCTCGCGCCCGGTGACGGGCAGTTCCATCACGTCCACCATCGCGTGCCCCGCCTCGTGCAGCGCCACCGCGAGCCAGGCGCCGGCCGCGGCTTCCGCGGCCTCATCCTCGGTTTCGAACTGACCCTCGACCGTGCTCGCGATGTCTTCCATCAACTCGATGCACATCAGGATGTGGCGCTCTTCGGGATCGTAGTACGCGTTGGCCTCGTCGCATTCGGCATAACGCAGGCCGACGTCGCGCGGCAGCGTCACCACGCTGTTCAAGGCGTCGGCGATGTCCTGCAACAGGCCCAGCGCCTCCATCTCGCGCGCCTCCTGGCGCGCCGCGGCGCTTTCCACGATGGCGGGCTGCACCACGAAGCGGCCGGCGAAGGCCGGAGCGCTGGAGAGCAGGCAAAAGAGCAGGGCGGCGACAGGCATTTTCATGGCGCGCAGCATATCCCGCGTGCGGCACGGCTCGTCACGCGCCGGGCCCGCCGCGGCCCGCCGACACTAAAATCCACGGATGACGCGCTGGCCGAAACCGAGTTCGCGGGCCTGGGCCATTGTGCTGGCCTGGACGGCGCTGGCCGTGGTGTTCACGCCGCAGGCGGTGATGCTCAACCTCGGCCGCCCGCAGCCGTTGCCGCATTGGCAGGCGGCGGCGCGCAGTGCCGAGATCTTCCTGCTCTGGGCCTTGTTCACGCCTCTGGTCTTCCGGGCATTGCGGCGCTGGCCGCCGGGTGGCGCGAAACGGTCCCGGCATCTGGTGCTGCACGTGGCATTCGGCCTCGGTCTCGTCGCCGTGCACATGGCGATCCTCGTGGCGAGTCTGCTGCCGCAGCTCGACCAGCCCGTGCCGCTGCCGGAGATCACCACGGCCGTGGCGGTGTCGGTGGGCGCCACCGACGTGCTGATGTGCGCGGCGCTGTACGCCGCGGCTTTCGCGCTCTGGCATTTCGACGAACGCCGCCGTGCCGAACGCGCGCTGGCGGAGGCGCGCCTGGCCGCGTTGCGCGCGCAGCTGCAGCCGCATTTCCTCTTCAACACGCTCAATGCGCTGGCGGAACTCGTGCATCGCGATGCGCCGCTGGCCGAGGCGCTGCTGCTGCGGTTGTCGGCGCTGCTGCGGCGCGCACTCGACGATTCGGCGGCCGCCACGCTTTCGCTGGGCGAGGAACTGGGTTTCCTCGACGACTATCTCGCCATCCAGCAGGCCCTGCTCGGCGAGCGCTTGCGCATCGAGCGCGACATCGATCCCGCCGTGCTCGGCTGGCAGGTGCCGCCGCTGCTGCTGCAACCGCTCGCCGAGAATGCACTGCGTCACGGCATCGCACCGCGGCGCGCGGGCGGCACGCTGCGGCTGTCGGCGAAGCGCTCCGGCACGCGTTTGATGCTGCGGGTGGAGAACGATGCCGGCGCCGCACGCGAGCCGGGCAGCGGCATCGGCCTGCGCAACACCCGCGAACGCCTCGACACGCAGTACGGCGGCCAGGCCGCCATGCACGTGGAGGACGTTTCGCCGGACCGCTACATCGTGACGCTGGAGATTCCCGCATGAAGCTGCGCGTGATGGTGGTGGACGACGTGCAGCTGGCCCGCCAGCGCCTCGAACGCCTGCTCGCCGCCGAGGCCGAGGTCGAGGCGGTGGCCAGCTGCGGCGATGCGATCGCGGCGCTCGACCAGCTGGCGCAGGCGCGACCCGACCTGCTCCTGCTCGATGTCGAGATGCCCGAGGTCGACGGCTTCGGCCTGTTCGCGCGCCTGCCACCCGAAGCGCGGCCCGACGTCGTGTTCGTCACCGCCTACGACCAGCATGCCGTGCGCGCCTTCGACGTGCACGCGGTCGACTATCTGCTCAAGCCGGTGGAACCCGAGCGCCTGCACGCCGCGCTGCAGCGCGTGCGCCAGCGGCTGCAGACGCGTGCGGCGCCGCCGGCACGCCTGCTGTTGCGTGACGGCGACGGCACGCAGGTGCTGGCGATGGCGCAGATCGACTGGGTCGAAGCCGCCGGCAACTACCTGTGCATCCGCTCGCAGGGCCGCACCCACGTGCAGCGCTGCACGCTTTCGCAGATGGAGCGCCGGCTCGACCCGCAGCGCTTCCAGCGCATCCATCGTTCGCGCATCGTCAACGTCGAACGCATCGCGCGACTGGTGCCGCAGTTCAACGGCGACCATACCGTGGTACTGCACGACGGCACCGAACTGGCGCTCTCGCGCACCTACCGCGAGGCATTGTTCGCGCGCCTCGGCGCGAAGGGCTGAGCGCACGGCGCACCCGAAGCCCGTCCTGTCGTCCCCCGCACCCTCTCGTCATTCCCGCGCAGGCGGGAATCCAGGTGCCAGGCCTTGCGGCCCTGCGCAGCCTCGTTCGCCGACAGCCGATGGGCGAACCCATGGCCCGAACATCGCAGCCTTTCGCACCTGGGTTCCCGCCTGCGCGGGAACGACGGAACGATTCGGCACGGCGCCAACACGACGCATCCCGCGCGCGTTGCGCCTCGCGCGAAGCGCCGCCACGCTTGCGCCATCTCTCGCCGGAGCCCGCCATGCGCGCCCTCGCCCTGCTGTTGCTGATCGCCCCCGCGGCCCACGCCGACACCCTGCTCGCCCTGGACCGCGACCGCGGCCGTCTGCACCTTGTCGACGTCGACACGTTCGAAGTGCACGGCACGGTGCCGGTCGGCCACGCACCGCACGAAGTGGTGGCCATGCCCGGCGGTCGCGCCTGGGTCGCGCTCTATGGCGACGGTCCGCAACCCGGCCACGAACTGGTGGAGATCGATCTGCCGAACGCGAAGGTCGTGCGCCGCATCGACACGCAGCCGCTGCTGCGCCCGCACGGCCTGGTGCGCGCCGGCGACAATGTCTACTTCACCGCGGAATTCAATCGCGCCGTCGGGCGTCTGAATCCCGCCGAGGGCAAGGTCGACCGCATCCTCGGCCTCGGCCGCGACGTCACCCACATGATCGACATCGCGCCCGACGGGCAGCAGCTGTTCACCGCCGACATGCTCTCGGGCACCGTCACGCGCATCGATTTCCGGGCCGGCAAACCGTTTCCCGAACTCACCGGCTACGAGGTCGGCGACCAACCCGAAGGCCTCGCCGTGCATCCGGACGGCAGGCAGGCGTGGGTCGGCCTGAATGGCGAGGGCAAGATCCGCGTGCTCGATCTGGACACCGGCAAGGTGAGCGCAGAACTGCCCGCCGGCAGCCAGCCCGCGCGACTGCGCTTCACGCCCGACGGCAAGTACGCGCTCACCATCGACCCGCAGGCCAGCACGCTGCTGGTGTTCGATGTGGCCGCGCGCAGGCAGGCCTTCGTGCACCGCATCGAAGGCCTGCCGCTCGGCATGGCGCCGACGGCCGACGGCAAGCGCGTGTTCGTCACGCTGGCCGCGGCGGGCGCGGTCGGCGAGGTCGAGATCGAAACCGGCAAGCTGCTGCGCCGCGCAGAACTTGGCGGTGTGTCCGACGGCATCGCGCTGGCGTCCGATTGACGCTCGTCATTCCCACGCAGGCGGGAATCCGGGTGCGATGCAGCACGGACTTGCGCGGCTTGCTTCGGGTGTCGAGCACTTCAGCGCTCCGCGCCTGGGCCACTGCCTTCGCGCGGTCGACGAGCGCTGCGCGAGGTTTTCAGCGCTTCTTCTTCGCGTCGAGTTCTTCGAGCCGCACCAGCGCCTCGCGCTTGCCGAGACCGCGAAGCTGGGCAATGGCCGCCACTTGCGCGCGCCGCGGCACGGCCTTCTTGTTTTCCCAGTTGTAGACCGACTGCGCGCTCACTCCGAGCAGGCGGCCCATGTCGGCCGCCGAAAACCCGAAGCGCGAACGCAGCGTGGCAAGGCCCTTCGCGGAGAACCGGACGCCCTGCGCTTCCTCGCCTTCCGGCGGCGCGGCGCGCATCGCCTTCGTGTTGCTCTTGCGCAGCACGGCCACCAGCCGCTCCAGCGCCGTCACCTGCCGCTTGAGCGCCGCGATGTGGCGGCGATGCGCGGCGGACTGCTTCTTCAGCGGCTCCACCTGAGAGCGCAATTCGCGGCGCGAAAGGCGTGCGATCTCGGTTTTCAGCAAGGTGCCCAGGCTGCTCATGCGGTTCCTCGGTTGGCAGGATGGCGCAACGTTAACATTCAGTACGGCCGCCCGACGAACAGATACAGGGAGTTCTCGCCCGCCTCGGCGTGGCCGTAGCCGAAATACAGCGCGCCCAGGGGCGATTCGGAGGCCACGAACACGCTGCCGCCCCAGAGCAGGGAATCGAGGCTGATCTGACTGTCGAGATCCCAGGTGTTGCCCACTTCCAGCGAGCCGCCCGCGAACAGGCGATAGCGGTCGAACACGGTCGCAAGGTTGCGGTAGTAGATGGCCTGCCCCAGGGCCAGGTGGCGGCCGAAGCGGGCGTCTTCGGCGAAGCCGGAGAGGTCGAGGAAGCCGCCCAGGAAGCCGAGCTCGTCGGCGGGCAGGTCGTTGCCCACGGCGTATTGCATGCGGGCCTGCAGCAGCAGCCGGTCGTCGTCGAGGATCGGCAGTGCATGGCTGGTGCGCAGCTCCAGCAGCGTGCTGTCGAAATCGCCGCCGGCCAGCTTGGCGTGCTGTCGCAGCGAAGCCTGCAGATAGGTGCCGTGACGCGGGAACTGCGCGTCGTCCTGGGTATCGCGCAGGAAATCCAGGCGCAGGCCGGCGGTGTGTTCGGTGCGCGCGTCGATGTCGACGGTGGAGATGCGCGTCGCGTAGTGGCTGGCGCGGCGGAACACGCCGGCGCTGATCGAGCCCCAGTCGTCGAGCCAGCGCCCGGCGTCGGCGCCCACTTCCAGCGACGAACGCCGCAGTTCGATTGCGCGCAGCTCGTTGAGGAAGATCGGCTGGTTGCGCGCGCTGAAGGCGACGCGCGGCAGCACCCAGCGGCGGCGCGCCTCGTCCAGCGGTTGCAGCCATTCGAAGCCCAGGCGCGTGGTCTTGCCGATCTGCCCGTCGAGCTGCCACTCGGCGCCGCGCTCGTTGACTTCGGTGGCGCGCAGGCGCGCGCCGAAATCGAAATTGCTGCTGCCGTCGAAATCGTCCTCCAGCCGCAGCCCGAAGCGCAGGCTGCCCTGGCCCCACTGCTTCTCGCGCACGCTCACGCGCAGCACGTCGCCGTTGCCGTCCACCGACGGCGACAGTGCATAGTCCACCGATTCGAACTCGCCCAAGCCGTAGAGACGCGCGATGTCGCGCTCGACGGTGGCGCGATCGAACTCGTCGTCGGGATGTTCGCTCAGGTAGGCGCGCAACACGGCGTCGCTGGCGGCCGACTGGTTGTCGAGCTCGATGCGGGCAATGCGCCCGAGCTTGCGGATGCCTTCGTGGCGGCGCTGCGTCCAGGCAGCGTATTGCGCCGGCGGCAGGGCGAATGCGCGCAACCGATCGACACTGGCTTCGGCGGCCTGCGCGCCGAGCCGCATGCCGTCCTGCACCGCGGGCAGGAAGTCCGCCGAGCCGATCGTGCCCAGGTCGGGTGCGATGAGCACATCGTCCGGGCCGAGCGTATCGATCTCGGCCTGCGTCTGCCGCCGCATCATCGCGGTGATCACCTGGTCGGTGATGACGAGCGGCGAGGTCAGCTGCTCGCGCGTGTACAGCGGCGCGCTGATGTCGACCGCGATGATGCGCGTGGCGCCCAGGCTGCGCGCCACGCCGATCGG
>CAMLOR010000206.1 GCA_946481615.1 uncultured Aquimonas sp.
AAGCCATCGCGATGCAGAACGCGGTGCCGCAGGGCCTGTCGTCGGCGATCTTCACCCAGAACGTGAAGCACGCCGAGCAGTTCCTTTCGGCGGCCGGTTCGGACTGCGGCATCGCCAACGTCAACATCGGCACCAGCGGCGCGGAAATCGGCGGCGCCTTCGGCGGCGAGAAGGAAACCGGCGGCGGCCGCGAATCCGGTTCGGACGCCTGGAAGGCCTACATGCGCCGCCAGACCAACACCATCAACTATTCGAACGCGCTGCCGCTGGCGCAGGGAATCAAGTTCGAGTTCTGATCGGTGTATTCGCTCTCGCGCCCGTTCCTGTTCGCGCTCGACCCCGAGCGCGCGCACGGGCTCGGGCTCGCGGCGATCGAGGCAGCCTACCGCACCGGCCTGAATCCGCTGGTGGCGCTGAAACCCAAACCGATGCCGGTGAAGGTGTTCGGCATCGAGTTCGCGAATCCGGCGGGCCTGGCCGCCGGCATGGACAAGAACGGCGCGCACATCGACGCGCTGGCCTCGCTGGGTTTCGGTTTCCTCGAGATCGGCACCACGACGCCGCGGCCGCAGGCGGGCAATCCGAAGCCGCGCATGTTCCGCCTGGCCTCGCACGAGGCGGTGATCAACCGGCTGGGCTTCAACAACGAAGGCGTCGACGCGCTGGTGAGGAACGTCGGGCGCGCGCGCTTCCGCGGCGTGCTCGGCATCAACATCGGCAAGAACAAGGACACGCCGAACGGGCAGGCCGTCGACGACTACCTGCATTGTCTGGAGCGCGTGTATCCCCTCGCCTCCTACGTCACCGTCAACATCTCCTCGCCCAACACCCAGGGCCTGCGCGATCTGCAGGAAGAGCGCGCGCTCAAGCGCTTCCTCTTCACGCTGCGCGAGGCGCAGGAGCGGCTCGGCGCGCAGCATGGCCGGCGCGTGCCGATGCTGGTGAAGATCGCGCCGGATCTTTCCGACGCCGAGATCGACAACATCGCCGCGGTCTTCACCGAAGCGAAGGTCGACGGCGCCATCGCCACCAACACCACCGTCGAACGCCACGCCGTCGCGGGCCACCGGCACGCGAAGGAAGCCGGCGGTCTTTCAGGCCGCCCGCTCTACGGCCATGCCACCTACGTGCTGCGCCGGCTGCGCACGCAGTTGCCCGAATCGATGCCGCTGATCGGCGTCGGCGGCATCCTCGCGGGCGCCGACGCCGCCGGCAAGATCGCGGCCGGTGCCAGTCTCGTGCAGATGTACACGGGCCTGGTCTACCGCGGCCCGGCGCTGATCGGCGAGTGCGTGGAAGCGATCCGCCGCCGCAAGGAAGGCCCGGCGGCCGGCGCGCGCACCGCATGAGCGAAGCCTACACGCTGGCGGAAAAGGCCTCGCTCGCCGGCCGCAACGGCTTCCGCGTGGCAGCGCGCGCCGAACTGCTGGCCGACGTGCGCCGGCCCGAGGCCCTGCAGGAACTGTTCGGCTATCCGCTGCTGCAACAGCAGCCCGTGCTGATCCTGGGCGAAGGCAGCAACATCCTGTTCGCGGGCGACGTGCGCGGCGTGGTGGTATCGATCGCGGCCTTGGGCATCGAAGTGCTCGACGACGACGGCGACACCGTGCTGCTGCGCGCGCAGGCCGGAGAACGCTGGGACGATCTCGTGCGCCACACGCTCGCGCGCGGTCTCGTCGGGCTGGAGAATCTCTCGCTGATCCCGGGCACGGTCGGTGCCTCGCCGATCCAGAACATCGGCGCCTACGGCACCGAAGTCTGCGAATTCGTCGAAACCGTCGAAGCCTGGGACCGCAGCGCGAACCGCCTCGCGCGGCTGTCGCGCGCCGACTGCGGTTTCGCCTACCGCGACAGCGTGTTCAAGCGCGAACCGCAGCGCTGGGTGGTGACGGCGGTGCAACTGCGCCTGCCGCGCCAGCGCGAACTGCGGCTCGACTATCCCGGCGTGCGCGTGGAGCTCGCGGCCATGGGCATCGAGGCGCCGCGCGCGCTGCACGTGGCCGAGGCCATTTGCCGGCTGCGCACGCGCAAGCTGCCGAATCCCGCGCTGATCGGCAATGTCGGCAGCTTCTTCAAGAATCCGATCGTGCCGGCCGATGTCGCCGCCGCCATACCGGGCGCGCCGTCCTTCCCCGGTCCTTACGAAACGCAGCGCAAACTTTCCGCGGCCTGGCTGATCGAGCAATGCGGCTGGAAGGGCTTCCGCGAGGGCGATGCCGGCGTCTCGCCGCAGCATGCACTGGTGCTCGTCAACCACGGCAGCGCCAGCGGCGCGCAACTGCTCGATCTGGCGCGCCGCATCGCGGCCTCGGTCCGCGAGCGGTTCGGAATAGCGTTGGAACCCGAAGCGCGCATCGTGGGAGCGGACTGGACGTGAGCAGCGCAACGGCACGGCCCGGCAACGACGTGACGCGGGCCGTGCTGTTCATGCTGGCCAGCACGCTGATGTTCGGCACCATGGCGGCGGTGATCCGCCTGGCTTCCGAGCAACTGCACGCCTTCGAGATCGCCTTCTTCCGCAACTTCTTCGGCTTCGTGTTCGCGCTGCCGCTCTTGTGGCGGCACGGGCCGAGCCTGCTGAAGACCTCGAAGCTGCCGCTCTACCTCGTGCGCTGCTTCATCGGCATCATCTCGATGCTCGCCGGCTTCTGGGCCATCGTGCACCTGCCGCTGGCGCAGGCGATCTCGCTGTCGTACTCCACGCCGCTGTTCGTCACCATCGGCGCCGTGCTGGTGCTGGGCGAAGTCGTGCGGGCGCGGCGCTGGACCGCGGTCCTGGTGGGATTCCTTGGCGTGCTGGTGATCGTGCGGCCGGGGGCGGATTCCTTCACCTTCGGCTCGGTGGTGGCGCTGCTGGCGGCGGCGATGAGCGCGAGCGTGGCGATCAGCATCAAGTTCCTTTCGCGCACCGAAAAACCCGATGCGATCGTGCTCTACACCACGATGCTGTGGGTGCCGATGTCGCTGGTGCCGGCGCTGTACTACTGGGTGTGGCCGCAGGGGATCATCTGGCTGTGGATCGTGCTGGCCGGTCTGTTCGGCACGCTGGGGCACATGCTGTGGACGCGCGCGCTGAAACTGGCGGACGCCTCGCTGCTGACGCCGATCAGCTTCATCCAGGTCGCGGTGGTGGCGATCTACGGGTATTTCCTGTTCGGCGAAACCATCGATCGCTGGACCATGATCGGCGCGGGGATCATCTTCGTCTCGAACGTGTACATCGCGCAGCGCGAGACGCTGCTGGCGCGGCGCGCGACGACGGATCCTGAGATCGGCGGGGATTCGCAGTCGCCGAGGTGAGGGACGGGGCTCGTGCGGTGAGGCAGCGGTTCGACAGGCTCACCGTGAACGGTGACGGTCGAGGCGGCGGATTCGACAGGCTCACCGCGAACGGTGGCGGTTGAGGCGGCGGATTCGACAGGCTCACCGCGAACGGTTTTCGCGATCCGTGGTTTCGCAGTTCGAGTTGCCCGAACCGTTCGCGGTGAGCTTGTCGAACCGTCGCCCCGGTCCCTCCCGCCACCGTTCACGGTGAGCCTGTCGAACCGCCGCCTCAGTCCCCCTGCCCCGACAGATACTTCTCGATTTCCGGCCGCAGGCTGCGCGCCACGCCGTCGAGCGTCGCCACATCCTTCGCGAGGAAGGGATCGAGCCATTCGCCGCGCACCTTCTGCGCCGCGGCGTCGTCCTTCATCGCCACGTACAGCGAATACAACCGCGCCGCCGCGCGCAGTTTCTGGCGCTCCTGCGCGCCGTCCTGCGCGAGCACCGGCGCTAGCGTCGCCACCGCCAGCGCATCGTCGCCGGCGTCGTGCGCCACGCTCGCCACGGCCATGCGCGATTCGCTGGTGTCGGGATGCAGCGGTCCGAGCACGCGTTCGCGTGCCGCCAGCACCTCGAGCGCGACCGGCAGGCCTTCCTTCGCACGCCCGGCATCGCGCAGGCTGGTGGCCACGTTGACGGCGGAATTGAGCGTGTCCGGATGCTCCGGGCCCAGCGTGGCGCGGCGCGCTTCCCAGGCTTCCTGCTGCAGCGCCAGCGCCTCGTCGAAGCGCTGCAGGCGCGAAAGCACGGCGCCGAGGTTGAGGATGGAGCGCAAGGTCTGCGGATGCGTCGGGCCGAGCACCTGCCGGCGCATCGCGGTGACGTAGTCCAGGTGCGCACGCGATTCGTCCAGGCGGCCGAGCGAGGACAGCGTCGAGCCCAGGTTGTTGCGCTCGGCCAGCGTCCGCGGATGATCCTCGCCGAACTTGCGGCGGTGGATCTCGTAGGATTCCTGCTGCAGCGCCAGCGCGCCTTCCATGTCGCCGCTCATGCCGCGCGCGGCGGCCAGGTTGGCCTGCGAGGCCAGCGTTTCTTCATGCTCGGGGCCGAGCAGTTCACGCCGCAGCGCGAGCAGCGATTCGAACTGCGCGCGGCCTTCGTCGCGCCGGCCGGCGCGCATCAGGCTGATGGCGAGGTTGTTGCGCACCTTGAGCGATTGCGGGTCGCGTTCGCCGCGCCTGGCCACGATGCGGTCGAGCAGCGCCTGCTGCACCTCCAGCGCCTTCGGCAATTCGCCCTGGTCCGAGAGCGTCAGGGCGTAGTCGAGTTCGATGCCGTCGCGCAGTTCGTCCTCGATCTGCGGCAACGCGGCCACGCGCGCGCGCAAGGCTTCCTGCAGCGCACGCGCTTCCGGCAGCTTGCCGGTGCGGTGCAGCGCGCTGCCGTGCTCGCGCTGCGCACGCAGCGTGAGCGGGTGATCGGGCCCGAGTTCGCGCTCGCGCGCCGCGGCCACCTCGGCATGCAGTTCGGCGGCGCGCGGGTACAGCCCGATCGCGAAATACACCTCGCCCACCGATTCGCGCAGATCGGCCGCCAGCCGCGGCTGGGCGGCGAAATCGCGCTGCAGCGCTCGTTCCGCACGCGCCAGCACGTGGGTGTCGAGCACGCCGCGCGCCAGATCGGTGGGCGCGGTCTTCGCCATCACGGCATCCCATTGCGCAAGATCGGCGCCGGCCGCCGCCACCTGTTCGCGCTGCGCGGCGAGCAGGCCCTTGCCCATGGCCTCGATGTCGATGTCCTTGAGCATGGCCTGCTGGAAGGCCGCCACCTGCTCCAGATCGCGACTGCGCGCCTCGGCGATCTCGCGCTGCGCCTGCGCCTGCCACAGGCCGTAGATCGAAGCGACCAGACCCGCGAGCAGCGCCGCCACGGCCACGCCCGCGGCGGCCAGTCCCACACGATGCCGCCGCACGAACTTGCGCGCCACGTAGGCGCGCCCGCCCGGCGCCGCGTGCACCGGCTTGTCTTCCAGATAGCGGCGCACGTCGTCGGCCAGCGCGCCGACGTTGGCATAACGCTGGTCGCGGTCGCTGCGGATGGCGTGCATCACGATCCAGTCGAGATCGCGCCGGAAGCGCCCGCGCAATTCGCCCAGCGAAAGCCCGCGCACCCGCGCGACTTCGGCGCCCTGCCCCGGCGGCAGGGTGTCGAGCGCGCGCGAAGGCGGCCGCAGCGTGGTGCGCTCGGCCGTGGCCTCGCCGTCCACCACCGGCCGGGTGCCGGCCAGCAATTCGTAGAGCACGATGCCGAGCGAATACACGTCGCTGCGGATATCGACTTCGTAGCCCGTGTGCCCGGCCTGTTCCGGGCTCATGTAGGCCGGCGTGCCGGCCACTTCCGGCGCCTGCGCGTCGAGGTAGCGCTGCGCCGCGGTGGCGATGCCGAAATCGATGATCTTCGGCTGCGGGCGGCCGTCGAGCGTGGTGACCAGCAAGTTGGCGGGCTTCAGATCGCGGTGGATCACGCCCTTCTGGTGCGCGTGCTGCACGCCTTCGCAGATGCGCAGGAACAGCTCGAGGCGCTGGCGCAGGTCGAGGCCGGCGGCGTCGCAGTATTCGGTGACCGCGCGCCCTTCGATGAATTCCATCGCGAAGAACGGCGCGCCGTCCGGCGTGGTGCCGGCGTCATAGATGTGGGCGATCGCCGGATGCTGCATCTGCGCCAGCACCTGGCGTTCGATCTCGAAGTGGGCGAGCTGGCGCGCGTCCAGGCGATGCCGGCGCAACAGCTTGAGCGCCACCGTGCGGTGCACCGGCTCGAGCTGGCCGGCACGATAGACCTCGCCCATGCCGCCGCGCCCGAGCAACGCTTCGATGCGGTAGCGGCCGA
>CAMLOR010000207.1 GCA_946481615.1 uncultured Aquimonas sp.
GCGGCAGAACGCGCTGATCGTGCTGCTGGCGCACATCGGCAGCTTCGTGCCGGCGTCGGTGGCGATGATCGGGCCGATCGACCGCATCCTGACGCGCATCGGCGCCGGCGACGATCTGGCGCGCGGGCAGTCGACCTTCATGGTCGAGATGTCGGAGACGAGCTACATCCTGCATCACGCCACGGCGCGCTCGCTGGTGCTGATGGACGAGATCGGCCGCGGCACCTCGACCTACGACGGCCTGGCGCTGGCGCAGGCCTGCGCCGTGCATCTGGCGCAGCACAACCGCGCCTTCGTGCTGTTCGCCACCCACTATTTCGAACTGACCGCGCTGGCCGAGGCCGGCAGCGGCATCGCGAACGTGCACCTGGATGCCGTCGAGCACGGCGAGAAACTCGTCTTCATGCATGCCGTGAAGGAAGGGCCTGCCAACCGCTCGTTCGGGCTGCAGGTGGCGGCGCTCGCGGGGCTGCCGCGCGCCGTCGTCAACGATGCGCGCCGCACGCTGGCGCAGCTCGAGCAGCGCGGGCGGGACGTGCCGGAGACCACGCCGGCGGCGCTGGATGCCCCGATGCAGATGGGATTGTTCGCGACGGCTTCTCCGGCGCTCGAAGCGCTGGCGAAAGTCGAGCCGGACGAACTCACGCCGAAGCAGGCGCTCGAGGCCTTGTATCGGCTGAAGTCGCTGCTGTAGCCGCGCGCAGATCCGGCCTGCGGGTCTGCGTGAGATGTCCGTTCGGGTGAGCCTGTCGAACCCGGGCGTCGAGGCCCGGGTTCGACAGGCTCACTCCGAACCGATACGGCGATTCGGGTTCAGAGCGCGTCGATGTCGCCCAGCGCCTGGATCAACCTGCGCGCCCGCTTGTCCGGCTTCGTCTTGGGCGCCTGGAATCCCGCATTCGCGGCACGCCGCAATTCGCGCGCCTCATGCCGCGCCGCGTACGACTCTTCGGTTTCGCGATAGAGCGTCTGCGCTTCCGGCGCCGGCCCGCGGCGATCGCTCAATTCGCGCGCGATCACCTCGAAGGTTTCCTCGCCACGCACGATGCGCAGGCGATCGCCCACGTGTACGAGCCGCGAGGCCTTGCAGGCCTGTCCGTTGATCTCGACCTTGCCGCCTTCCACCGCCTGCTTGGCGATCGAACGCGTCTTGAAGAAGCGCGCCGCCCAGAGCCAGACGTCGACGCGCAATCCCGGCAGGACCGCTTCGATCACGAAGCGGCCTGCTGCGGCGGTTCCTCCCCGGCCGGGAAGAACTCCATGGCTTCGGAATTGAGGCAGTAGCGCTCGCGCGTGGGCGGCGGGCCATCCGGGAAGACATGGCCAAGATGCCCGTCGCAGCGTGCGCAGCGGATCTCGGTGCGCACCATGCCGTAACTCGTGTCGCGGATGTAAGCGATGTGGGCGCGGTCGAACGGTTCGTTGAAGCTCGGCCAGCCGGTGCCCGATTCGAACTTGGTGTCGGACTTGAACAGCGGCAGCCCGCACAGCGCGCAGGCGTAGACGCCGGCGTGCTTGTTGTTGAGCAGCGTGCCGCAGAACGCGCGTTCGGTGCCGTGCTCGAGCAACACGCGACGCTGTTCGGGCGCCAGGCGCGCGGCGAGCTGTTCGCGGCGCGCGCCGGCGATGGGGGCGAGGTCGTAACCGCTGGGCGAATGGGCCATGTATTTCCTCAACGCAGCTTGTCGGGATAGAGCTTGCGCACCTTCGCCACCTTCGGCGCGGACACCGCGGCGATGTAAGGCTGCGCCGGATTCCGGGCGGCGTAATCCTGATGATAGGACTCCGCCACATGGAAGCGCTCGAGCGGCTCGAGCGTCGTGGCAATGGGATTGTTGAACAGCTTCGCCGCATTCAGCCGATCGATGTAGGACTGCGCCACGGCCTGCTGCGCGGCGTCGGCGTAGAACACCGCCGAACGATACTGCGTGCCGCGGTCGTTGCCCTGGCGGTTCACCTGGGTCGGATCGTGCGCCGCGGAGAAGAACACCTTGAGCAACTCGCCGTAGGAAATCACCGACGGGTCGTAGACGATGCGGATGGCCTCGGCATGGCCGGTGCGGCCACTGCACACCGCGTCGTAATTGGCGGTCTCGGCGCTGCCGCCGGCGTAACCCGAGACGACCTCGAGCACGCCGTCGAGCTGGCGGAACACCGCCTCCGTGCACCAGAAGCAGCCGCCGGCGAAAACCGCCTCGGCACGCGTGGCGCCGGGCGCGGCTTCGAGATCACGGACGGGGTCGGGAAAAGCGGCGTTGGCGTGGAAGGAACCGGGCAGATCGCAGGTCGGGTCCATGGGCGCTCCTCGGGGATGCCTGCGATGTTGCACCCACACCCGATGAACTCAAGTCCCGGCCGCCGGGAAGCGAAGCCGGGCGAGGAGTCCTCCCCACGCGGAAGGAATCAGGTCCAGCCAGCCGCCGTGGCTGGCGGCGAGATCCTGCACGATGGCCAAGCCCAGTCCGCTGCCCTCCTCGCGCTCGTCGAGGCGCACGCCGCGCTGCACGACACGGGCGATCTGATCCGGAGCCAGACCCAGGCCATCATCCTCGATCTCGATGTGCAGTTGCCCCTCGTGTTCGAGGGCGACCGCGCGCACGCGTCGGAGGGCGAACCGGCAGGCATTGTCCAGCAGGTTTCCGAGCATTTCCTCGAGATCCTCGATGCGTCCGGCGAAAAGCAGCGACGCACCCGCGTCGACCTGAACGTCGAGCGCCGGATGCACGCGCTGCAGCACGCTGCTCAATGCCAGCAGCACTTCGCGCACCGGCGTGCGCTCGCGCGTATCGGCCGCGAAACCGCCGGCCAGCCGGCGCGACACGATCTCCTGCATGCGACGCGCGTGTTGCACGGCGCGCGCAGGCAGATCGGGTACCGCGCGCTCGCCGTCGAGCAACAGCGCCGCGAGCGGCGTCTTTAGCGCGTGCGCGAGATCCTGCGCCGCGTGCCGCGCGCGTTCCACGCGGCGCATGTGTTCGTCGAGCAGATCGTCGACCTGCGCCGCCAGAGGGGCGACTTCCGACGGCAGCGTCTGCGCGCCGAAACGCACGTCCTCGCCCGCGCGCAGGCGGCGCAGCACGTCGCCGATGCGCCGCAACGGCCTCAGGCCCCAGGCCACTTGCGCCGCCATCGCGAGCAGCAGCGCCGCGGCGATCCCGGCAACAGCCAGCCCAGCGAACAGGCGGAAGTCGCGCGCTTCGCGCCGCAGCGGTGCGGTGTCCTCGGCCACCGCGAACACCGCCTCCTCGCCTCCGCCCTCGAAACGCACGCGCTGCGACAGCGTACGCAGGCGCTGCCCGCGCGGGCCGTGGATGTCGCGGGAGCCGCGCAGGGCACTCGCCACAGCCAGCATCGCATCGAGTGTCGCGCTGTCCCAGGCCGAGCGCGAGGCGCGCGTCTCGTCGCCGAGCCGCACCGCCCAATAGGCGCCCGAAAAGATGCGGTCGTAGCGTTCTTCGGCAGGTTCGCGCATCAGCCGCGGCCGACCGTCGGGCGCTACTTCGACCAGCGCGATCAGTTTGTCGAGATCGACCTCCAGGCGGCGATCGAACTCGCGCTGCGCGGCCCGCTCGAAGGCGGCGCCGAGCAGCCACGCCGCGCATCCCGCGGCCAACGCTACGCCCAGCGTGCCGGCCAGCAACAGGCGTCGCCGCAGGGAGCCCGCGTTCACGGCGCTTCCGACAAGCGGAAGCCTTGTCCGCGCACCGTGTGAATCAGCGACGCCTGCAGTTTGCGGCGGATGCGGCCGATCAGCACGTCGAGCACGTTCGAATCCGGGTCGAATCCGCCTTCGTAGACGTGTTCGCCGAGTTCGGCTCGCGTGACCAGTCGGCCCGGGTGGTGCATCAGATAGGCCAGGATGCGGTGCTCCTGCGCCGTAAGCATCAGCGCGCGGCCGTCCTGGCTGAAGCGACCTGCATTGAGATCGAACAGCAGCGGCCCGCAGCGCAGTTGCGGCGCGGCGTGGCCGGCGGCGCGGCGGATCAGCGCGCGCACGCGGAGCACCAGCTCCTCGAGGTGGAAAGGCTTGGTCAGGTAGTCGTCAGCGCCGGCGTCGAAACCCGCCAGCTTGTCGTGCCAACGCGCCCGCGCGGTGAGCACGAGCACGGGAAGCGCACGACCGGCCTCGCGCCAGCGCTGCAGCACCACGAAGCCATCCATCCCGGGCAGACCGACATCGAGCACCGCAAGGTCATAGTCCTCGGTCTGGCCGCGGAACTCGGCGTCGACGCCATCGCGGCTGAGGTCAACGGCGTAACCGGCGGCCTGCAGTGCGCCGGCCACGCCTTCGGCGATGGCGTTGTCGTCCTCGACCAGCAGGATGCGCATCAGTCCTCGCCCACTTCCACTTCGATCAGCCGGCCGGTGCGCGCGTCGTATTCGAGTTCCACCACCGTGCCGTCGCGACGCAGGATCTCGATCTCGTACTCGTCGTCGGCCTCGAGTTCGACATCGAGCACGCGGCCGCCGGGTTCGCGCCGTTCGGCATCGGCCAGCAGCGTCTCCAACGGCACGAAGTGGCCGCGTGCGCTGGCGTCACGGGCTCGCTCATGGTCGCGCGGAGCCGGTGCGGCCGTGGACGCGAGCAAGGCGATGGCGAAGAAGACCTTCATGCGCGCATGCTGCCTCGCGGCTCTAAACGACCTGTGAACGCACCGATCACGAGCGCGTTAATGCGCCCGTGGAGACTGGCGGCGCCGGGAATGTTCCCGCCATCCACCAGGAGATGCACCATGAAGACCGCCATCCTTCTCTCCGCTCCGGCCGCGCTGGCCGCCACCCTCGCCTTCGCCCAGACCGGCGGCACCGCCGGCGCGATTGCGAAGCTGCAGGGCGCAGGCTACAGCGAAGTGCGCGATGTCGAATACGACGGCGGCCTATGGGAAGCCGAAGTGCGGCGCGCCGACGGGCGTTGGGGCGAAGTCGCCTTCGACGAGGCCAGCGGCGAAGTGTTCGATGTCAGGGCGCCGGGCCGCACGCTGATCGATGCGCGCGGCGCGGCCGAGGCCCTGGAAGCCGCCGGCTACACGGAGATCTCCGACCTCGACCGCGACGGCGCACTCTGGGAAGCCGAGGCGCGCGACCCGCAGGGCACGCGCGTCGAACTTCGCATCAGCGGCTACGACGGGCGCGTACTGGCCAGCGATGTCGAGTACGACGACTGATGCCGCGCTGCGACCGTTCGTTCAGCGCAACGCGCGAGGAACGGCGATCACGCCTGCAGCAGCAGCGCGTTCATGCGTTTGACGAAGCCGGCCGGATCGTCCAGCGCGGCGCCCCCGGCAAGTTGCGCCTGCTCGAATAGCAGCAGCGCGAGATCGGCGTTGCCGGTCTGTTCGAAACGCTGCAGCAACGGGTGCGAAGGATTGATCTCCAGCACCGGCGCCGCCGCCGGTACGTCGTGGCCGGCGGCCTTCAGCAGGCGCTGCATGTGCAGCGCCATATCGTATTCGTCGAGCACGAGGCAGCTGGGCGAATCGGTGAGGCGGCGCGAGACGCGCACGTCCTTCACCTTGTCGCCGAGCGCTTCCTTGAGCTTCGCGACCACGCCTTCGGCGGCCTTCGTCTTCACTTCGTGTTCGGCGCTGTCCTCCAGCGCGAGTTCGCCCTTGGCGACGTGCTGCAGCTTTTTGCCGCCGTATTCGTGCAGGTAGCCGATCATCCATTCGTCGATGCGCTCGTGCAGCAGCAGCACCTCGATTTCGCGCGCGCGCAGGGCTTCGAGCTGCGGGCTGTTCTTCGCGGCATTCCAGCCGTCGGCGGTGAGGTAGTAGATCGCCTCCTGGCCGTCCTTCATCCGGGCGATGTAGTCGTCGAGCGACATCAGCGCCGAGGCATCCGCGCTGCGCGTGCTGGCGAAGCGCAGCAGTTTCGCGATGCGTTCGCGGTTGGCGTGGTCTTCGGCCAGGCCTTCCTTGAGCACGGCGCCGAATTCCTTCCAGAACGCGAGGTATTTCTCCGGCTCCATCTTCTCGAGCAGGTCGAGCACGCGCTTCGTCAGGGCCGACCTGAGTTTCTCGACCTGGCGGTTGTTCTGCAGGATCTCGCGGCTGACGTTGAGCGGCAGGTCGTCGCTGTCCACCACGCCGCGCACGAAGC
>CAMLOR010000208.1 GCA_946481615.1 uncultured Aquimonas sp.
TTCACACATCCCCGAACCCCCGAGCGCCCCCGCGTCCTCCGATCGTCGATGCGGTGCGTACGCGTAGAGCTACGCACCTCCATCATTCCCGCGCAGGCGGGAATCCAGTGACGTTTGCGAGGCGCCTCGAAGTCACTGGGTTCCCGCCTGCGCGGGAACGACAGCGGGTCGGAGTGCTCTTGCCGGGGTGGGGTGGCCGGCGATGCGAAGGCGGCTGAAGGTCGGCGGGTTCCCGCCCGAAGGGTCGCGCGCATGGATGCGCGCGAGTTTCTCGTCAGTCCAGGGATGGACTGTCGAGAAACCCCGACGACCTTCAGCTTCCGGCGAAGCCGGCGCCGCAGCCCTCGCCGGCCGCCCCACCCCGGCAAGAGCACCTGCGACAACTTGCAAGAACCACCTGCTCTTCACCGCACCCAAGTCCGCAACCGCCCCATCCCGACGCGCAGATAGAAGCGCGCAGCTTCGGGCAGGTTGAACGGAAGCGATGATGCCGAAGTAGTCGGATAGGGCAGCGATTCGGCGGGTTCGCCGAGGATCCTTCGTGCGATCACGCTGCCGAGGGCGGTGCCGATGGCCAGGCCGCGGCCGTTGAAGCCGACGGCGGAGAACAGGCCCGGCGCGGGTTCGTAGAGATGCGGGATCAGCTCCGGCGTGATCGTGTCGCGCGCGGCCCAGCGGTGTTCGAAGCGGATGTTCGCCAGCTGTGGAAACAGGCGGCGGGTGGATGCTTCGAGGATGCGGAAACTGAGCGCGGACGCCGAACGTGGCGGCCGCAGCCAGCCCGGTCCGCCGATCACGAGCCGGCGCTCGCGGTCGAGGCGGAAGTAGCGCAAACGCAAATGTTCGACGGTGCTGCCGGCGTGCCGCAGCGGCAGCACGGAGCGGTACTGCTCGTCGCGCAGCGGCTCGGTGGCCAGTTGCACGCTGTAGGCGGAAAGATAACTGTGCCCGACGCACTCCTCGCCGGCACCATCGACGTCTCGCGTGAAGACGTTCGTGGCCAGCACCACGGTCGTCGCGTGCACATCGCCGGCGGCGGTCGCGACACGCCACCGTCCGTCCGCCGCGCGCCGCAGCGATTTCGCCTCGATGCCGCAGTGGATCGAAGCACCCGTATCGGCGCAAGCGCGCGCCAGGCCGCGCGCGAACGCGAGCGGCTCGATGGTGCCGTCGCGCTCGTCCAGCCAGCCGCCGGCGAACGCGCGGGTGCCGAGCAGGCGAGCGGTTTCTTCGCGCCCGAGCAGGCGGACGGGCGCGCCGCGCTCCGCCCATGACGCGGCGAGGCGTTCGAGATCGCGCAGCTTGCGCGTCGCGCGCGTGGCCTGGATCCAGCCGGCACGCTGCGGATCGCAGTCGATGCGATGGCGCGCGACGAGATCGAACAGCAAGGCCGGCGCCTGGCCGGAAAACTCGACGAGGCGCTCGCCTCGTTCGTCGCCGTAGGCCGCGCGGATTGCATCGGGCGAAACCTGCAGGCCCGCGATGATCTGGCCGTTGGCGCGGCCGGTGGATCCCAGGCCCGGTTCCTGCCGTTCCAGCACGGCGACGCGAAGCCCGTGTTGCGCGAGATGCAATGCCGCGGAAAGTCCCGTCACGCCCGCGCCGATCACGATCGCGTCCGGCGCCTCGCGCGGCAGCGTGGCGTCGCGCGAAATGCGCGGATGCGGGGCGAGCGGCGGCGCCGTGCGCAGCCACAGCGGCGCCAGGGATTCCGACACGCTAGTTCGCGAACGCGGCGAGCGCCAGCAGCACGAAACCCGCGACGGCGAGCACGGCATGGCCCACGATGAGCGTGCCGGGCAGCAGGCGTTGCTTCCACTGGTAGCCGAGATTCAGCACGGCGCCGCCGATGGCCGCCAGCACGAACAACACCAGCGCGATCAGCGCCGTGCCCGGAAGGCCTTCGAAGTAGGCCGCGGTTGCCAGCAGCGCGATCGCCGCCGCCGCGAGGAAGCCGTGCAGCATCGCCAGCCATGCCGGCGGATTCACCTTGCGAGCGAAACGCTGTCCCGCCATCGCCAGACCGCCCACCGCGGCGATCGCGAGCAGCACCACCGCCAGCCGCATCATCGTCATTGCGTCCACGACATCCTCCTCGTTCGAGCCGGATTCCGATGCCACGCCAATGCTTGCTTCGCCGCAACTGTGCGCGCCTGCGCGGCCGATCGCCAGCGTGCTCGACAGCAGATCGGGGCCTCCGATCTCAGGACGGGTTAAGGGCTTCGGCGCGACGCTGGCGGCAGCCGATGCAGGAGGCCGTCCGATGAAACGCATGCTGCTTTGCGCCGCCCTGTTGGCGGCTGCGCCGCTGGTACAGGCGCAATGGGACTACGACGAAGGCGATCCCGTCGACGAGGTGGCCGCCCTGATCGACGAGCTCGACCGGCTGCGCTCGAACCGCGACGTGCTCGAATTCGCGGACGACGAATTCGCGCAGGCCGAGGACTACATCGAAGCGCTGGCCGAGCAACCGCCGCATCGCATCGATCCGGAAGACATCGATGCCGCCGAACGCCTGCTCGCGCGGGTGGAGCGCGTCGCGGCGCGGCGTGCAGGTTCGGTGCCGCGCCGCGAACGCGAAGTCGTGATCGTGGACGAAGATGACGACGAACGCGCCTGGGACGAAGCGCGCGACGCGCGCGACGAGGCCGAACGCGAGCGCCTGGCCGCCGACGAGGAACGCGAACGTGCGCTCGCCGCGCAGATGGAAGCCGAGCACGAGCGCAACGAGAACGCGAGACTGCGCGAGGAGCTTGGCGAGGCGCAGACGCGCGTCACCGATCGCGGCCTGGTGCTGACGCTGGGCGACGTGCTGTTCGCGGTGGGCAAGGCCGATCTGAAGCCCGGCGCCGCCCGCACGCTCGACAAGCTCGTGGCCGCGATGCGCCGCGAACCGGAGACCACGGTGACCATCGAAGGCCATACCGATTCGACCGGCAGGCACGCCTACAACGTGACGCTGTCGCAGCGCCGCGCCAATGCCGTGCGCAGTTACCTTGCGTCGAAGGGCATCGCGGGCGCGCGCATCGAAACGCGCGGTCTGGGCCCGGATTTCCCGGTCGCGACCAATGCCACCGAAGCCGGCCGCCAGCAGAACCGCCGCGTCGAGGTCCTGGTGCAGAACGAGGACCTCGACGAGTAGGTCCGCCGCCGGGATCCTAGAAGCGTGTGCCGGCCGCGGCCTGCGGGCGCGCGGGCGGCTGCGCGACGCCATGCCGCTCGCAATGTTCGCGCACGCGCTGCACCGAGGCCTCCGACACCAGGGCGCCCGCGGTGGGAAACAGCAGGAAGATCGCGCCGCTGTCGCGATAGCGCGGCGGCAGGTCGAACGCCGGCTCGACGCGCTGGCCGTGCGCGCCGAAATACCGCAGGCAGACCGACTGCAACATCTTCATCGCATCCGGCTTGCAGATCAGGCCGATGGCGTCGGCATGGAACACCCACGCGAGCGACAGCAAGTGCAGGGTCAGCTCGCGGAAGATCGGCTGGGCGCGGTGGCGCGGATCGACGCACAGGTGGTTGGCCCATACGAAACACCGCGCCAGCAACGGGTGGCATCCGAGCAGGCGCGAGCGGGTGTCTTCTTCCTCCGGCAGGAGCACATGGCCGTTGCCGGGCGCGCGCACCGTGGCGCAGATGCCGCCGATCACCTCGTCGCCGTCCAGGGCCAGCAGCGGATAGGTCACGCCGGTGCGAGCCGTGCGCTCGCGCAGGCCGCGCGGCGCCGGAATGCCGGCACGCGGCAGCACCTGCTGCGCCAGCGCGTCGTAGCGCTCCAGCAAGCCGGGATCGTGGGTGATGGCGTAGCGGATCGGCGCCCGGTTCATGCGAGGCGCGGCGGGAACGGTGCGACGATTTCCGCATGCACCGCGCCCCAGCAATCGAGCATGCGGTGCGCCGGGCTCCAGTCGGGCTGGCCGCGGTGCGCGCGGACGAAATCGTGGCTGCGCAGGTGCCCGAGCACGCGCATGCCGCGCGCGGCGACGAACTCCTCCACGCCCAGCGGATCGAGGCCGAAGCGGTACGGTTCGCCGCGCCTGGCCACGTACCGCACCATTTCCTCGGCGCCGAAATAGCGCTCCGGGTGCCTGCAGGCGTCGGCATAGAGATATTCGAACGCGAGCGTCGAGCGCGGCGCGCAGCGCGTGATCGCGGCGAGCGTGGCGTCGACCGCCTGCGCCGTGAGGTACATCGTCACGCCTTCCCAGAGGAAGAAGGTCGGCAGGGAAGGATCGAACCCGGCGGCCTGCAGGCGCTCGGACAGGACGTCGGTTTCGAAGTCCATCGCCACGAAGACCACGTGCCCGGGAAGCGCCGGCAACACCCGGCGCAAGCGCTGCCGCTTGCGGGCCGCGGTGGCGGGGTGATCGACCTCGAACACGCGCGCACCGTGCAGTGCGGCGGAAAAGCGGTAGGCGCGGCTGTCGAGCCCGGCGCCCAGGATCACGAACTGGCGCACGCCGCTCGCGATGCGCTCGACGAACAGCCTGTCGAAATGCCGGGTCCGCACGCAGTGGAAGACGTACATGCCCGGCAACACGCGGGCGTAGGCCGCGCGCATCAAGGCGCGCAGCGGCGCGAAGCCGGCGATCGCGCGCCGCCAGGGGCCGATCAGGTGCGCAGCCAGCGTATCGGCGACCCGCAACCAGTCCTGCGGTTGGTGGACGGCGACGGCGCGCGCGAACGCGGCGCCCTCGGCGGTGCGGCTGTGTGCATCGGGTTGCATCGGGTCCGGCCTCGGCGCGCGGCGCGCGCGGTCACTACCGAGGTCAGAACGCGACGCAAGCACCGGAAGTATCGTTCCGGTGCCGGGGGCGTTTGCATTTCTTTCGCGTTGGGCCGCCCGCGCCCGGCGCCGCTACAGATCGTAGAAGCGCCAGTCGGCCTCGATCCGCTCCGGCAGCTTCGCGCCGAGCAGGCGCGCGCGCACCAGCTGCACCGGCATCGGGCCGCCCTGCAGGATGCGGTCGTGGAATTCGCGGTCGCTCATCTTGCCGCTCTCGACGAATTCCTCGTGCAGCGCGCGAAACTGCAGGCCGCCGAGCATGTAGGCGAGCTGGTAGAGCGGGCCGTAGTCGCCGGCGAAGGAGCGCCGCACTTCGGCCGCGGCGTTCTCGCGTTCGTGGCCCACTTCGTTCACCAGCAGGTCGATGGCCTGCTGCGGCGTCATCTTGCCCAGGTGGAAGCCGAGCGAGAACTGGATGCGCGCGGCGCGGTGGCTGCGCCAGAACAGCATGCCGAGCTTGTCCTCGGGCGTGGCCGCGAAGCCGCGGTCCCACAGCAGGAATTCCCAGTACAGCGCCCAGCCTTCGCCCCAGAACGGATTCCAGCCCAGGGCCTCGCGCTGCGGCTGGTAGCGCGCCGTCATGAAATGCTGCAGGTGATGGCCCGGGATAAGTTCGTGGTGCACGACCGCGCGCGAGAAATGCCGGTTGTTGCCGCGCAGGCTGTTCAGTTTCTTGTCGAAGGGCATGTCGGCGCTCGGGAACGCCACCCACACGTCCTCGCCGCCGAGGAAGAACGGCGCCTGCAGCTGCGCTTGCGCATCGAGCATCGTCATGCGCCAGTCGCGGCGCGCCAGCTCCGGCACGGTGACGAGGTCGTGCTTCGTCACGTAGTCGATGGCTTCGTTCGCCAGCTCCACCACGAGCTTCGGTTGCTCGCCGGGCGCGACGTGGCGCGTCTTGACGTATTCGAGTGCCTTGCGCCAATCGTCGTAGCCCAGTTCCTTCGCCGCCTTCTCCATCTCGCGATGGCACCAGGCCAGTTCGCGCTCGGCGAGCGTCAGCAGTTCTTCCGGCGTGTAGTCGATCAGCGCGTTCCCGAGGCCGCGCACCAGCGCGTCGCGGCCGATCGGATCGCCCACGATGGTTTCCGGGTCGGAGGCATCGGCGAGCTTGGCGCGCACGACGCTGGCGTATTCACCGAGCAGCCGGTCGAGCGCTTCCCACGGTTGCCGGTTCCACCAGGTGAACTGCGGATCGTAGCCGGCGTAGAACTCGTACCAGCCCTTG
>CAMLOR010000209.1 GCA_946481615.1 uncultured Aquimonas sp.
GCGCGCCGCTTGCAGGTCCGGGCCGCCTGAACGCCGCTCGGCTCCCGCCGGCGGCGCGGTGCCACTCCGCGGGATCATCCACCCTCGGAACTCCCATGCCGGGCTACACCACCCGCGAGGTCGCGGTCCGCGTTGCGGGCAGCGATTACACGATCCGCGCGCTCGCCGATCTGCACCAGTACTCCGACCCGCACGGCGATGCCGGCCGGGCCGGCATTTCCTCCGCGACCTGGTGCCTGTTCGGACAGGTCTGGCCGGCCGGCGTGGTGCTGGCCGAAGCGCTCGGCGCGATGGATCTGCAGGGCAAGCGCATTCTCGAGATCGGCTGCGGCCTGGGCCTGTCCAGCCTCGTGATGCAACGCCGGGGCGGCGATGTCACCGCCAGCGACCATCACCCGCTGGCCGAGGCATTCCTGCGCCACAACGCCGAACTCAACGGCCTGCCGGCACCGCGCTACGTCGACCTGCCGTGGCAGTCGAACCAGCCCGAACTCGGCGATTTCGACCTGATCGTGGGTGCCGACGTGCTCTACGAACGCGGCCACGCCGCCCTCGTGCTGGGCGTGGTCGAGCGCCATGGCAGCGATGCCGGCGAAGTCGTCCTGGCCGATCCCGGCCGCGGCAACGGCGGCGCCTTCGCCACCGGCATGCGCAGCCTGGGCTACGGGCTCACCGAGCTGCGCTGCGCCTTCGCCGAGGGCGAAGCGCCGCCCCATCGCGGGCGGTTGCTGTCCTGGCGGCGCGCGGCCTGACAAAATACCGCCCCCGTCCGTTCCGCTACACAGGTTGTCCCCATGGGCAGAGGCCCCAGCATCGAAGGTCGCAAGAACGCCGAGGACGCCAAGCGCGCCAAGGTCTTCACCAAGCTCATCCGCGAGATCACCATCGCCGCGCGCGGCGGCGGCGATCCGTCCACCAACGCGCGGCTGCGCATCGCCATGGACAAGGCGCTCTCCGCCAACATGTCCAAGGACACCATGGAGCGCGCCATCAAGCGCGGCTCCGGCGCCGAGGGCGGCGACGACATGCAGGAGATCCGCTACGAAGGCTACGGTCCCGGCGGCGTGGCGCTCATCATCGAGGCCATGACCGACAACCCGGTGCGCACCGTGGCCGAAGTGCGGCACGCGCTCTCCAAGAACGGCGGCAACCTCGGCACCAGCGGCTCGGTGGCGTTCCAGTTCGCGCGCCTGGGCGAAATCGTCATCGCCACGCCCGACCAGGCCAGCGAAGACAAGGTCATGGAAGCCGCGCTCGAAGCCGGCGCCGACGACGTGCAGGCAGAAGCCGGCAACAGCATCGTGTTGTGCGCGCCGGAGAACTTCGAGGCCGTGAACAAGGCCATGCAGGCCTTCAAGCCGGAAAGCGCGGAGATCGTGATGCGCCCCGGCAACCGCGTCGCGGTCGACGGCGAAACCGCGGAAACGCTGCAGGATCTGCTCGAGTGGCTGGAAGAACTCGACGACGTGCAGGACGTCTACCACAACGCGGCGATCTGAAACCCCGATGCCGGCGCCGCCCTTGCTGACGCTGGCGGCAGGCGTCGTCTGCACCGGCGCCGGTCTCGTGTTCTTCGGCGAGTGGCTGCGTACCCTGCAACGGGCGCGGGCCAGCCGGCAATGGCCGATGGCCTGGGGCGTGGTCGAGGTTTCCCTGTTGGAGCGCGAGGTGGACGACGGCGACGAGTACTGGCGGCCGCGCATCGTGTATCGCTATCGCGCCAACGGACGCGAACTCCGCGGCGACTGCATCGCCCCGGGCGCCGAGGAACCCTACTCCGGGCGCCGGTTCGCGCAGGGCTTCCTCGACCGCTATCCGGTCGGGAAATCCGTCGTAGTGCGCTACGACCCGCTGCTGCCGGAGCGCTCGCTGCTGCAACCCGGGCTGCGCTGGCAGACCTTCGTGCCGCTCGCATCCGCCGCGGCGCTTTTACTGTTCGGCGGATCGATACTGCTTCACTGACCTCGGCGTACGCGCTCGTCGAGTTCGCGATCGAGCATCGTCATCGCCAGGCGCACTTCGCGCCCCAGGCAGACCGAGGCGCCGAACAGCAGCAGCGAACCGCAGATGGCCAGACTCACCGGCAGCCAATCGAGCCGGTAACCGGCGAAGGTGTTGATGGCAATCGCAAGGCTCGTCGCCACGAAGGCCGTCATCGCCGCGTACAGCATGCGCAGCGCCAGCAACACCAGCGCCGAGCGCTGGCGATGCACGGCCACCTGCCGCGCGAAAGCGGCCTCGTCGCTCTTCTGCTCCTGCCGCGCGAGATCCTCGCGCATCCGGTCCACCACCCGCGCCAGCCGCATGTTCGCCGCGCCGAGCATCGCACCAGTCGCAGTCAGGAAGAACGCCGGCGTGATCATCGCCGTCAGGACGGAGTGGTGCGTGGGGTCTGCGAGAGATTGCATGGCGCCCATGGTACCCGCAGGCGCGCTTGCCGATGCGCCTGGCGCGCTCCGGAAGAGCGCGCCCCGCGAAGCGGCATCGCCTACTTGCGCTGCGACATCATCACGCTGCCCACGATCAGCACGCCCGCCACGGCCATCGGCAGCGTCAGCGGCTCGCCCAGCAGCCACCAGGCCCACAGCACGCCGAACAGCGGCACCATGTAGGTGACGGTGACGGCGCGCGCGGCGCCGACGCGCTTGATGAGGCGGTAGTACATGACGAAGGCGATGCCGGTGCACAGCGCGCCGAGCAGGCCCACGGCCGCCCACGAGCGCAGCGGGATCTCGACCGTCGGCCAGTTAGCGAGCGCGAACGGCAGCGTCAGCAGCGCCGCGCTGGACAGCGTCGCCGCCGCCACCGCCGCCGGCGGCAGGCCGACGAGATACTTGCGCACGAGGTTGGCGCCGATGCCGTAAAGGAACGCCGCCGCCGTGCCCGCGGCCACCGCCGCGCCGATGCTCGCGCCCGCGGTCTTGCTGCCGGCCAGCACCACCACGCCCATGAAGCCCGCGGCCAGCGCCACGCCGCGGCGCGCGCTGATCTTCTCGCCGAAGAACACCACCGCCACGAGCGCGGTGAACAGCACGGCCAGCGCGTTGCAGATCGCGCCCACGCCGGCCGGCGCGCGCTGCGCGGCCCAGGCGAACAGCACGAAGGGAATCGCGGAGTTGATCGCGCCGATCAGCGCCAGCAACGGCCACTTGCGCGCCGGAAACAGCGCGCGCTCGCGCCACAGGAACGGCAGCAGCACCGCCGCGCCCAGCGCCAGGCGGATCTCCACCAGCGCGAACGGCCCGAAATCCGGCGCCGCGACGCGCATGAATAAAAAAGACGCGCCCCAGATCGCGGCCAGCACGGTGAGCTCGAGGGGGGTGAGCCAGGCGCGCGTGGCGATGGGTGCGTCAAGCGGGGTTGCGATGGCAGCAGGCGTGCTCATGACGAAAGCCCGATTCGTGTCTGACCGCCATTTTCCGCTTGCGGCCGCGACCCACAAGCGCGTACTTTCGAATCCAGGCACAAATTTCGCTTGAGGCTCGCATGGCCCTGCGCTCGGACTGGCTGCCGGCCGTGGCGGCGTTCGAATCGGCCGCCCGCCACCAGAATTTCGCGCACGCCGCGGAAGAATTGCACCTCACCGCCAGCGCGGTGAGCCATCACGTGCGCAAGCTCGAGGCGCGCCTGGGCGTGGTGCTGTTCCAGCGCCACGCGCGCGGCGTCTCGCTCACGGCCGAAGGGCGGCAACTGGCCGATGCCGCCGGCAACGCGCTCTCCGACATGGAATCGGTGCTGCGCGGCCTGCGTGCCGGCAAGGACGATGCGCAACGCGTGCGCATCACCACCCTGCACTCGCTGGCGCACAACTGGCTGATCCCGCGGCTGCCCAAATTCGCCGCGCTGCATCCGCGCGTGCGCCTGGTGTTCGACACCGAGATCGTGCTGGCGCGCTTCGACGACGGCGGCCCGGACCTCGGCATCCGCCACGGCCCCGGACATTGGCCCGGGCTGAGCGCGACGCGCCTGATGGGCGATGCGATGTTCCCGGTGGCCGCGCCCACCTTTGCACCGGCGCGCGAAGCCAAGACCGCCGAAGACGTCGCGCGCCTGCCGCTGATCGCCGACCTCGGCCGCCAGGGCTGGCCCGACTGGCTGCGCCTGGCCGGCGTGCACGGCGTGCCGCTCGACGAACGCCACGTCTTCACCGACTCCACCGACGCGCTGCGCGCCGCCGCCAGCGGCCTGGGCGTGGCACTGGCGCGCGAGAAGATCGTCGCGCCCTTCATTGCGAACGGACTGCTGCGCGCCTTGCCCGGCCCCGTGATGCCGGCGCGCTGGAGCTATTACGTCGTGCACCCCGCGCACCGCCGACTGCGGCCGCCGGCGCGCGCCTTCGTCAACTGGGTATTGGACGAAGCGCGCGAGGAAATCGCGGGCTGAAACGACGGCTCGTCGTCCCCCGAAGGCGAGGACCCAGCGACGTGCTCTTCGCGAACCCAAATCGCTGGATTCCCGCGTGCGCGGGAGTGACGGGAATCAGTCCGCGCGGGCACAAGCTCCGCCATCGACGCCCGTAGCACCGGACCGCTATCATCCGGCCAGGGGCACGCTGCGTTCGGCATCGGGATCGGAACCTCGGGGAGGGTTCGGGGCCATGGAGAAAGTGCGGGGTTCGTCGTCCTGGCTGGCGTTCGCCGTCGCGAGCGCGCTCACCCTGGGCGCGTGCAGCGGCGGCAGCAATTCGGCCGATCCGGTCGGCACCGCGCCTCCGCCCCCGCCCGCCAGCGGCAGCGACGATTCCGGTTGCAGCGGCTCCTGCGTCGCACCCGATTCCTTCCTCACCGTGGCCGACGTGCAACGCACGATCGCGCAGGGCGTGGCCGAAGCCGCCGCGCGCGGGCGGCCGGGCACCTTCGCCGTGGTGGATCGCGTCGGCAACGTGCTCGGCGTGTACCGCATGGCCGGTGCGCCGGCGACGGTGAAGATCACCTCGAACCGCGGCGTGGCGGGCGGGCTCGAAAACCTCGATGTGCCGACCGAACTGGCCGCCATCGCGAAGGCCGTCACCGGTGCCTATCTTTCCTCGGAAGGCAACGCGTTCTCCACGCGCACGGCCTCGCAGATCGTGCAGCAGTCCTTCAATCCGGGCGAGTCGAACGCGCCGTCGGGTCCGCTGTTCGGCGTGCAGTTCTCGCAGCTGTCGTGCTCGGATCTCATGCTGCGCTTCGACGGCAGCGCGACCGCCGGCCCGCATCGTTCGCCGCTGGGTTTGTCGGCCGATCCCGGCGGTTTTCCGCTCTATCGCAACGGCGTGCCGATCGGCGGCATCGGCTTCGCCGGCGGCGATGCGCAATACACGCTCGATCCCGTCATCCTCGACCGCGATCAGGACATCGACGAACTCGTCGCGCTGGCCGCGAGCTTCGGCTTCGCCGCGCCGCTCGATCGCCAGGCCGACCGCATCACCGCCGACGGCAAGACGCTGCGCTTCAGCGATGCGCGCTTCGGCGATCTCTCCGCGCAGAACGGCGCCACCGGCAACCTCGCCACGGCCGGCGCGTTCATCCCGGTGCCGGGCTATTCCGATGGAACCGCGCGCCCGGGCATCGTGTTCGGCAGCGCGCTCTCGGGCATCCGCGCCGACACCGCGCTTTATCCGGGCCGCGATGCCTTCGTGCTGGTCGACAAGTCCGGCGCGGAACGTTTCCCGCCGCGCGCCGGCACCGACGGCGCGGGCGCGCTCAGCGCGGAAGAAGCCCGCACCATCGTCGACGAAGCGTTGGGCGTGGCGAATCGGGCGCGCGCGCAGATCCGCCGCCCACTGTCGACGCCTGCGCGCGTGTCGATCAGCGTGGTCGACACTCACGGCGCGGTGCTGGCGCTGGCGCGCACGCGCGACGCGCCCGTGTTCGGACTCGACGTGGCGCTGCAGAAGGCGCGCACCGTATCGTTTTTCTCGGGCGCGTTCGCCGCGGGCGAATTGCAGGCGCGCATCCCGGCGCAGTATTTCGCCGTCGCGCTGCAGCCCGACGCGCAGGCGCCCACCACGGCGGCG